>JBEKYW010000018.1:0-83175 GCA_049510555.1 Bryobacteraceae bacterium
GAGGCGCCGAGAATTTAGAGTTTCTCGGCGCTCTCGGCCACCTCGGCGTCTGTACCGAATCGGTGAAATGCTATCCAAGGTGATTCACCCGTTCCGGCCTCCGTCAGGTTGGCGCGCCGGGCAAGCCGAGCACGCGGAGAACCGGTTGATCTGGTTTTCTCGGTGTCTCGGCGTCTCGGCGGTGATATCTTATCGACGGATTGCGGACGGATGGGGATTGCGGTAGTGCGCTAAAGGTGTGTGCCCGGCTCGCGCTACAATTATAGCCGGGGGGCGCGAAGCCGAATAGTGAAAGCTTCATTCATTCCGGGAGACTTGCATCTCACCGAAACAGAAGGAGGCCTTCATGTTGTGCTGCTAGGGGGGAGCGAAATCTTTCGGAGCCGTTCGCAGAAAGCAGCGGCGGCGAAGTTCAATGATCTGCGCCGCGAGATGGAGAGCAAGTATCCGGCTACTGAGCCGACCCTACAGGAGAAAGTAGAGATGTCCAGGAAAGCCATGCTTGACGCCATGATCGGCCACAACAGCCTGGGCGGCCGAAAGAAGAAGACTACAGCCGGCGGAACACGCACTTTTGGTGGCTGATCCCCCGGTCTCTTACCGGACTTCAACTGTCCCCTATTGTGATACCACCTACGGCTGAGTGCCTGAAGATCATGCTGGCGGCGATCCTCATCATTCTGGCTTCGACGTAGACCGTGGTATTCGGAGCCAGGTGGTCGAAAAGCGGGTTTGGCAGCAAAGTGCCGGGCGTCGGTCGTCCTGGTACTAGTCGTGTGAGCAGATGGGACGAGCTATTTCCGAAGCGATGATCGTCGCTCACACTCATCACCGTTACGGCACACAATCCAAAAGCAGTGCCGCTTCCGTGCGTGATGAGCTTCCTTCCATTTGGTAGAGACCATCGGCCCGTTTCTAATCTTGACGATCAGATCGCACACGGTGAACCCGGCTTCCTCAGCCATTCGCATGAAATCGCAGTGGGGCCATTTCGACTTGTGGTTGTTCACCATATCGGTAATTTTCGCAAGTAGCAGCCCGTCCGGTTTCAATACTCGCTTAGCCTGTTTCAAGAATGGCGGGTAGAGATAGCTCAGGTTCCAATCCTGCTTCTTGCCACACTCAACCGTCGCCCCGAAGTCCACGTCGAATCGCTTCTTGCTCTTGTCCCGGCCTTGCGGCCCAACGTGGGGGGGATCATAAACAACGACACCAAATTTCGCGGACGGGACCCCCGTCATTTTGCGGTTGTCGCCGACAATTACGGTCTTGTACTGCGGGTCAATGTCCATCGACACAACGTCGCGCGCAGAGCCTCGCCAGAACCGTCCCGCGTTGTAGGTAGCGTCCAAGATTGGCTCCGGCGGAATCGTTGCGTAGAACCCGAACATTGCTTCGAGCAGATCGCCGTCGCTCCCTTCCCAAACGCTGCTGATCGGTTCGTATGTCGAGGCAGTGTCAGCGCTTACGGAGTCGCTTCCCTCCAAAAGGCCTGGTTGCATCGCCGTGCTCATCTCTTTCATAAGGCTACACCGTTTCCTGACTTCAGCACATCGGGCAGAGAACCTTTCACGCTCCCTCCAGGAGTTCGCGCATCGCCCGGATTGGGGCGGGCTCGATTCAAAGATTGCCGGCGATGATGCGCTGCACCTTGAGCAGGAGATCGACTTCTTGCAGGGGCACTTGCAACGCGGCCGCAATCCGTTCCGGTGGATTGCCCCTGCGGTGCATGCGCAACGCTTGCGAGCGCGTGCTCAGATTCAATCCGGGTCTGGGCAAAGCGGGAGCCATGGCCAAGGGCGGCTGCTGCCGAATATCGCCAAGTTGCGCGCCCAGGCCGTCCAGATCCTGGCCCATGGCCCGGAGCGCGGCCTCCCACTGCTTCAGGCCGGCGTTGCCGCGCTGCTCGGCGTCACGGAGCACCGCCCTGGCGCGGGCGAGCGTCAGGAAGCTCAGCCACATGCCCACCAGCACCACGCCGCCAAGGGCCGTCAAGGGGAGCACAAGCGCATTCATCAGAGGCTCCGTAAACGATCCTGGCGGCTGATGATCTGCTGTATGCGCACGCCGTAGTTTCCCTCCACTACGACGACTTCTCCGCGCGCAATCAGGCAGTGATTGACCAGCACTTGGACCGGCTCGTTCGCTCCGCAGTTCAGCTCGACAATGGAACCCGTGGTCAGCTTCAGGACATCCCTCATGGGGAGCTGCGTTTTTCCAAAGGAGATGCTGACGGGCAGATCTACATCCAGCAAGAGCTCCAGGGTGCGGGAACGCAGCGTCGAATAGCCCGCACCGGGTGTCGCAGATCCGGGCGCCTGCGCGTCCTGCGCGTCATCGTGCGGTTCGGCGCCGGGCCCAGAGGGCGCCTCGGAGGCGCCCTCCGGGGCGCCCTCTGGGGTGCCCTCTGGGCCCGGCACGGAAATCATGGCCAGGAGCTTCGGGCTGAAGACAGCCAGGAGGGGGGCCAGGGGCGTCTCGGTGAAAGTCAAGGAGACCGGCGCCCATTCTTGCGCCTCCGGGCCGGGCGCGTTTTCCCGGCCGGCCCCGCCCGTTACTTCGCAGCCCAGCAACGACCCGATCGAGCGGGCCATGGCCCCGAGAGACTGGGCGACAACTTCAAACCATGTGTTCTTGGCCTCGCTCGCCGCGACGGTTTCGAGGCCGGCGGCTTTCAGAACGAGAGTGCCGGCGTATTCCCAGGTTGTGCGCGGCGCCCCCACCCATACCGTGGTTTCAGGTGTGGTCTGAAATGGCTGCTCCCACCACAGGATTTCCGTTTCCGCCGCGGGCGTCTCCGCGCCGGGCACACCGGTTTCGGGCAACGGCCCGGAGGCCACTTCCCAGCGCACCTCCGGCTTTTGGTCGGCCATGGATTCGAGAACCTGCGCCAGACTCTGGGTCCACTGATCGAGCAGAAGCCGCACGTTCTCCACTTCGTTCAGCCGGAACAGCCGGTCGTTTTCGCTCGCGCTCATGCTGTCATCACACCTCGCACCGCTGGCCACTGCGCGGCCAGATGGCTCCGCAGCCTTAAGATGGCTTGCGACTTCAACTGCGAAATGCGGGATTCGTGCAGGTGCACAACCTGCGCAATCTCGCGCAACGTCAAGTCCTCGTGATAGTAGAGGCTGAGGACCTTACGCTCAATTTCGGGAATCCCATCGATGCCTTCGGCCAGGAGCCGCTCCAGTTCGGATCTCTCCAGCAGAGTGGAGGGAAGATTCTCGCCGCCATCCCGAAGATAGTGCAGCATGTCCCTGCCATGCTCGCCGCCGGCGTATTCCAGGCTGGCGATGTTGAGGCCGCGGATTTCCACCAGCCATTGGTGGTACTCCTCGATCGGTATCTTCAGTTGGGCGGCAATCTCCTCTTCCCCCGGCGACCGCTGGAGGTGCTGCTCGGCCACCGCAATGGCGGCTTCGATTTGCTTGGCCTTATGGCGTTTTTGCCGCGGCGCCCAGTCCAGGCCGCGCAAGCCGTCCAGAATGGCGCCGCGAATCTTGTACTCCGCGTAGGTCTTGAGCTTGACGTTGTGGCGGGGGTCGAAGTTGTCAATCGCCGAAATCAGCCCGATCACGCCAGTGGACACCAGGTCTTCCAAACTGATGTTCTCCGGCAGGCGCTCCTGGATGCGCCGCGCGATCAGCCGCACCTGCGGCAGGTGCTCCAGGATGAGCCGCTCGCGTTCATCGTCGCTGATTGCTTCTGGTGCCGCATTCGAGTACATACGCTTCCGCCATACCCGCCCAACGTCTAGGCCGCCGATTGCGCCCGGGCACAGTGTCCGGCCAGGATCAGTTCCACCAGCCGGCTGCGGCTGGCCGCCTCCAGGTCCTCCGGAATGCGCTGTCCCGTGGTAAAGAAGGACAGCGGCTTGCCGGTTCGCACGGCCTCGTTGAGGATGGGGCCAAATGAACCGGTCTCATCGAGCTTGGTGAACAGCAGCCGTTGGGGCCGAAAGACCTCGAAAGAATCCACCACGCGAGTCAGATCGGCGGGTTTCATCGAGGACGATAGGACCAGGTGCGTGTCGACATCACTCCTGGTGGAAAGAAAATGCGCCAGGCCGGAGGATTGGCCCAGCTCGCCGCCCGCCAAACCTGGAGTATCGATGAAAATCAGCTCCTTGCCGCGGTTCTCCTCGATGGCCTGCGCCAGGGCGGCGGTGGTCTCCAGCACCTGGAAGCCGACGCCCAGGATGGCCGCGTAGGAGCGCAACTGTTCGGCGGCTCCCACCCGATAGGTGTCCACGGACAGCAGCAAGACGGGACGCCGGCTGGCCAGCCCGTAATTCACCGTCAGCCGCACCAGGGTGGTGGTCTTGCCGGCGCCGGGAGGCCCCACCAGAGCCACGATCCGCGGACGCGCTTCCCCCCGGCCCAGCATCGGCTGGGCAGTGAAACGGGATTCCATCTCCTCCACCAGGGCGCGCTGGAATGCCGTCCCATCGGAGCGCAGAAGCGGGTGCGGCAAGGACGCTTGCGGCAGTTCGGGAGACGACCCCGCCCGGGATTCGGCGCAGTGCACGATTTCGCGGGCCAGGTCCGGAGAGACCTCGCTGGCGGTCAGCACCGCATAAGCGTTGGAGAGATCCGGCGAAGCCCCCAGCCACTGCGGCGGCGCAAAGGCCGACCGCGTGAGCGTGCGCCGGATGCTTTCGAGCTCCCTCTTCAAGTCCGCTACCTCCATCGACAGGCGGTCGCCCGCGGGCGGCGTGGCGGCAAGAAGGGGCTCGGGCGCGGCCGCGGCAAAAGCCTCCGGCGTTTCGCCGGCGGACATCTGAGTCGCAAAGGCCACTTCATACTCACCCAGATGGCGGGCTTCCGGGAGCGTCTTGCGGCTGTTCAGCAGCATGGCCTCCGGCCCCAGTTCCTGGCGCGCCATGGCTATGGCATCTTCCACCGAAAGGGCGTAGTAGGATTTGATCTTCATGTAGGCCGGCTCCTGGTCGCGATACGCCGCGCGGGCTTTTCCGCCCTCAGGGATCTATCGTCACGCGGCCCGGTTTTCTGTAGATCCCGCTTCACTGAATGTTCCCCAGCGATTGCACCCGCAGCCCGGGCGGTATTTCGTTGTGCGCCAGGAAAAACAGGTTGGACAACGTCGGCTCCACAATCTGGCGCAGGAAGTAACGCGCTCCGGCGGAGGTGATCGCCGCGATGGGGGTCTCGCACGACGGAATGTGGCTCGAGATGCGGTTCAGGATCTCGCGAATGGCTTGCGGCGCGAGCGCCAGATGGCTGTTTTGCTCGCCGTGCTCCACGGCGGATTCCACGGTTTGCTCGATGGCCGGATCCAGGAACCACGCCGGCAAGTCGCCCGAGCGGTTTAAGTAGGGCTTCACCACCGCGCGGCGGATCGCCTGGCGGACGTACTCGGTCAGCAGCACCGGGTTGCGCGTGGCGCTGGCCGCCTCCCCCAGGGCTTCCAGAATGGATACGGCGTCGCGAATGGAAACGCGCTCGCGCAACAGGTTTTGCAGCACGCGTTGCAGGGTGGCCAGAGGCAGGAGCTTCGGAACCAGGTCCTCGACCACCCTGGGATGCTCCGTGGCCACGCGGTCCAGCAGCCGCTTGGCGTCCTGGCGCGAGAACAGCTCGTGCGCGTGGCGGCGGATCAGCTCGGCCAAGTGGGTGCCGAGAACGCTGACGCCGTCCACCACCGTGTAGCCGGCACTGCGCGCGCGTTCCGCCCGTTCGCTGGGGATCCACAGCGCGCTCATGCCGAAGGCCGGCTCGCGCGTCGGCTGGCCCTCGAGCGGCGGGTTGCCGGCGCCGGCGGGGATGGCCAGCTCGCAGCCCTGCGGCAGTTCATAGCGCGCGACTTCCACGCCCTTGAGCGAAATCAGGTACTCGCGGCTGCGGAGCGACAGGTTATCGGTCACGCGCACCGGCGGCAGCAAGTAGCCGAGCTCGGTGGCGAGCTGCCGCCGGATGGCCGAGATGCGCCGCAGCAGCGGCGACTCCTGCGCCCCTTCCACCAGCCCCACCAGGCCCAGCCCCACCTCGATGGCCAGCGGCTCGATGTGCAGCAGCGCTTCCAGGTTTTCCCGGGCCGCCGCCGGCCTGCCTTCCGCGGGCGGGGCCGCGCTCCGCAATTCCTTCCGGTGCAGCCGCCAGCCGGCCGCCCCCGCGCCGCCTCCTAACAGCAGAAACGGCAGCATGGGCATGGAAGGCAGCGCCGCCAGCACCACCAGCACGCCGGCCGCCAGCAGCAGCGGCTGCGAATTGCCGAAAATCTGGCGCCCGAATTCCACGCCCAGCCGCGCATCCGAGCTGGCGCGCGTGACGATCAGGCCGCCCGAGATGGAAATCATGAGCGCCGGGATCACCGTGACCAGCCCGTCTCCGATGGTCAGGACCGTGTAGGTCTCGAGCGCCTTCCGGAAATCCATGCCATGCTGCAGCACCCCGATCAGAAAGCCGGCCACGATGTTGATGAAAGTGATCAGGATGCTGGCCACCGCGTCGCGCTGGGTGAAGCGCGAGGCGCCGTCCATGGCGCCGTAGAATTCGGCCTCGGTGGTGAGCTGCTTGCGCCGCCGCTTGGCCTCGGTCTCATCCACCAGGCCGGCATTCAGATCCGAGTCGATGGACATCTGCTTGCCGGGCAGCGCGTCCAGGGTGAAACGGGCGGTGACCTCGGAAATGCGCACGGCGCCGTGGTTGATCACCACGTACTGAATGGCGATCAGCACCAGGAAGATCACCGCGCCGATGATGTAGTTCCCGCCCACCACGAAGCTGCCGAACGCGCCGATCACTTGCCCCGCGGCGGTCGTGCCGGTGTTTCCGTAGAGCAGGATCAGCCGGGCCGAGGAGATGTTGAGGGCCAGCCGGAACAACGTCAGCAGCAACAGGGTGCTGGGAAACGAGCTGAAGTCCACCGGGCGTATGACGTACAGCGCAACCATCATCACGGTGACGGACATGAGCAGGTCGGTGACGATCAGCAGGTCCATTACGAAAGGCGGAACGGGAGTGATGAGCGCCATCACAATCGCCAGCACCGCGATCGGCACCGCCAGCTCGCCCACCTTCGAGAGCGGGATGGCCTGCATCCACTTGAGCGAAGCGCCCGGCACACCGCCCGGTGTCGCAATGGCTTTGGCGGGCGTCATGGTTTTAGCCTGGGAGCCTCCCGTTCATGAGCTTGAAAATGTAAGCCAGGATTTCGGCCACGGCGCGATAGAGGTGCTGGGGAATCTCCTGTCCCACCTCCACCGACCGGTAGAGGGCCTGCGCCAGAGGCGGGTTCTCGATGATGGGAACCTGGTGTTCCACGGCCTTCTGGCGGATGCGCAGGGCCAGGTAATTCTTGCCCTTGGCGACCACCACGGGGGCGGCCATGCTCTCCAACTGGTAACGAATGGCCACCGCGAAGTGCGTGGGGTTGACCACGACCGCCGTCGCCTTGGGCACTTCCTTCATCATCTGGTGCCGCAGGCGATCGCGTTGCAGCCGGCGAATCCGCGCCTTCATGTGCGGATTGCCTTCCAGGTCTTTGAGCTCTTCGCGGATATCCTGCTTGCTCATGCGCAGGTCCCGCTTGTAGCGGCGCATCTGGCGGACCAGATCCACCGCTCCGAAGACCAGAAACACCCCGGCCGCTTTCCAGAACAGCTCCATCAGCGATCCGCCGATGAAGACGCAGCCGTTCCCTACGTCGGCCAGCGGAAGCGCCAGCACCACCTCGAGTTTGTCGCGCGCCAGCGCATAGACAGCCCACAGGAACAGCGGCAGCATGACCATGGCCTGCACCAGCGACGGCAGGTTCTGCCGCGGCAGTTCCCGCAGTCTGGAAACCACACTGAAGCGCTGCGGATCGGGCGCCAGCTTCTTGAGGCTCAAACCGAAACGCGTGGTGACGAGCCGGAAGGCCAGGGTCGCCGCCGCTACCGCCAGGCCGCCCATCGCCAGCGGCAGCAAGTGCTGCCAGAAAAGCTGCCAGACGATGCGCGACAGGTCCGCGGCGCCAAATTCGCGGGCAAAGGCCTGGGTGAAGAGCGCGCGCGTGGTCTGACGAAACTGGGCCAACCAGTGGGCCCCGCCCACCCCCAGCAGGCTGAGGAGCACCATGAACTGCAAGGCCCCGACGAGTTCCCGCGCGGCGGGGAACTGCCCTTCCTCCCGGGCCTTTTGCAGGCGCCGGTGGGTGGGTTGCTCGGTCTTGCCGGATTTGTCCGCCATGCCGCTTCATATCCCCAGCACCTGGTGCGCGGTGATCCAGGCCTGCTCGGCAAGCTCCTGCAAGATGCGGGGGAACAGGACCGCTACCCAGCTCAGCACCACCAGCGTCGTCAGCATCTTGGCCGGAAAAGCCAGGGTGAGCAGTTGCAGTTGCGCATTGAGACGCCCCAGCAGCGCCAGCGCGACGTCCACCAGCAGCAGCAGCGCGACCACCGGCAGCGCCAGCCGAACCCCCGTGGAAAAGAGGCTGGACCCCAGCCGGATGAGCGACTGCGCGGAGACCGGACCAAAGACATAAGCTCCGGTGGGAATCTTCTCCAGGCTCTGCGCGAACAGCCTCAGGATCTGGCGGTCGAGACCCAGCGAGAAAAACAGCATGCCGGCGGTGAGCTGCGCGAAGACCAGGAGCACCCCGGAGTCCGCCTCCGTATTGGGGTCGATAATGGAGGCATAAGCGTAGCCGGCCTGAAGCCCCAGTACCTGCGCCGCCAGCGCGAACGTCTCGAGCACGATGGACACGGAGACGCCAATGGCGATCCCCAGCGCGGCTTCCGCCACGGCCCAGCCGGCGAGCCTTGCCGCGGTGACGGCCGAAGCGTCGATGGCGGGCCAGCGCGCAAACAGGGCCAGCGTGAACCCCAGGGCCAAGGCCACGCGTACCGGTTCCGGCGCGCCTTTGATGCCGGGCAGCGGCACGAAGACCAAAGCGCCCCCCACGCGCGCCAGCACCAGCAGGAAGGCGTAGAGCGTGCCAGCCGAGAGCGTCAGGTCAGCGGGCATACCGGCTCAGATCTCCCAGAAGCGCGGTGGTGTACGTGGTGATCCTTTGGAGCATCCACGGCATGAGCAAAAGCAGTCCGGCCAGAAAGGCCGCCAGGCGCGGGATGGTGCTGAAGGCGTTATCCTGCATGGAGGTGGCGATCTGCACCAGGCTGACCACGATGCCCGCCAGGAAGGCGATGGCCAGCAGCGGAGCGCCCAGCCAGAACGCGGCTATGAGGGTCTCTCGGATGATCTGGATGGCGAATTCAGGGGTCATTAGTAGAAACTCTTCATGAGCGAGCCAACCACCAGGTTCCAGCCATCCACCAGCACAAACAGCAGAATCTTGAAGGGCGCCGAAATCATGACCGGCGGCAACTGCACCATGCCCACCGAGAGCGTGACCGAGGCCACCACCAGGTCGATCACCAGAAACGGCAGGAACAGCACCGCGCCGATCTGGAATCCGGTCTTCAGCTCGGACAGAATGTAGGCCGGAAGCAGGACCTTGAACTCCAGGTCCGCGGGCGTGCGGGGCGGCGGGGAATGGGCGATCTCCACGAACAGCCGGATGTCCTTCTCCTGCGCGAACCGCAGCAGAAAGTTGTGCAGCGGTTTGGCGCCCTGGTCCAGGGCCTGCTGCGGCGTCAACCGCCCCGCCTCCATCGGCTCCCACCCCTGGTGGTACATATCCGCCACCACCGGCTGAATGATGACGATGGTCAGAAACAGCGCCAGTCCCAGGAGCACCTGGTTGGAAGGCGTGGATTGAGTGCCCAGGGCCTGCCGCAGAAAGTGCAGCACCACCACGATGCGCAGGAACGGCGTGATGGACATGACCGCCGCCGGAAGCAGCGTCAGCAGCGTCAGCAGGATCACGATCTGCATGGGGACGCTGAGGCTGGAACCGTCCTTTCCGGCCGTTATGCCGGCCAGGGAGAGAGGCTGGGAGGTCGCGGCCATGGCCGGAACCCCCGCCAGCAGCGCGGCGAGACCGCGGAAAGCGCTCACGGAGCGGCCTCCCGCGAGCCTTCCAGTCGGCTCGCTGAGAAACTCCCAATCAGGGCGCAGCCGGCAGGGGAGGACGACACCAGCAAGGCCGCATCTCCCAGCCGGACCAGATGGAGCGTGTGCTGTGGCGAGAGCGGGAGGCGTTCCAGGCACTCCAGCCTGCGCCGGGCCGTCCTGCGGGCCAGCGGCGCCCCGGCGAATCCGCGCCGGCGCAGCCACCACAAGGTCGCGGCCAGAAGAACCAGCACGGCCGCCACCGCCGCGATCTGTTCGATCACAGGCATGCCCAAGGCCCCTTCAAATGTCGTCCCGGAAGTCGGTGATCCGCACGCCCAGCGTGTTTTCGATCATCACGATCTCCCCGGAACCGCACAGCACGCCGCCGACATAAATGTCGATGTTCTCGCCGGCCGACCGCGCCGTGCCGATCACGCTGCCTTCCTCGAGATCCAGCACCTCGCGCGTGCTCATGGTGCGCCGGTCGAGTTCCACTTCGATCTCCACCGGGACGTCGCCCAGCGGCGCAATTTCTTCCTGAGGAGTCATCGGCGGTTTAGTGGATCAGGTTGATAGTGTCCTGGGTCAATTGATCCGCCGTCGTGACTACGTGGGCATTGGCCTCATATCCGCGCTGGTACACAATCAAGTTGGTGAACTCCGTGGCAATGTCCACGGTGGAAGCCTCCAGCGAACCGCCCTGAATGGTGCCGCGGCCGCCGGTCCCCGGCACGCCGATAGACGGCGTAGCGGTGAGCTGGCTGAGCTGGAAGCTGTTGTTGCCGACCGCAACCAAGGTTTCGGGGTTCCGAATGGAAGCCACCGCCACCTGGCCCACCGTCACCTGTGTCCCGTCGGAGTACTGCGCCAGAATCCCGCCGCCGTCCGCCAGACCCACTCTGACCAACTGCGCCGCCCCCGCGCCGTTCTGCGAGCTGGCCGAGGAAGCCGAAGGCTCGCCGAACTGGGTGATCCGTCCGGACCCGTCGCTGTTGTACGGATTCCAGCTCAGATTCATGTCGGACGCTCCGTCGGCCAGCCCCGTGATGCTGAAATTGATGGGGCTCCCCGCGGCGGGATCCGTCAGCTTTCCGTTGGTATCGAAGGTCAGAGCGCCGCTGGCGCCGCTGATGTCAAAGGGCGTCCCCGCCGTTCCGCCAGTGACTTCCTCTCCCGGGATGGTCACGTCATAACTCCACTGATTGGCGGCTGTCTTTTGGAAGCTGAGCGTCAGCACGTGGCCGGTCCCCAGGCTGTCGTAGACCGTCAGCGGCGTGGTGAAGCTGGAGGTGGCATCCGCGGTTGCCGCGGAGTTCAGGTTGAGGTCGTCGCTGAAGATCGTGGTGGCAACAGGCGCTTTCAGGCTGCCCACGGGAACGATGATGTTGCCGACCGGGCCATTGGTATCCACCTGCCCGGTGGTCGGGTCGATGGTGGTCCAACCTTGCACATAGTTGCCGGTGTCGGTGACCAGGTTGCCGGAGCTGTCCGCGGTAAAATTGCCCGCCCGCGTGTAGAGCGTGTTGCCGGAGCTGTCCGTGGTCACAAAGAAGCCGGTTCCTTGGATAGCTGCGTCCATCAGCCCGGCGCTGGTCTGGATGGCGCCCTGGGTGAACTCGCGGACAGTCAGCGGCTGGCCGGTGCCGAATCCCACCTGCGTGGTGCCGAGTCCCGCGTCCAGAGATTCGGTCACCAGGTCTCGGAAGCACACCTCGCTGGTCTTGAACCCCGGCGTGTTCATGTTCGCCAGGTTGTTGCCTACCACGTCGATGGCCGTGGAGGTGGCGTTTAACGCCGAAAGTGCCGTTGAAAACGAAGTGAACATGTGATTCTCCCGTTTAAGTTTGCGAACTCGAAGTAGTGGTGCTGCTGCTATTGGCCAGAAGTTGGTCCAGATCGTTCCGGATGGCCGTAATATCCTGGCCGGTGTTGACGGACTGCTCGAGCTGCTGGAGCTGCGCGAGCTGCGTCACAAACTGCGTGCCGTCGACGGGGTTGAGCGGGTCCTGGTTCTGGAGCTGCGCCACCAGAAGCTGCAAGAACATGTTCTGGTCGACCGTGGCCGAAGAGCTGGTGGACGAAGTCTGGCTGGTTCCGGAAGCCGGCGTGGTGTTAGTGGTTGCAGCGATGCTGGGTGACATGCTTGGTTTCTCCTAAGTGGTGCTGCCGATCTCGTTGGCGATCAGTTGGTCGATGTAGGATTGCGGATAGCCGTGGGTGTAAAAGGAGGCCACCAGCCCGGCGTTGATGAGCGTGCCGTTGGCGAGTTGCACCATCTGGTTCGGCTGTTGCTGTACGAAGGGGCTTGCCGCCGACACGAGTTGGTTGCTGGCCACCACCTTCCCTCCCACCATCTGGGCCACCTGGGCGGCCGTGGCGGCGGTGGCGAAGTAGAGAGGGTTGAAGCTGTACGAGCTGCCGTCCGGCGCCGTTCCCGTGGGGTTGACGATCCAGGGATTGGAGCCGAAGACAGACTCGGCGGTAGGAGCCGGATTCTGCGCCGGAGTACCGGCGGCGGCCGCGAGCGCTGGCGCCGCTGGCGATACTGCCGGCGCGGTGGCGGCGGCCGCGAGCGCTGGCGCTACCGCCGGGGAGGCCGCAGAAGCCGCCTTTCCGGGCAGCAAAGCACGGAAGCTGGTGGCTGCCGGTGAGGTGTCTGTTTCAGCAGCGTGCTGGCGCGGCTTAACCGCGGCCAGGTGCGCGGGCGCGGGGATCGGGGGGCGCCCCTGCGCGGTTAGCGAAGAGATGACATGAGCCATGCGAATTCCTTTCCTGGGTGTTTTCGATCAGATTGCTCTTCCGGGACATTTGGCTGCTGGGGATGCGGATCATCCTGCGGCTGGCCGCCATTCTGGCGGGACCGGCCGTTGGGGTCCTGCGGCGGACTTCCCGCGGAAGGCAGCCGAGACCGGTCGCCGAGCCCGGCGGGCGCCTCGGTGGACGCTCCGGATGACGCCGGGTGCCATGTTTCCGCCCGAAACCCGCTTTCCGCAAGCCGCGACGAGAGTGTCGGCAAGTCCTCGCGAAGGGCGCTGGCAAGGCGCGCGTCGGGCGTTCGGACGGCCACCTGCACCTCGCCTCCGCGTTCCGTCAGCCGCACTTCCACCCGCTGGTTCCCACGGTTGACTTCGAGATGGATGTTTCGTGCCGTTGCCGGAGGCTGGGAGGGTGGTGGCACGGCCGGCGATGCCGGGGCTGCCGCCGGCGGCGCGGGCTCCGCCGCAACCGAGTGCTCCGGCTGGCTGGAAGCGTCGGTCAGGCGCGCTGCCGGCGCATAAGCCGCGTCGGACGATGATCTGGCCGGGCTTGCGGGGGAGACGTCCCACGACGACGGCGCGGGCATCTCCGATTTCCTGGACCGCTCCGGCGCGACAGCTTCACCCCGGTCGCGCGGCGCGGGCTGGCGCGAACTCGAGCTGTCCGCCGGGGTATCGCCAGGCCGGCTGGTGACGGGGCCGAGGGGAGCCACAGCCGCCTCGATGGCCGGCTCCGGGACTGCACCTTCCGTGCCAGCCGCAACGGGTGGGCGCGCGGGCGTGGTGTGGGGGGCCGGCAGCGGATCGGGCGGATCGCTGGCCGGCGCCTCCGCGGGCGCGGCCGTCGGGACCAGACGCGCTCCGAATGCGAGTTCCGTGACTTCCCCAGGGTTCTCGCGGCCAGACTGGACCACCGGTTCCCCGAGCCCTTGCGCGCGGGAGCGGGCGAAGTCTTGTGCTTCGGCGGGAAGGGGTGGCTGAATCGCCCTGGCAACGGAAAGCCGGGCCGGTTCGGCAGTGGCGGCATTGACGGGCGCACCCTCGGCCGGCGCCGCCGCTGGCGCGCGCGGCATCGGATCGAGCGGACCTTTCGAGGGTGGCTTTTCCGGCGCGCGCAGGGCAGTGGCGGCATTGACGGGCGCACCCTCGGCCGGCGCCGCCGGCGTTGGCGGCATCGGATCGAGCGGACTTTTCGAGGGCGGCTTTTCCGGCGCGCGCAGGGCAGTGGCGGCATTGACGGGCGCACCCTCGGCCGGCTCCGCCGGCGTTGGCGGCATCGGATCGAGCGGACTTTTCGAGGGCGGCTTTTCCGGCGCGCGCAGGCTGGCAACCGGCGGCTGGGGGACCGTCGAACCCTTCGCCGGCGCCGCCGCCGGGTCTGCCGCCGGGTCCGGGAGCGAAGGCGTATCCCCTTCACCTGCCGCGGCGTCAGCCGCAGCCCCGGAACCGCGCGACACCTGAGAGCCGGACGGCGCAGGGTTGCTGCGCCAGAGGCGCGTTGCCGCGCTGACCGGGTCAGGGGCACCCGTGGAAACCGGAGAGTTGGGGGCCGTGGCCAAGCTGTTCGGAAGTGCCGGGGCCGGCTGGCGCCGGAGACAATCCTGTCCAGCCACGCGGGCAAGGTCTTCCGTGGTGGTCTGGGGCGCCGTGGTGGCACGGGCCGAGGGTTCCTCCGGTGTAGCCGCCGCCATCGGCACAGTCACTGCCATGGTCGCGGCAACCGGGGTCGTGAGGAGCGGCTCCGCCTGGCCGGGTTGCGAGTTCCGTGGAGCATACTCGCGCGCTGCCTTGCCAGAGAGGAGAGAACGCGCCGGAGGGGCCGGTTTGGCTTCCCTGGGCGCGGCGTCCTCTTTAGGTGTGGTGGCCGGCTGGCTGGTTTCGACCAGGCTTCCCAACACCGCGGGGAACGGCAGCGCCGGCGAAGGACTGGCCGCTGCCGCGGTGCCCTTGCCGGCGGGGGCCTCAGCCTCCAGGGGCGCGGAAGGCGGCGGCAAGTGGAGGCTCGCGAGGAACGAAGCCAGCGGCGCAAAGGCGGTCACGCAGGCATCGGATGCAGATGGGGGGCCAAAGCGGGCGCGGGCGTTTTCAAGGGGTTGACGCCGGGTGTTGCGCCAGGAAATTGTCCGCGAAGGAACGCGCGGCAAGAAATCGTCGCGCGAGCGTACCTCCGCTCGAAGGCTTATCGGCCGACGCTCGTGGATTTTGAGAGATTTACCTCCAAAACTCGGCTTGGACCGCGGAGTGCTGGTAGCATGCCGCCATGGACCCCATCACGGCCATCGCGGCGAGCGGGCTTCGCGCCCGCATGGAGGCGCTCGATTTGCTGGCCAACAACATGGCCAACGCATCCACCGGCGGGTACAAAGCCGATCAGGAGTTTTACAGCCTTTATGTGGCGCCGGAGGCGCAGGATAACGAGCCGCCTTCCACCATGCCGGTGGTCGAGCAGCGCTGGACCGACTGGTCGCAGGGGCTGGTGCGCTCCACCGGGAACCAGCTCGATGTGGCGCTTTCCGGGAAAGGCTTCTTTGCGGTGGATGGGCCTGGTGGAACGCTCTATACACGCAACGGCAGTTTTCGTTTGGGGGCGGGCGGGAAGCTGGTCACCGCCGACGGTTTCGCCGTTCGCGGCGCGCAAGGGGCCAGCCTGATGGTCGAGCCTTCGCGTCCTATTGAAATCTCGGGCGATGGCACCGTCTCGCAGGACGGCGCCGTGATCGGGCAATTGGCGATTGTGGACTTCACCAGCACGGCCGGACTGGCCAAACAAGGCGGCGGTTACTTCCGCGTTTCCGACCCGGCGGCGCGGCCCACGACGCCCTCCGGAACTTCCGTCGAACAAGGCCATGTGGAGGACTCCAACACAGGCACCGCGAAAGGCGCCGTGCGGCTGATCAGCGTGATGCGGCAATTCGAAATGTTGCAGAAGGCCATCTCGCTGGCCGGCGACATGAGCAAGCAGGCCATTGAGGAAGTGGCCAAGGTCTAGAAGAGGAGATGCGATGATTCGAGCACTGTACAGCGCTGCCAGCGGCATGAACGCGCAGCAAATGAACGTGGACAATATCGCCAACAACCTGGCCAACGCCAGCACCACGGGCTACAAGATGCGCCGCGCGCAGTTCCAGGACCTGATGTACCAGAGCATGGTGCAGCCGGGGAGCGCCGCCGGACAGCAGACGGTGGTGCCGACGGGGCTGCAACTGGGCCTCGGCACGCGCGCGTCGTCCAACGAGATTGTGTTCACGCAGGGATCTTTCTTGGAAACCGACAACCCGCTGGATATGGTCATCCAGGGCCGCGGGTTTTTCCAGGTGCGCCTGCCTTCCGGCGAACTGGCCTACACCCGTTCCGGCACCTTCCACCTCAACAAGGATGGGAACATCGTGACCTCCGACGGCGATCCGCTGGAGCCGCAGATCACCATCCCGCAGGACGCGCAGTCCATCATGGTCGCTACGGATGGCACCGTCACCTACACGCTGCCCAATCAGACGGCCGCCCAGCAGGCGGGGCAGATCACGCTTGCCAACTTTCAGAACCCGGCGGGATTGAACAGCCTGGGCCGCAGCCTCTATAGTCCCACGGATGCTTCGGGTGATCCCACGGTGGGCCCGCCGGGCGGGCAGGAGGGTCTGGGCAGTCTGCTGCAAGGCTACGTCGAGCAGTCCAATGTTTCGGTGGTGGAAGAGTTCATAAACCTGATCGTGGCGCAGCGCGGCTACGAGGCCAATTCCAAGGTGGTGCAGGCCGCCGATAACATGTACCAGCAAGTCAACAACCTGAGTCGATGATGCTGCCGATGGCATTTGCGCTGGCGGGCTGCCTGGCGGTGAGCGCCGGCTCCGACCACATCCTGGCCGGGGATCTGGCTCCGGCCTTTGCGTCCATGGATACCGTGGCCCCGGAGACTCCCGTGGCTTTAGCTCCGGCGCCGGGCGTGGCGCGCGTCTTCCGGGTTGGGGAGCTGCGCCGCCTGGCGGCGCGCCTGAACCTGCCGGCGGCGCCGGATACGGAAATCTGCGTGGAGCGTCCGGTTCGAGCGCCCGATCCTGCCAGGTTTCTGGCGGCCATGCAGAAGGCGCTGCCGCAAACCAGCATCGAGATTCTGGAATTCAGCCGGCAGCCGGTCCCCGAAGGCGAAGTCGAGTTCCCGGCGCGCGGTTTGCGGCGCGGGGCGGGGGGTGCGCTCTGGGTGGGATGCGTACACTACGCCGGGAACCGCGCCTTCGCGATCTGGGCCAGGGTGAAGGTGCTGGTTGCGGTGGAGCGCGTGGTGGCGGTGGGGGATCTGGCATCGGGCCAGCCGGTGGCCGCCGCCCAACTCAGGCTCGAGACCCGCCAGGAATTCCCCGCCAGCGAGCCTTTCGCCCGCACCATCGATCAGGTGGCCGGCAAATGGCCGCGTCTCCCCATCCGTGCCGGGACGGCCATCCGCACCGATTGGCTGGAAAACCCGCGCGAGATCATGCGCGGCGAGACGGTTCGCGTGGAGGTTCGGGACGGCGGCGCGCACCTGGAGCTGGAAGCCACGGCGGAAGGCCCGGGAGCGCTGGGCGAGACCATCCCGGTACGAAATCCGATTTCGAAAAAGCGCTTTCTGGCGCGAGTGGAAGGGAAGGGCAGGGTTTCGGTGGACGCCGCTGCCGCCAAGGTGATGCCATGAAACGACTGGCGGGTTTGGCGCTGGCGATGGTCCTGATGACCGCGCCGCTGTTGGGGAAGAAGAAGCCGGTCGCTCCTCCGGCCAAGGCGCCGCTGGACCGATACATTTCGGAAGCGGAGGCACGCTCGGCGGAGGCCGCGCACATTACACCGGGCGCCATCTGGCTGGCCGGATCGCGTCTGGCGGACTCAGCCCGCGACGTGCGCGCCAGCCAGGTGGACGATGTGCTCACCATCGTGGTGGCGGAACAGGCTTCGGCGGTGACCACGGGCACCACCAAGACGGCACGCACTTCCAGCACCAAGAACTCGGTCAGCGCCCTGGCCGGTGTCACCAAGGTTGCCGGGCCTTTGGCCAACCTGGCGGGGGTCACCGGCGACACGCAACTTTCCGGCCAGGGGACCACCAGCCGGGTCACCACCTTGAACACCACGCTCACCGCCCGCATTACGCACGTGCTGCCCAACGGGGGCCTGGTGGTGGAGGCTTCCAAAGACATCCAGATCAATTCCGAGCGCCAGACCATTACGGTCCGCGGGGTGGTGCGCCCGGCCGACATCGATCCCACCAACAGCGTGCAGTCCAACCGGTTGGGACAGCTTGAAGTGCGCGTGAATGGAAAGGGCGTGGTGGGTGACGCCATCAAGCGGCCGTTCTTCCTTTACCGGCTGCTGTTGGGCTTGCTGCCATTTTGAACATGAGAATACGTTGGCTTACCATACCGATCGCATGCGCGCTGCTGGCGGGCAGCGCGGGGGCGGCGCGGCTGAAGGATCTAGTCGCCATCGAAGGCGTGCGTGACAACCAACTGATCGGCTACGGGCTGGTGGTGGGGCTGGCCGGAACGGGCGACCGGCAGCAGACCATTTTTTCGAATCAGAGCCTGACCAACATTCTGGAACGTATGGGCATAGCGGTATCGCCCACGGCCATTCGCGTCAAGAACACGGCTGCTGTAATGGTGACCGCGACGCTGCCGCCATTTGCCCAGCCGGGAACGCGCATCGACACCACCGAGGCGGCCATGGGCGACGCCATGAACCTGCAAGGCGGCATTCTGGTGCTGACCTCGCTGCGCGGGGCGGACGGCCAGGTGTACGCCGTGGCGCAAGGCCCCGTGGTGACGGGCGGATTCGTTGCCGGCCGCGGAGGCGCGACCCAGATGGTGAACCATCCCACGGTGGGACGAACTCCCAACGGCGCCACGGTGGAGCGAGCCGCGCCTTCGGTGGCCCCCAAAACCGTGGTGCGGCTGCAACTCGAGCAGTCGGATTTCACGACCTCGGCGCGGATCGTGGAAGCCATCAACAAGAAGTTCACCGGCGCGGCCGCTCCGCTGGCGCGCGCCGAAAATGCCGGCCTGATCAGTGTGACCATTCCGCCGGAGTTCGCCTCCCGGGCCACGGAGTTCCTGGCCGAACTGGAGAACGTCACCGTGGAAGCCGACCGCCGCGCCCGCGTGGTGATCAACGAGCGCACCGGGACCATCGTGCTGGGGAAGGATGTGCGCATCGCCCCGGTGGCCATCCTGCATGGCAACCTGAACGTGGAGATCCAGACCAGCTTCGCGGTGTCGCAGCCGGCGCCGCTCGCGCAAGGCACGACCGAAGTCGTGCCGCAGACCACCGTGGGGGCCAAAGAGGAAAAGGCGCGCAACATCATATTGAAACAAGGCGCCACGGTGGAGGAGCTGGTGCGCGCGCTGGCGGCCATCGGCTCCACGCCGAGAGACATCATTGCGATCTTGCAGAACCTGCGGATGGCGGGCGCGCTGGAAGCGGAAGTGGAAGTGATCTGAGACATGAGTGAATTGGGAATCGCGCAACTTCTTCCTCCGGCCGCGGCCAGCGGTGTTGCGGGCAGCACGGCCCGCAGGCCGGACGATCCCGCCAAGATTCGCGACGCCGCGCAACAGTTCGAGGCGCTGCTGCTGGGCCAGATCTTGCGGTCCATACGGGAGAGCGGCAAAGGGTGGCTGGGGTCGAGTGACGACCCGACCGGGGACTGCGCCACCGAATTTGCGGAGGAGCAGTTTGCCATCGCCATGGCCAAGCAGGGCGGCTTGGGGTTGGCGGACCTGATTGCCTCGGGTTTACAGCGCGAAGGACACGACTAGAAGCTCCAGGCTTGTGACGCGTAAGCCGCGGGCCGCTCCTGAGACAGCGGGTACGCCCAGGGGCTTTCGGCGGGGACCGCGGGCTCGGCAGGGGGCCGGATTCCGTTCCATGCCTCCGCCAGAGTGGCCAGCAATCCGCGCACTTCCGCCAGCGGCGCATCATCCTGCTGGAGATTGGCCTGGATCAGCCTTCGCTGCATGTAATCGTAGAGCTGCGCCAGCCGCTGGCTGATGTCGGCGCCGCGCTGGTGGTCCAAGGCGCCGGCCAGCTCGACCAGGACCTGGTGCGCCTTGGAGATCGACCGCGACCGCGCGGCAATCTCACCGGCGGCCAAATGGCGCCGCGCGTCCTCGACCGCGCCGATGCAGGCTTGGTAGAGCAGGCGGACCAGCTCGATGGGATCAGCCGAGAGGATCCGCGTCTCCAGGTAAGCGTCACGCGCACTGTGCGACATGCTGTTCTCCCAATCTCGAACCTCGTCTACCGCGGCCGCATCTTTTCGGCTATGAGCCGGACTGGCCCTTGAGGTCTTCGGCCAGGCGCAGGACATACTCCGGCGGAACCTGCGAGAGCACTTCCCCGGTCTGTCGGTTGACCACCCGGATCACCATGCGCCGCGTCAGCGAGTCCCTCTGAAACATCAATTCATTATCCTGCCCGAACATTTGCGTGCCGTTCAACGCTTTGACGGCCTGAACCACCTCACGGTTCTCCGCGGCACGGTCGCCGGGAATCGCAGGCACCGGCGCAGGGGCAGCCTGCCCGCTGAGGTTCACTGCGGTTACATCCATAACGGCTCCTTTGGAAGAGGTCTCCGGCCCATGAGGGTGCCCTCGGGGCCGGTCAAGTCTCTCCTTACGTCTTCTTATCGGACGGCCGGCGGAAACCTGTAGTTTTCCAGTTCAACCGAGGGTTCGGTAACGAGGGAAGTCGGGGATGGCGGCCAGAGGGCGCTCCCGCTGGTCCGTCCGCAGCACGCAGGACTCATGGGCGGACCGCGCTTCCAGCCGCAGGCGCCCGCCAGTGCGGGCGATCCGGTAAGCGGTGGTCGCGCCATGGCGCATTCGCAACGGCTCCAATCCCCAATCCGATCCGGCGACCATGTGGATTCCGCCCTCGCGGCTCACCAGGATGGCAAGATCGCAATCCTCTGGCCCGCCTGCACGAGCAGCCGCAAAGATTTCTTCCGCATCCCGCAGAAAGGAACTCACGAGATTCTTATCGTTTGCGGCGCCGAAATCGTGAGCCGGCAGAATCCCGTCCGCTGAAGAATCCCGCACCGGGGTCGAAAAGAGAGTTGAGCGCCAACATTGATGAGCAAGACCGTTCCTGTAATCGGAATCGAACCCGAGGAACTCCGTTGGATACGAATGCTGATTCTGCTTCTCCGGCACCCCGACCCCGGCACTCCCGAGTTGGTGCAGCAGGCCTTGCTGTACCTTGCGGATACCGCCGTCCAGCGGGCACGTTCCCGGCCGGATGCTCTGGACCAAGCCGGGTAGGCCTCTGCCGCGGGCTCGATCTGAGATTTCGAATCGGATTATCCTGTTTATGAGACGGGCTGGCCGCGCCGTCCGGCAAAGGAGACGCTCATGCGATCTTTCTCCAAGATCCTGCTGCCGGTGGATTTCTCCGAGCGCTCGGTGGGAGCGGCGCGCTATGCGCAGTCGCTGGCCCGGCACTTCCAGGCGGAACTCGTGGTCCTGCACGTTTTGACGCCTCCCAACTATGAATTCGGCGCGCTGGAGATTGCCGGGTCCATGCTCGATGAACTGTATCGCAACCGGGCTGAACAGGCCTCCAAGGAACTCGATGCGTTCATCACCGCCGAGCTGGCCGGCCTGAAGGTGCGGAGGATGGTCCTCGAAGGCGATCCGGCGAAAAAGATTGTAGATCTCGCTCGCGATGAAGCAGCGGACATCATCACCATGCCGACTCACGGCTACGGGCCGTTCCGGAGGTTCATCCTGGGGTCGAACACCGCCAAGGTGCTGCACGACGCCGACTGCCCCGTCTGGACCGGGGTGCATCTGGAGGTAGTGCCGGCATTGGCGTCGCTTCCGTTTCGCAGCATTTTGTGCGCTGTAGACCTGGGTCCGCAGAGCCCCAAGACCCTCGACTGGGCGGCCTGGCTGGCGCGGCAGTTCGGCGCCCGCCTGGGCGTCGTGCACGCGACCGCTGGTGTTCCCGATCTGGGCGACGGTCCCAAATGGCAGTGGAGGACAGACACGCGCGCCGCGGCCGGGCGGGAGTTGTTCCGTCTCCTCGACGCCGTGGGCGCTGAAGCCGATCTCTCCATCGAAGCCGGAGAGCCGGCGCAGGTGATCTGTTCGGTCGCCGCGCGGGCGGCGGCGGATGTGCTGGTGATCGGCCGTGGTTCGGCGGCGGGGGTGTTCGGGCGATTGCGCACCAACGCTTACGCCATCATCCGGCAATCGCCCTGCCCCGTGGTGAGTGTCTAAACCACTCCCCGGGTTTTCTTGGTACAGTGCATGGAGTGAGGTCCCGTACCCTTTACCAGGTTCTGGAAGAAGCTGCTCGCGCTTACGGCGATGCGCCCGCGCTCGTTCAGCCAGGCTCGCCGGCCTGGTCCTGGAACCAGTACCGGCAGGCGGCGGAGGAGATTGCGGCCGGACTGCGAACCCTGGGAATTGGGAAAGGCGACATCGTGGCGCTGAATTCCGAGACGCGCCTGGAGTTCTATCTGGCCGACCTGGGCGTCGTCACCAACGGCTCGGTGGCGGCGGCCCTGTATCCGAGCTATCCGGCCAAGGACCTGCTGCGCACCATGGAAGCCACGGGGGCGCGCGCGGCTTTCCTCGAAGAGCCGCGGATGCTCGAGATGCTGCGGCAGGCGCCGGTTCGGCACTGGATTCTGCTCACCGGACGGGCCGAAGGCGCGCTCACGCTAGAGGACCTCCGCGAAATGGGCCGAAATGCGCTCCAGGGCGACCCAGCGTTGCTGGAGCGGCTGTGCTCGGAAGTGCTCCCGTCCGACCCCGCGGTGCTGTATCTTACTTCCGGCGCCACCGGAGAGCCCAAGATGGCGCTGGTGACGCACCAGGCCATCGTGTCCAACATCGACATGGGGCCGGATGCGTTGCCCATGGGGCCGGAAGATGCCACGGTAGCGTTTCTGCCATCGGCGCACATCGCACAGCGCGTGGTGATGGAATTCCTGCCCATCCGCTGCGGAATGCCGGTGACTTTCGCCGAGAGCCTCCTCAAGCTGCCCCAGGAAATTCGCAACGTGCGGCCCACCGTCCTGCTGGCGCCGCCGCGCATGTGGGAGCGTATTTACTCCACCATTTGCACGGAGCTGCGCAAGCGTCCCGCTCCGGCGCGCAAGCTGTTCTACGGAGCGCTGGCGCTGGCGCTGGCGGCGGCGCGGTACCGCCGGGCGGGCAAGCCGGTTCCGGCGCGAATTGGCGTGCCCTTGAGACTGGCCGACCGGCTCCTCTTCCGCAAGATCCGCACGCGCTTCGGCGGGCGCCTGCGCATAGCGGCTTCGGGCGCGGCGCCGCTGGGCAAAGACCTGGCCGAGTTCTACGAAGCCATCGGCATGCCGCTCATCGAAGGCTATGGATTGACCGAGGGCGGCGTGGCAACTCTGAATCCCCTCGACCGCCCCAAGCCGGGCAGCATCGGGAAGCCGCTGGCCGGCGTGGAGGCGCGGTTCCTGGAGGACGGCGAGCTGCTCATCAAGAGCCCCTGCCTGTTCTCCGGCTACCTGAACGATCCCCAAACCACCGCCGAGGTGCTGCGGGACGGCTGGCTG
This sequence comes from Bryobacteraceae bacterium, assembly GCA_049510555.1. Taxonomy (GTDB): domain Bacteria; phylum Acidobacteriota; class Terriglobia; order Bryobacterales; family Bryobacteraceae; genus Fen-178. The sequence continues at coordinate 23,280 of JBEKYW010000018.1, forward strand.
CACACCGGCGACCTGGGCCACGTCGACAGCGAAGGCTACATCTTCATCACCGGCCGCAAGAAGGAGCTGATCGTCTCCTCCACCGGGAAAAAGATCTACCCCGCGCGCGTGGAGAATCTGTTCAAGATGGAGCCGCTGATCAACCAGGTGCTCCTGATTGGGGACAGGCTCCCGTTCCTCACCGCGCTTTTCACCGTCAATCCGGCCGCCGCCGAGGCGCTGAAAGGGATGGACCCGTGGAGGAACCGCGGGGCTTCGGAAATCGCCCAGGCGCCGCCGGTGCTCGCCGAGATCCGCAAGGCGGTGGCACGTGTGAACAAACAACTGGCGCCGTTCGAGCAGGTGCGCAAGTACCGCGTGCTGCCGCGCGATTTTTCCATCGAGCAGGGCGAGCTGACCGCCACCATGAAACTCAGACGGGCCCACGCGCTGGCGAACTGCAAGGAGCACATCGACGAGCTGTACGCCGGCAGGGAATGAGCGCCCTACAGCTTGAATTCGGCGTGGACCACTTCGTCGTCCAGCGAGTGCTTGAGCGAGAACCCCAGCTTCTCGCAGATCCGCAGCACGTTGCGATTGTCCGGCAGAATATCGGCGATTAGCCTGGTCAGCTTCTCATTGGCGCCTATGATGAGCAGCCGCGCCAGCAGCTCCTTGCCGAGCCCGCGGCCCTGCCATTGGTCGCTGACCAGCACGGCGACTTCCGCGTCGCTGGTGCCGTGAATCTTCATCATGCGGCCCACGCCCAGGATTTCGGCCTCGCCGATTTCGGGGTGGCGGCGCTCCGCCACCAGCGCCATCTCGCGGTCGTAGTCGATGAAGCAGATGCGCGTCAGCCGTTCGTGGGTGATGCGCTGCTCCAGGTTCATGAGATGGAAGTAGCGCAGGTAGACGCTGCGCTCGGAGAGCGTTTCGTGGAACCGCGCTATGGCCGGCTCATCCTCCGGCCGGATGGGACGGATGGTCACCGGGGTGCCGTCCTTCATGGTCCAGGGCGATACGTAGCGAGTGGGATAGGCGCGGATGGCGGTCTTGGGAATCTCGTCCTGGGAGACCTCGGGACCATACACCACCACGCGCGCGTCCAGCGCGATCAGCCCGTCGGGAGAGGCCAGCAGCGGATTGATGTCGATTTCCTTGATCCAGCGTTGCTCCGCCACCAGCGCGCTGAACCGCACCAACAGCACTTCCAGCGCCGCCAGGTCCACCGGACGGCGCCCGCGCACACCCTTCAACGCTCCGTAGATCTTGGTCTGCTCCATCATGCGGCGCGCCAGCGTGGTGTTCAGCGGGGGCAGCCCGAGGGCGCGATCCTTGAACACTTCCACGAGCTGGCCGCCGGTGCCGAACAGCAGCACCGGCCCGAACTGCGGATCGAGGCTCGAGCCGATGATCAGCTCGTAAGCGTCTTTGAGCTTGATCATGGGCTGCACCGTCACGCCCTGAAAATGTTGCGCGCCGGCTTTTTCCGTGACGGAAGACTGGATGGCGCGGAAGGCGCGCTCGACGGCCTCGGCGCTGCCCAGGTTCAATTGCACGCCGCCCACGTCGGTCTTATGCGTGATGGTTTCGGAGTACAGCTTCAGCACCACCGGGTAGCCGATTTCGCCGGCTGCTTTCACCGCCGCGGCGGCATCGGTCGCGATGATGGTCTTGGCGGTGGGAATCCCGTACGCGCTGAGCACCTGCTTGGATTCGAACTCCGTCAGGATGGTGCGCCCTTCGCCGCGCGCCTTCTGGATGATTTCACCGGTCAGCTTGCGGTCGGGGGTCCAATCGGCGGAATCTTCCGGCATGGCCGGCGTCTCGTACAGCCCCTTGAGGTTGTAGCTGTATTGCCACATGTAGTTGAAGGCGCGGGCGGCGGTGTCGGGGTAGGGGAAGGTGGGGATGTTGGCGCGGTTGAGGATTTCCTCGCCCGCCGCCACGTCTACGCCGCCCATCCAGCTTGCCAGCAGCGGCTTGCCCTCCTGCTTGGCCAGCGGCTTGAGCTGCTCGGCGATCTGGGTGGGATCGGTCATGGCCTGCGGGGTGAGGATCACCAGCATGCCGTCGCTGTTGGGATCTTTGGCAGCAATCTCCAGGGCCTTGGCATAACGCTCAGGGGAGGCGTCGCCGATGATATCGACGGGGTTATTGTGGCTCCAGGTGGCCGGCAGCACGGCATTGTAGGCTTCCATGGTTTCAGGCGTCAGCTCGGCCAGCTCGCCGCCGCCGGTGATCAGGGCGTCGGTGGCCAGCACGCCCGGGCCGCCGGCGTTGGTGACGATGGTCAGGCGCGGTCCCTTGGGGCTGGGCTGTTTGGAGAGAACTTCGGCCATGTAGAAGAGGTCGGCAATGTTGGCGACCCGCAGCACGCCGCTGCGGCGGAAGGCGGCTTCCAGCACCTCATCGCTGCCGGTGAGCGACCCGGTGTGGGAGGCGGCGGCCTTGGCGGCGGCAGCCGTGCGGCCGGGCTTGATGACGATGATGGGCTTGTTCAGCGCCACTTCGCGCGCGGCCGAGAGGAAAGCCCGCGCATTGCCGATGGTTTCCATGTAGATGACGATGGAGCGGGTCTTGGGGTCGTTGCCGAGGTGGTAAATCAGGTCGCCCCAGCCGACGTCCACCATCGATCCCACCGAGACGAACGCGCTGAAGCCCACCATTTCCTTGAGGCTCCAGTCCAGGACCGCAGTGCAAAGCGCGCCGCTCTGGCTGATGAACCCTACCGAACCGGGCCGCGCGATGGTGGTGGCGAAGGTGGCGTTCATGCCCGTAAGCGGGGCCATGACGCCCAGGCAGTTGGGGCCGATCACCCGGATCTTGGCGGCCTGCGCCTCTTCCAGCACGCGCCGCTCAATGGCCGCGCCTTCGGGGCCGATCTCCTTGAATCCGGCCGAAATGACAATCGCACCGCGGACGCCGTTTTCGCCGCACTCGCGGATGATCCCGGGCACGGACGGAGGCGGAGTCACAACCACCGCCAGATCCACCTGCTCGGGAATCTCTGTAATGGATTTGTAGGCTTTCACGCCCAAAACGCTGGGCCGCTTGGGATTGACCGGGTAGACGGTACCGCCGAACGGGCTGGTAACCAGGTTCCAGAGCAACGTCCGGCCGACGCTGTTCTGGGTCTCCGTGGCGCCGATTACCGCGACGCCTTTCGGCGAAAAGAATACGTCCAGAGGCTGGGTCCTCTGGTTCACTTTCTTGCGAGAGGTCTTAGTTGCTGGCATGTTTTTCCGTGTCCGCCTTGGGTCCGAACGCGGCCTGATTCAACGCCTCCACCACGTCCAGGATATTGAGTCCGTTCTTGCGCGCGACGGTTTCGATATCGCAGTCGTCGCACACCGGGCGAAAACGGAACTGCTCAAAGATAGGGATCGTTTCAGGATGACGTTGCTTGACATCGCGGATGACCATATCCCGGCGGATCAACTGATCGAATCGAAACATGAGGGCGCTATTGGACCTAGTCTAATTATGCACCCTGTCTTCCAAAGATCCACTCATTGTTATCAAGAAGTTGGAGCCGGCGCTCCGGCGCTTCTGGGTGATATCACGCACTGGCGGGGGCGCGGTGCCATACAATAAGAGCTTCTGTGACGGCCACAAGAGTGAGGCCGAGGATGAGGCTGTCCCGGCTGCGGCAAGATACTGATTTTTCGATTCTGGCCGCGTTGGCGCTAGTCGCCGTGCTCCTGCACACGCTCACCAACGGCCAGTACGGATTTCACCGCGACGAGCTGGCCACACTCGACGATGCGCGCTACCTGGCTTGGGGCTATGTTGCCTATCCGCCCGTGACGCCGTTCATCGCGCGCGTGGCGCTGGAACTGTTCGGGCCGTCGCTCGCCGGCGTGCGGTTTTTCGCGGCCCTGGCTCAAACGGCGGCGCTGGTGCTGAGCGGTCTGATGGCCCGCCAGTTGGGGGGCGGACGCGCGGCGCAAATCGTCGCGGCCGTGGCGGTGGCGATTGGACCCGTGCCGCTTACTGCCGGTGCATTATTCCAATATGTCTCGTTCGATTATCTCTGGTGGGTGCTGATCGCCTACCTGGTCATCCGCTTGCTCAAATCCGAAGATGCCCGCTGGTGGCTCGCGGTAGGCGCGGTGATCGGCCTCGGAATGATGACGAAGTACACAATGGTCTTCCTGGTTGCCGGCGTGATCGCCGGCGTTCTCCTCACCCCGACGCGCCGCTATCTCAGAAGCCCGTGGCTGTGGTGTGGCGTGGCGCTCTCGCTCGCGATCTTCCTCCCCAACTTCGTCTGGCAGGTTCAGCATGGGTTCATCTCTCTGGACTTCCTGAGCCATATCCATGCGCGCGACGTCCGGATCGGCCGGACACAGAATTTCCTGATCGAGCAGCTCCTGATAGCGGCTAACCCTTTTACAGTTTTGTTGTGGGTCGCGGGTCTCTTCTACTACCTGGTTGCGCCGGATGGGAAGCGGTATCGGCTGGTCGGCTGGATGTTTGTCGTCCCCCTGGTGCTTTTCTTCATCGCCAAGGGCCGGGGCTATTACATGGCGCCGGCCTATCCCATGCTTCTTGCGGCAGGAGCCGTTCTGGAAGAAAGGGCGGTCGCCTCGCTGACGGCCGGTTGGGCCCGCCTGGTGCGTGGGCACACCTGCGGCGCGCTCGCGGTTGGTGGTGTGATCGCCATCGCGGTGGTTCTGCCCATTGCCCCGGTGAACTCACCCTGGTGGAGGGTGGTCGATAAGGCCAACGACGACTTCCGGGAGGAAATCGGCTGGCCCGAGTTGGTCGAGACCATTGCCGGCATCCACGCTTCCTTACCCGCCGAAGAGCGGGCGCACGTGGGCATCCTGGCGGGCAACTACGGCGAAGCCGGCGCCATTGACCTCTATGGTCCGGCCCACGGGCTGCCCAAAGCGATCAGCGGAGTCAACTCATACTGGCTGCGTGGATACGGCGATCCACCACCAAGGACTCTGATCGTGGCCGGAATATCACGGGACTTCCTGGAACGGAATTTCGAGTCCTGCGTATTGGCCGGTCACGTAACGAACCGCTACGGGGTCCTGAATGAAGAGACCACACGTCACCCGGATCTTTTCGTTTGCCGCCATCTCCGCCAACCCTGGCCCGCCTTCTGGAAGCAGTTCCAGAACTTCGGATGACAGCCGCGCAAACGCCGGAGTACGGGGTATGATGTTGGACTTATGCCCAGTACGCCGCACGTTGAGAAACATTTCGAAGCCTCGGAGACGGTCCGGGACGTGGTGATCGGGATGTCGGACGGCCTGACCGTTCCGTTCGCCCTGGCCGCGGGGCTTTCGGGCTCGGTCGCATCCACCAGCATTGTGGTCATCGCCGGTCTGGCGGAGATCGCCGCGGGGTCGATCGCCATGGGCCTGGGCGGCTATCTGGCCGCGCGCACGGATCAGGACCATTACCGATCCGAGCGCGAGCGCGAGATCCGCGAGACCGTGGAGTTGCCCGATAGAGAGGCCGAAGAGGTGGCCGACGTTTTCCGCGGTTACGGCATGTCGGAGCAGGATATCGCCCCGGTGGTGGCGGCCGTCTGCGCCGACCAGAAGCGCTGGGTCGATTTCATGATGCGCTTCGAGCTGGGCTTCGAGGAGCCCGATCCCCAGCGCGCGCGCAACAGCGCGGCGACCATCGGCATGGCTTACATCCTCGGCGGGCTGGTGCCGCTGGCCCCGTACATGCTGGTTCGCCAGCTCTACTCGGCGCTTTCCGTCTCGGTGGCGGTGACGCTGGTGGCGCTCTTCGTCTTCGGCTACGTCAAAGGGAAGCTGACGGGCATCCCGGCTTTGCGCGGCGGCTTGCAGACGGTGATCATCGGCGGGTTGGCATCGGCCGCCGCATTCGGTCTGGCGAAGTGGATCAGTTAAGCGGTTCGTCTTGATCCTTGGTAGGATTGACAACAGAGGCGACCATGACGCTCGATGAGTTGCGCGCCACCAAGCGCGATGCGATCCTGGCGATTGCCGCCAGGCACGGCGTGTGCGGAATTCGTGTGTTCGGCTCCTTCGCTCGGGGAGAGGCCCGGAATGACAGCGACCTCGATCTGCTTATCGAGGCGGGACCGGCCCGAACCCCCTTTTTCCCGGGCGGCTTCCTTGCCGACCTGGAGGATGAATTAGGCCGTCCTGTCGACGTGGCGGAGGAGTGCGCCCTGCACAAGCTGATTCGGGACCAGGTGTTGAAGGAGGCCGTGCCTCTGTGAAGGGCGACCGGCTTTACGTTGAACACATCCTGGAATGCATCGAACGAATACAACGCTACTGCCGAGGTGGAGGCCCTTCGTTCCTTGAGCAGGATGTGATCCAGGATGCCGTCTTGCGGAACTTACAGATCCTGGCCGAGTCGGCAAAGCGAGTGAGCGGAGAATTGAAAGCCGCTCATCCGGAAATCGACTGGCATGGCATCGTGGGTTTCCGAAATGTGCTGGTCCACGAGTATCTGGGAATCAATCTTCAGCGTGTTTATGATATTGTCACTCTTGACCTGCCGGATCTGAAGGTGAGGATGGGAGCTCTCCGGAACGGTCTCCCGCCCTTAGGGTGATTTGTGGGGGCCTGCTTCACACGCAGGTAGTCTAAGCTAATACATATGTGGATGCGAGCACTGCGCTGGGGAGCTGTGCTGGGCCTTGTGCCGTTCTTGCACGCTGCCGCACCGCAACCCTCCGATTGGGTTCCGATGCGCTGGCCGTGGTCCGATCCGGCATCGCTGGAGCTGCTCTCCGGCACCCCCATCAACTGCCTCCTGCTGAAAACGGCTTCCCCCGAATTCGTTGAAGCGGCCGCAGGGCGTGGCCTGGTGACGCTGGCGGTGATCGCTCCGGGGGGTGACGTGGTTGGCGCCGCGCGCCGAGCGATGGCCGCCAAGGTTACTGGCATCGCATTGGAAGGCGATTTTCCCGAAGGCATTGCCGCCGGTGTGAAGGAAACGGCTGGAGGCGCGCCGGTGATTGAACTCACCGCGCGCGGCCGGATGCCGCTCGGTTCCAACACTGCCATCCTGGGCACTTACCAGGGTGTCTGGCCCGGCATCGCGGTGGAAGAAGACGGCGCCAAGAAGGTGGCCCCCACCGGCTCCGCGTGGATCGACACCAACACCGGTTTCATCCGGGCGGTGCGCGCGTGGGGCGACGCCACGCTGTGGATCGCCAACCAACCGCCTCCCCAGACCGTGATAACGGGCGCGCGGTACCTGCAAGCGATTGCCGATGCCGCCATCTGCGGGGCCCGCTGGGTGCTGGCGCTGGACCACGATTTCGCCGCGCGCTTGGCCCGCCGCGACGCCAAGACCATGGCGGATTGGGAGCGCATGGCCGATCTGCTGCGCTACTTCGAGCAGCACCCCGAGTGGCGCCGCATGCGGGAGTACGCAAAACTGGCGATCGTGCAGGACCCCGCCAAAGGCGGCCTGGTTTCGGGCGGCATCCTGGACATGATCGCGGCCAGACACACGCCGGTGCGGCCGATTCCCCGCCAGCGCCTCACCTCCGAAGCGCTGGCCGGCGCCACCATGGCGGTGAACGTGGACGCCGACGCGCTGACTCCCGAACAGAAGGAGGTATTGCGCAATTTTACGCGCTCCGGCGGAATGCTTCTGACTGGCCCGCCCGGTTGGAAAGATCCCAGCCCCCCGGGCGACCGGATCACCTTCGAGAAGGCCGAGCTCGAACGCCTCGACGATATCTGGCGCGAGGTGAATGCAATGGTCGGGCGCGGGAACATGGGGGTGCGGCTGTTCAACGTCTCCTCGATGCTTTCCAACCTGCTGGCTAGCGAAGACGGCAAGACGGCGGTGGTGCACCTGGTGAACTATTCGGATTACCCGGTGGAGAATGTGGCGGTGCATTTTCCGGCCGAGTACCAGCGCGCGACCCTCAGCACGCCGGAAGGCGTCGTTAAGTCGCTGGAAATCTACCCGACCGAGGAAGGCTGGGGCGTGGATATCGACAAAGTTTCGGTCTGCGCTACCATCAAGCTGGAGCAACAGCATGACCCGTAGAGAATGGATCGCCCTGATCGGCGCGGCGCCCGTGCTCAAGGCCGCGGATGCGCCCGCCGCACCCGTTTCGATCGCCCGGTGCGCCTCGTATGACGAGGACGTCACGGCGAAACTAGCGGCCTTGTTCGACCAGTTGGGCGGGATCGAAGGCCTGGTGCGCAACAAGACCGTCACCATCAAGCTCAACATGACGGGCAGTCCGGGGACCCGGGTGCAGGGGCAGGCGCCGGGCGTGACGCACTATACGCATCCCAAGCTGGTGGGCGCCACGGCGCACCTGCTGGGGCGCGCCGGCGCGCGGCGCATCCGTTTTGTGGAGAGCGCCTGGGCCACCGGCGGACCGCTCGAAGAGGTGATGCTCGATTCGGGGTGGAACGTGCGCGCCCTGCAATCGGCCGCCACCGGCGTGGAATTCGAAAACACCAACGCGCTGGGAAAGGCCAAGCGCTACTCGCGGTTCAAAGTGCCCGGCAGCGCTTACATGTACCCGGCCTTCGACCTGAACCATTCCTACGAGGACACCGACGTTTTCGTCAGCCTGGCGAAACTCAAGAACCACGCCACTTGCGGAGTGACGCTCTCGCTTAAGAACTGTTTCGGGAACACGCCGGCCTCGATTTACGGCGACGACGCCGGGGCCGACGAGCCGAACGAGAGTCCTACCAAGGGCCGCGGGGAGGTGTTGCACCGCGGCGCGCGCCAGCCGTCGAAATCGGCGCCGCAGGAGCTGCATTTTGGGTCGAGCCACGAGGCGGAATATCGCGTTCCGCGCATCGTCGCGGACCTGGTGGCCGCGCGCCCCATTCACCTGGCCATCATCGACGGGGTCGAATCCATCGCGGGAGGCGAAGGGCCGTGGATCCGCGGCGTGCGGATGGTCAAGCCCGGGGTGCTGATCGCGGGTCTCAATCCGGTGTGCACCGACGCGGTGGCGGCGGCCGTCATGGGCTACAATCCGCGCGCCGTCCGCGGGACCGCGCCCTTCCGCAAGTGCGACAACACGCTGCTGCTGGCGGAAGCCCACGGCGTGGGCACGACGGACCTCAAGCGCATCGAAGTGCGCGGCGTTCCCATCGAGCAGGCCGTGTGCCGCTACGATAGTTAGTGAATGCAATCTCGCAAGCGGACCCGGCGGTCCTACCGCGTCTTCCGGCTGGAATCCTGGGAGGCGTTTCTCGGGCTGATTGTCAATCCGCCGTACTCGAATTGGGCATTTCGCGGTGAGCGCGACGAGCGCTGGCCGCTCTATAGCTCGCTTTCCCGCTATTTCCAGAATTTCGGCGTGGCGCGGGCGGCCTGGCCGGAACAGGAGGGCCGCATTCTGCGCATCTTCAAGCGCAAGGCGCACCAGTTTCTGGAAAAGCCGCCCGACCCCGACGACGATTTCCAGTGGCTGGCTCTCATGCAGCACCACGGAGCGCCCACGCGGCTGATCGATTTCACCTGGTCGCCGTATGTCGCGGCGTTCTTCGCCCTGGAACGGACCCTGGCCGACGGCGTGGTCTGGGCCATGAACCCCGCGCGCATCGATAGCAGCCGCGCGGAAAAACCGGTGCGCATGGACCCGCGCGTGAAAGGCCACTTCCGCCGCTACTTTCTGACCGGCAACCATCGCTTCATCTGGATGGGCGAGCCTCACACCATGAACCGGCGGTTGATCGCGCAATCCGGCACTTTCGCGGTGCCCGGTGTTCTCGACGTGCCCATCGAGCAGATTCTGAGCGACGCCGACCAGGAGAATATCCTGGCGAAGTTCGTCCTGACGAACACCGTGCGCGAAGTGGCAATGCGCGAGCTGTACCGCATGAACATCACCTACGCGACGCTCTTCCCGGATCTGGACGGGCTGGCGAAATCCCTGGCCTACGAGCTGGAATTCCACTGGGCCTACAACCCGCGGACCATGGAGCGGTATCACACGTAGGCAGCCCTCCGCTCGCTTTCGGTCGCGGCTCTGTGCGGGGGTCAGAAGCGGAACAGATAACTCACCTTGGCAAAGAACTGGCGTCCCGTGGTGGTCGACGGAAAACCGATTCGCGCCACGGTGGGCGGATCGCCGGGGAACAATCCGAGGTTTTCCAGCCGGTCGGTGTAGCCGATGTAAAGGGCCGTGCCGGGGTGGATCAGGTAGGTGAGCAGCACGTCGCCGGTGAGGCTCTTCTGCCGCTCGAGATTGATGAGCAGCGGGTTTTCCAGGACTCCGTTGTAATCCAGGATCAGGCGCAATGAAAGCTCGCGCGTGAATTGCCAGTTGAGCCGCGACCGCACCAGGTGGTTGACGAAAACCGAGGCCGGGCGGGTAACTACCGGGAGGGGAGCGCCAAGGAACGAATCGGTGCGCGTGCGCAGGCGCGTAAGGTAGTAGATCTCGTCGAGCTTCAAGCCCGACAGGAGCCGGAAGGTGAGCTGCGCCTGCAACTCGCTGCCGTCGCCGCGGAAGGCGTTGAGGGCATTCGGAGCGTCGTAGTTGACGCGCGTGCCCCAGGAATAGCCGCCATCCAGCGTGGCGCGCTTGAAATACTCGGTGTGCCCGCCAACTCCCGTACTGTTGCGGCGGAAGTTGATGTTGTTGAAGCGCTCGAAGGTCTCGGCATGAGAGATCCCCAGATAAGTGGAACGGGCGAATTCCAGGTTAAAACCGGGACTCACTTGCCAATCCTGCTGTACGTTGTGGTGATCCAGATCCCCCATCATGTAGAGATTCGGGCCCCAGGAAAGCAGCACTTTGCTCTTGGGATGAAAGCGGCGCGAGACGAACTGCTGGAGCTGGCGGATGTTGACGCGCGGGACAAATCCCAAGTCGGTGCGAAAGCCCTCGCTGCGATCGATGTAGGTCAGATCGTAGTTGTAATTGCGGCTCCAACGGTGAAGATCGATGTTGTAGGCGTCGCCGCCGGAACAAGTTCCGTCCAATTCGCGGGTCTGGCTGGCCATCGCCTGGCCGGACAGGGTCCAGTTCTGGTCGAGCTTGAGGCGCGTATCGAAGGCTTCCACGCGGTTGAAGCTGCCGGCGAACTCGCGGTCGGTCAGCAGGAAACCGGCATTGGACTGTTTGCTGAACTCGCGCTGTACACGGACCACGCCGATCACCGCGTGATCGCCCTGGTTGGGACCGCCGAGATCGGTGGTTTGGCCCGGCGCCCGATCGTCGATGCCCAGTAGGCCGATGTTCCAGCGGCCCAGCTTGCCGGTGAGGCGCGCCCCAAACTCGGGATCGACGATGCGGCGCGAGAAGAAGAGGTTCTCCGGCGTGACGAAGTAGCCGTTGTTTTCGAGGAAGAACGGACGCTTTTCGGGAAACTGCACTTCGTACCGCTGGTTGACGGTCACCTGCGGGTCGTCGGATTCCACCTGGCTGAAATCGGGATTCAGCGCCACATCCAGGGTCAGAGAATCGTGGATCACGGCCTTGGCGTCGAGGCCGACGCGAGGATCCATCTTGCTCCGGAACGAGGGGATGCCGCCGTCGGGGTTATCGAGGAAGTGCGAGGAGCCGAAGGTGCCATAAGGGATCAATTGCAGGTTGCGGCCAGGCGAGATGCCCTCCAGCCCGCGCATGTTACCGAGCTGCTGATTGAAGCCTTCCACCTTCTGCGTGACGTAGGGCCAGAAGACGTTCTCATTGTTGTCCGGGATGTAGCGAAAAAGTCCGAATCCCCAGGTTTGAGCGCTCTCGGGCGAAAACCGGAGGCTCTTGAAGGGGATCGTCATCATGGCGACATAACCTTCGGGCGTGAGGCGGCCTTCGGAGTACCACAGCGTATCGAAGCTGAAATCGTCGCTCTGGCCTTCGGTTTCGATGGCATCGGCCTGAACGCCGAGGGGATTGACGAAGAACTCGTACCCCCGCTGGCGGTCGTGATAGGTATCGAGGAAGAAACCCACCACGTCGTCGCTGAAGATGTCTTCACGCTTGGCGAGGCGGGCGCGAGTCCGGCCGGCGGGCGATTCGCAGACGAAGACGACGTAGAAATTGCCATCGTCGTAGCCGATCCAAGCCGAAGTCTTCCGGCTCGCGGGAACGCCGTCGCCGGGCTGGCGCTGGCGAAAATCGTCGATGCGCGTCATGTCGGACCGCGAGCCGCCGTCGCGGAACTGCTCTAGTTGCGGCTTGGTCCGGATTTTGGGAACCTTGACGTCTTTGACTTGCGGCTTGGGCGGCGCGGGCTGGGCGCGGAGAACCACACTGAGCGCTAGCAGGCACAGCGGATATGCCGTTCGACGAGGCACCGAAAGAATCATACGCCCCCGCGTCTGCTTTAGTTGCACGGAAGTCGAAACCGGAGAGCACTGAGACTATCTGAGGGCTGCCGGGCCACTCCGAACCCCCATGCTACAATCGGGAGAAAATACTCTTGATTGCGAGGTCGTCTTTATATGGCGCAGGAGAATGACGTTTCCCGCCGCGATCTATTGAAGGCCGCCGGGGCTGTGAGCGCCGTCGCCGCCGCCCTTCCGGCCGTCCAGGGAGCCCCTTTCATCCCAAAAGTGAAGGCCGCCAACGAACAGGTGCAATACGGCATGATCGGTTGCGGCAGCCGCGGCACCTACCTGCTGAAGCACCTGAAAAAGATCGACAGCGGCCGGTGCGTGGCGCTGTGCGATATCCTGCCGGAAGCCCTCGACCATGGCGTGCAAACCATCGGCGGCAATCCGAAAACGTACAAGAACTACCAGGATCTGCTGGCGCAGAAGGATATCGACGCGGTGTTCGTGATCACGCCGCTGTTCGTGCACTTCCCCCTCACTCGCGATGCCCTGCTGGCGGGCAAACACGTCTTCTGCGAAAAATGCCTGGTCTTCAAGCCGGCGGAAGTGCACGCGCTGCGCGCGCTGGCACACGAACATCCCAGGCAAATCCTGCAAACCGGCCTCCAGCGGCGCTACAGCTACTTCTACCAGGTGGTGAAGAACATGGTGGACAAGGGCATCCTCGGGGACGTCCATCACATCCACGCGCAGTGGCATCGCAACATGATCAACAAGCCGAGCGCATTATGGACCATGAAGCCGGGGGGCGAGTCGAACATCGCCAACTGGCGGGTCTACCGTTCCATGTCGGGTGGTCTGCCGGCCGAGCTGACCTCGCACCAGGTGGATGTGGCCGATTGGATGTTTGGCTCCTCGCCGGAATTCGTCATGGGCCTGGGCAGCCTGGACACTCTCAAGGATGGGCGCGACGTCTATGACAACGTGCAGTTGATCTACCGCTATCCCAAGGGCCAGAAACTCACCTACTCATCCATCAGCACCAACCAGTTCAACCCATTCTTCAACGGCGCGCGCCCCGAGATGGGCGAGATCATCATGGGCACGGATGGCACCATCGAGATCACGGTGGGCGACGACCTGCACACAGCCATCGCCTGGTGGTACCTGGAGCCGCCCAAAACCACCACCGTGACCACCGCGGACGCCAAGAAGAAGGAAGCCTTCGTGGCCGGCGCAACCATGGTAGCGTCGGGAGGCGCCCGCGGGCCCATCCCAATCATGACCAGCGATCTGGAGTTCACCCCCAGGGAGAGCTTTCTCGCCCGCGAAGCCAAGTTCGCGCGGCGGTGGCTCACCGCCAAGGGCGTGCTGGTGCAGGAGGAGCAGGACAACCCCGTGGATATCGAACTCGACGCCTTCTTCCAGAGTTGCCGCAGCCTGAAGCCTCCGAAGGCGGACCTGGAGACCGGGCTGGCGGATTCCGTGGCCGTGATTCTCTCCAACCTGGCGATGGACGAAGGCCGCCGCGTGTACTTCAACGAAATCGACCAGATGGGCCGCGGCGAGGAGAAGCCCGCCAAGGGGCGGCAGACCAACTAGCCAAGGGCCTCGCCCTTGATCCGATGCGGATGGGAGTCGAGGAGTCAGGAGCCAGAAGACAGAATGGCGGCGGCGTAGGCGTTGAGGAGACGGCTGGTTTCTTCCAGGGTGCTGGTGAGCGTGGCTGTGTCTCCGTATCCCAAGTCCTGCGTCAGGATCAGATAGTAGCGGCATTCCTCCAGCGATCCCTCCGCCATGTTCATGAAGCGCGCCTTGTCGGCCATGCCACGCCGCCGGAATCCCTCGGCGATATTCGCCGGAATGGAGACTGCCGCCCGCCGCATCTGTTGCGACAAGCCGTAGGTCTCCTGCCTTGGAAAGTCGGCCGTGAAAGCATAGACTAACAGCACGAACTCGTGTGTTTTGCGCCACACCAGCAGGTCGCGAAAGCTTCGGGCGGCAGGTCTCGGCGGAGGCATAAACACAAAGGATAGCATCGAGTTCGGCTATCGATGCTTCGATCGACTTCTATGGCCCCGGCGGGGCCACAGGAGTCAGAAGTCGAGGAAGTCAGAAGCCGGAACGCGCAACACTCCCGGGGCGATTCTGGCTTCTGTCTCCTGGCTTCTGACTTCTCAACATCGACAAGTTTTTGTCGATGTTGGCGCCGTAAGCGCCTAGAACCGCGTCACTTCGGTGAAGTTGAATTCCCGCACCTTCATCGCGGGCGCCACCATGTCGAACGTCTCTTCCCCGGACGCGCGCATGGGCGCCGAGAGCGCTTCCACGTTCGACAGCATCTCAATGAGGCCCTGGTTGAAGCGGAAATTGCGCACGCCCGCGGTGACTCGTCCGCCTTCGATGAGGAACGTGCCGTCGCGCGTCATCCCGGTGAAGATTTTCTCGTAGGGGTCCACCTCGCGGATGTACCAGAGGCGCGTGGCCAGAATGCCGCGCTCTGTAGATGCCACCATCTCCTCGATGGGAGTTTCGCCGCCGGCGATCACGATATTGACGGGCGCTTCGCCGAATTCGTTGGGCAGGGGGAAGCCGTGGCCCGTGGGAGCCGGGCCCAGAGGGCACCCCGCCAGCGCCGCCGCCTGCCGGCTGCAGGCGATCTCCCGCACCGCGCCGCGCTCCACCAGCGTGAGGCGCTTTCGCGGCACGCCTTCGCCATCGAACGGCGCGCCCGCCTGGCCTGGGTGCCAGGCATCGTCGTGGATGGTGATGTTCTCACCGAACAACTTCCGCCCGATGCGGTCCCTCAGAAAGCTGCGCCCGTCGCGGATGGCCGTGGCGCTGAAGTCCGGGAACATCTGGCCGGTCAGATCGAGCACGGCGGCTGGCTCCAGGATCACCGTATAGCGGCCCGGCGGCAGCTCGCGCGGGCTGCTCGATTCCGCGGCTTTGCGCGCGGCGCTCAGGGCCAATTCCAGAGGGTTGAGGGTGGCGTGATTACAGGCGCTCGCCTTGGCCCACCCGGAACTATCCGCGGCCATGGCGGTGATCGAGAACCGCGCCATGGTCTCG
Source organism: Bryobacteraceae bacterium (assembly GCA_049510555.1). Classification (GTDB taxonomy): domain Bacteria; phylum Acidobacteriota; class Terriglobia; order Bryobacterales; family Bryobacteraceae; genus Fen-178. The sequence continues at coordinate 38,556 of JBEKYW010000018.1, forward strand.
GTGTAAAAGGCCGAGACGCCGCGTGAATTCAGCAGCGCGAAGGCCGATTCGCCGGTGGAATAAATGCCCGCCGCCGTCTGCCGGGCCGCCTCCACCGCGCGTATGGCCTCCGCCACCGCCCGCGCGCGCTCCTCCGGCGTGGCATGCGCGGTGGCTTCAAAACGCCGCTCGACGTCGTGGTATTCGGCGGGTTCCGCCAGCGGCGGCAGATCCGGGTCGGGTTCCGTAAGTCGCGCGATGGCGATGGCCTCCGCCACCACCTCGCGGATGTCATCGCGGCTCAACCGGTTGGTGGAGGCGCGCGCCGTGCGCCCATTTATGAGGGGCCGCACCGAAAGATGCGTGGTGCGCTCCGCCACGTTCTGATGAATGGTGTTGTTGGCGAATCGCGTCAGCGCCTCGTTGGATCTGGCGACGATGGCCTCGATCTCGGTGACGCCGAGCTCCCGCGCGGCATCCACCACCTGCCCGAAGATGGCTTCCGCCTCATGCTGCATAGGCGCTCCCGATCTTGATCTTGCGAAACCGCGCCGGGCTGGCGCCATGCCCCGTGCCCATCATCTGCTCGGGCTGCCCCTTGCCGCAGTTCGGCACCCCCCACAGGGTCCAGTGCTGCGGCCCGGCGATGGCCACGCAGGCGTTCCAGAACTCCGTGCTGATGCCGCTGTAGCTCGGGTTCTTCAGCATGCGCACGCGCTTGCCGTGGCGCATCTCCCAGCCGATCTCGCACCCGAACTGGAAGTTGTAGCGCTTGTCGTCGATCGACCAGCTCCGGTTGGTCTCCATGTAGATGGCGTGGTCCGCGCCGAACACCTCTTCAAGCGGCTGCTCGCCCGGCAGCAGGCTCACATTGGTCATGCGGATGAGCGGCAGCCGCGCCCAGCCGTCGGCCCGCATGCAGCCGTTCGAGCGCGCCTGTCCGACGGCCGCGGCGGTTTCGCGCGAAGTCATGTATCCCACAAAGCGGCCGCCGCGGATAATGTCGGTGGCTTGCGCCGGCACGCCTTCGTCGTCGAACGCAAAAGTGCCCAGCCCAGGCCCGTGTTCCAGCCGCGCGTCGCACACCACGTTAACGATTTCCGAGCCGTAACGCAGCCGGCCAAGCTGATCCGGCGTGAGAAAGCTCATGCCGGCGTAGTTGGCTTCGCTGCCCAGCACGCGATCCAGCTCGATGGGGTGGCCGATGGATTCGTGGATCTGCAAGCCGACCTGCGAACTGTCCAGAATCAAATCCGCCTCGCCTTCGGGGCACTGATCGGCCGCGTGCAGGGCCACGGCCTCCTCCGCCACGCGCGGTGCGTTCTCGAGCAGGCGCAGCTCTTCCACCAGCTCGTACCCTTTCAACTGGTACTGCCCGCCGAACGAATTGGGATACGAGCGCTTCTGGATCTCGCCGTCCTTGTAGCTGAGAGCCGAAAAACCGGCGCCCGTCAGGCAGCGGGTCTGGTCAATGAGACTCCCCAGGGTAGACGCGAAGACCTGCCGCCGCCGCTCGAAGCGCATCGACGCTTCCGCTAGACTGACCCCCGGATGGCGGCGCAATTCCGTATCCACCGCCAGCAGAACGGCCAGATTGCGGTCCACTGGAATCGAGAACGGATCGATTTGAAACGGCGAGACCCATGTGGCTTCGTACTTCTGCTCCGGAGCGAGCATTACCTCCTGTTTCCGCGCAGCCGCGCCGGCGCGTGCAATCTCCAAAGCCAGAGCGGCAGCGGAGTCGATGCCGTCCCGGCTGAGATCGTCGGTGGCGGCGAATCCCCAGCCGCCAAAGGCCAGCACGCGAATGCCGATCCCCATGGATTCCGAGCCCGAGACGTGCCCCGCCTTGCCGTTCTTGGTGGTGATCTCGCGCTCGCGAATCTCGATAGCCCGCGCGTCGGCGTAGGCGACGCCGCGCCGCATCACCGCGTCGAGCGCGTTCCGTGCCAGGTCTTTCATCGCGGGAAGCGCGTCGAGTAGGCCTCCGGATACTTCAGCCCGGAGCCGGTATTGTAGAGCACGATCCGGTCCGTGCTTTTCAGGAAACCCGAAGCCAGCAGTTTCTCGAGCGCGGCCACACACGCCGCGCCCTCGGGCGCCGCGTAGATGCCCTCATCGGTGGCCAGCCGGACGCCGGCCTCGAGCATGGCGTCGTCGCTCACCGCAATGGCCGTGCCGCCGCTTTCGCGCACCGCTTCGAGCACCAGGAAATCGCCCAGCGGCTTGGGCACCCGCAGCCCCGCCGCCACCGTGCGAGCGTTCTCGTAAAACCGGCAGCGCGGCTCGTTTTCTTCATACGCGCGCACTACCGGCTGGCAGCCTTCGGCCTGCACCACGATCATCTTGGGCCGTCGCGAGCCAATCCAGCCCAGCTTCTCCATTTCGTCGAACGCCTTCCACATGCCGATGAGGCCCACGCCGCCGCCGGTAGGATAGAAAATCGCGTCCGGCAGTTCCCAATCCATCTGCTCGGCGACCTCGAACCCCATGGTCTTCTTGCCTTCGATGCGGTAAGGCTCCTTGAGCGTGCTGACGTCGAACCAGCCTTCGGCCGGTCCGCGCTCGGCCACCATGCGGCCGCAATCGCTGATCAGGCCATCCACCAGCGTCACGTGCGCGCCGTACGCCTGGCACTCCAGGTAATTGGCTTGCGGGACATCGCGCGGCATGAAGATGTGGGCCTCGATGCCCGCCGCCGCCGCGTAAGCCGCCATGGCGCTGGCCGCATTACCGGCCGAAGGGATGGCGACTTTCTGGATGCCCAGCTCCACGCACATGGACACCGCGCAGGCCAGCCCGCGCGCTTTGAAGGAGCCGGTCGGATTCAGCCCCTCGTCTTTCACCCACAACTCATCGGCGCCGATGCGCGCGCCCAGCCGCCGCGCGCGGACCAGCGGCGTCCAGCCCTCGCCGAGCGTGACGATGGCTTCCTCTGCCGGCGGCAGAAGGGGCGCATAGCGCCACATGCTGGACGGGCCGTTGGGCACCTCTCTCCGCTTCCAGCGATGGCGAATCTTTCCGAGGTCATACCGCACCAGCAGCGGCCCCCCGCAGGTGCACAGGTTGGCAACCGCCCCCGCGTCCAGCCTGTTATGGCACAGGCTGCATTCCAAATGCGTCGCTTTAGGCATCAAAGAGAAAGTCTAGCAAGACCGACGTGGGGGTATCGGAACGCGCTGCAAAGCGGGGACTGGCTCGAATTTCGCCGCTCCTGCGAACTGCTTGTATCCTTGTTCGCATTCTGCTAACATGTTCTTGTGAACGTGATCAGCAAGCGCGGCTTGAGCCTGCTCCTCAAAGGGAAATCGCCGGACGTGGCCGAAGAGGTATCGTGCTGGTTCAAGACCGCGGCAGCCGCGCATTGGGGTAGCGTCCAAGATGTGCGGCTGTCCTTCCCCGACGCCGATCAGGTTGGCGAAGCCCTGGTGTGCAACACACGGGGAAACCGATACCGGCTGATCGCCACCGCGTTCTATCCGGCGCGGACGATCTGTCTGAAGGCTCTGCTTACGCATAAGGAATACGACCGGGAGGAATGGAAAAAATGGGCGTAACTACGCTAAACCCAGCCAAATATGGGCGCCTCTGCGCGACTGTGTTGCCGAAAGTCATCGAGACCGATGAAGAGTTCGACCGCTTGGTCGAAGTGATGGAATCCCTGGACCGCAAACCGTATGCGACGCCGGAGGAAGCCGCACTGCGGGATCTTCTCGAAAAACTGATCAAAGATTACGACGACTCGCACTATTCGCTCCCCGACGTGCCGCCGCACAAAATGATTGCGTTCCTGATGGAGCATCGCGGCCTCCGTCAGGCCGACCTGCTGCCGATCTTCGGTTCCCGAAGCGTTGCGTCCGATGTGCTGGCGGGCAAGCGCGAGCCCAGCAAAGCGCACATCCGCAAGCTGGCTGAGTTCTTTCGTGTTTCGACGGATCTCTTCCTTTAGAATTAGGTGTTCCCATGAAATTTCGAACCCTCGCGATCCATTCGGGGAATAATCCCCAAGACCATCTGGGCGCCGTCATGACGCCCATCTACCAGACCTCGACCTTCGCCTTTCGGGGCGTCAATCAGCCCGGCCCCTTCGATTATTCTCGCAGCGGCAACCCGACCCGCAAGGTCCTGGAGACCTGTCTCGCCTCGCTCGAGGGCGGCACGGCCGGCTTTGCCTTCGCCACCGGCATGGCCGCCGAAACCACCGTGCTCATGATGTTCGAAGCGGGCGATACCGTCCTCGTCCACAACGACCTTTACGGCGGCACGCACCGCCTGTTCGAATCCGTTCTCCGGGGCAAACAAATCGCGGCCCGCTACGTGGATCTCCGTGACCCGGCGCAGGCGGAAGCGGCCTTTACCGGACGCGTCAAGGCGGTCTGGATCGAATCGCCGACCAATCCGCTCATGAACCTGGTGGATCTCGAAGCCGTCGCCGCGATGGCTCACCGGCACGGCGCCATAGCCATCTGCGACAACACCTTCCTCACGCCCTATTACCAGCGCCCGCTGGATTTCGGCGTGGACATCGTGGTCCATTCCACCACCAAGTACATCAACGGCCATTCCGACGTGGTGGGCGGCGCCGTCGTCGTGAAAGATCCGGCGCTGGCTGAGAAGATCGGATTCCTGCAAAACGCCATAGGAACCTGCGCCGGCCCGCAGGACTGTTTCCTGGTGCTGCGCGGCATCAAGACTCTGGCCGTGCGCATGGAGGAGCACAACCGCAACGCCCTCGCCATCGCGCGCTGGCTGAGCAGCCAGCCGAAGGTGGCGGCTGTCCTCCACCCCGGCCTGGAGACCCACCCGCAGCACGCGCTCGCGCGGAAGCAGATGCGGGGCTACGGAGGCACGTTCTCGTTCCGCCTGCACGGCGGTCAAGACGCGGTATTCCGGATGCTGGAGAACGTCCGCCTGTTCACGGTTGCGGAGTCGCTTGGCGGCGTGGAGTCGCTGATCGAGCACCCCGTTACCATGACGCACGCCTCCGTCCCCGCCGAGGTCCTGGAGCGGATGGGAATCACCCCCGACCTGATCCGCATTTCGGTCGGTATCGAGGACCTCGACGACCTGTTGGCCGATCTGGATGCGGCGCTGGCTAGCTGATCTGCTCCAGCTCCGTCTCCAGCATGGCGGCGTGCTCTTCTTCCTCGGCCGCCAGCTCTTCGCACAGCTCTCTTTCGAGCCCCGCCGGCAACTCGCGGGCCAGCTTGCGGAAATGGTCCCGCGTGCGGCGTTCCATTTCGAGCGCCGCCTGGTATAGCTCCACAATGCCCGAGTCTTCCGTCACGTGAATGCCGCGGAACAGCCAGTTGGAGAGCAGGTTCTGCTGGTTCGCGGAAAGCTCCACCACCTCGCGATCCAGGTGAGCGTGGTACTTCTCCTCGAGCTCGTGCAAATGGTCCAGCTCGGCTTCATACAGCCGTTCCAGGACCGCGCGTTGCTCCGGCGTCCTGGCCTTGTCGCGCGCCAGCTTATAGAAGTGGAACGAGTCCAGCTCGAATTGCACCGCGTCCCGGATGGCGCGGAAGCGCATCGAGTCGCCCAGGTCGCGTCCCGGAATCACCTCCAGCTCGCCGCCGCACATGAAGCACTTTCCATACGGGATGGCCAACCCGGTGGTCAGTTTGAAGCAGCTCTTGCAGCGCCAGGCGTAGCGCACCTGCGCGCAGCAGATCTCGTCTTCTTCCAGAACTCTGTGGCACTTCGGACAAGAGGATGGCATATTAAACGCTCCCTACGGTGCGGACCGGCGCCGCTGTCCCCGGGTTTTCCTGCGGCGCATCGGGCGTGAGGACCCCCATATACTCGAGCATGCCGCGCGCGGCCCGCTTGCCGGCGCCCATCGCCAGAATCACGGTGGCCGCGCCGGTCACGATATCGCCGCCGGCGAATACGCCCGGGACGGACGTCATTCCGGTGCGCTCGTCTATCTCGATGTAGCCCCAATTGTTGACTTTCAGCCCCGGCGTGGTCTGCGCGATGATGGGGTTCGCCGTAGTTCCCAGGGCATAGATCACGGTATCCAGGTCGAGGAGGAATTCCGATCCCGCCACCGGCACCGGCCGCCGCCGTCCGGAAGCGTCGGGCTCGCCCAGCTCCATCTTCTGGCAGCGCATCCCCGTGACCCAGCCCGAGGAATCGCCCACGATCTCCACTGGGGCCGTCAGCCACATGAACCGGATGCCTTCCTCGATGGCGTGTTCCAGCTCCTCGGCGCGCGCCGGCGATTCGCGGCGCGTGCGGCGGTACACGCAGGTGACCTCTTCGGCGCCCATGCGCAGGGACACGCGGCACGCATCCATGGCGGTGTTGCCGGCCCCCACCACCGCCACGCGCCTCCCCATGCCCACCGGCGTGTCGTACAGCGGCTGCCGGTAGCCCCGCATCAGGTTCACGCGCGTCAGGAATTCGTTGGCCGAGAAGACCCCGTTGTAGGCCTCGCCCGGAATCTCGGCGAACTTCGGCGATCCCGCGCCGGTCCCCACGAAGGCCGCCTGGTAGCCCATCGCGCTCATAAGTTGCGGAATGGTGAACAGCTTGCCGATGACGGTATCGAGCCGAATTTCGACCCCCATCTTCTTGAGGTTTTCGATTTCGGCGTCGATGATGATGTCCGGCAGCCGGAACTCCGGGATGCCGTATTTCAGCACGCCGCCCGCCACGTGCAGCGCCTCGAAGATGGTCACCTTGACGCCGTTCCGCGCCAGCTCTCCAGCGCAGGCCAGGCCCGCCGGGCCAGAACCGACGATGGCCGCCTTCCTTTGGGTGGCGGCATCGAGGGCGGGGAACTCGTCCCATCCGCGCCCCATGGCGCAGTCGGCCACGAACCGCTCCAGTCTTCCGATCGCCACCGGCTGGAATTTCGCTCCCACCACGCACGTGATCTCGCATTGCGTTTCCTGCGGGCACACCCGCCCGCACACCGCCGGCAACGCGTTGGTGCTCTTCAGAATCTGGTACGAGCGCTTGATGTCCTTCTGCTGGATGGCCGCGATAAACCCGGGAATATCGATCCCCACCGGGCAGCCCGGAATGCAGCGCGGCTTCTTACACCGCAAGCAGCGCTCCGCCTCGTGCAGCGCCGCTTCCAGATCGAGGCCGAGCGCCACCTCTTCAAAGTTGTGCCGGCGCACTTCCGGCGGCTGCTGCGGCATGGGCGCGCGCTCCGGCGGGATGCTCTTGATGTTCTTGGGGACCAGCGGCCCGGGCGGCGCGGCCGCGGGCTCCGGCAGCTCGCACGTCGAGGCCGGCTGGCCGTCGGAATCCGCCGGCATTTTCAAACTAGCCAGCCTCGCCGATTCGCTCCGGTACCGTTCCAGCGCCGCTTTTTCCTCGCGCTCGAACCGCTTCTGCCGCAGCGCCAGCTCGTCGAAATTCACCAGGTGCCCGTCGAAGTCCGCGCCGTCCACGCACGCGAACTTCATCTTCCCGCCCACCGTCACGCGGCACGACCCGCACATGCCCGTGCCGTCCACCATGATCGAATTCAAGCTGACGATCGTGGAAATCCCCAGCGGCCTGGTCACGTCGCAGCACGCCTTCATCATGGGCAGCGGCCCGATGGCCACCACCTCGCGCACGTCCTTCTCCGTGCCGACGACGTCCGCCAGCGCGTGCGAGACGAACCCCTTGCGCCCGTAGCTGCCGTCATCGGTGGTGACAATCAGCTCATCGCTGAATTCGCGGAACTGATCTTCCCAGAACATCAAATCCCGGTTGCGGAACCCCACAATCGAGACGGTGCGGTTGCCCGCTTTCTTGTACTCGCGCAGTTGCGGATAGACCGGCGCGACGCCCAGTCCACCGCCCACCAGCACCACGGTCCCGTCCAATTTCCGTATGTGGCTCGGCAGCCCCAGTGGCCCGATGAAGTCGAGAATGGCGTCACCTTCCCGCAACGTCATCATCTCGAACGTGGTCTTACCCACCGCCTGGATCACCACCGTGACCGTACCCTCGCTCGCATTGAAGTCGGCCACGGTGAGCGGAATCCGTTCTCCACGCTCGTCGATGCGAGCCATGATGAAATGTCCGGGACGCGCCGCCCGCGCCACATCCGGCGCCTGTACATCCCAGAGGAAGGTCGTTGGGCCAAATTGTTTCCTTCGAGTGATGAGAAACACCACACCCCCTGAAAGCAAACATGGTAGCAGAATTCAGGCAAAAGGAATCTGTAGATACGAAACTACGACGACACGACAATTTAGTACATCCACGGATACCCTTCCCGCATCTCTTGCGCCTGCTCGCGCGCCGCTCGAATCTGAATCAAGGGACCTTTCCCGATTCCCGGGCACCAGCGCGCGGTCTTGTTCCACTCCCGGCGGCTTTCCACCAGCTCCGGCCAGAACGGGAAAATGCGGCATTGGGTGGGCTTCGCCGGATGAATCGAGCAGCCGTCATAACGCAGGAACCGGCACATGGAATTGCGTGGCATTCGCAGGCGCATCTGGTTTCGGGTGCGGGAGACAAACTGGCGTTCGAATGCCGCCGCGGTCATCCCCAGAAACCCGGCCACGCGCGCCAGGTCGGCTTCGGTCAGGTACACGAAGCCTGTCTGGCGGCAACATTCGGTACATCCGGACTGGCACTCAAAACGCAACCCCTCAGCCACGTTTCATTATGATCTGTAACTCAGGCCGCTTTTGTGGTATATTTTGCACCTGACCTACGGGAGGGGAATGTATGTCCGGAGTGCAAGACATCCTGCAGAATCGCGAGCTCTTCCATGTGGAGGAGAATGACACTGTGGCCAGCGTGGTCCGGCGCATGGCGGAGATCCGCGTCGGAGCAATCCTGGTGCTCGACGGGGAACAACTGCGGGGAGTCTTCAGCGAGCGGGATCTCATGAAGCGCGTGGTGCTCGAGAGGCTCGATCCCGAACTGACGCCGGTCAAAAACGTCATGAGCACCGACCTCGTGACCATCGACGAGACGGCCAGCCTGGAGGAGGCCATGGAGGCCATGCACGCGCACAACTGCCGGCACCTTCCGGTGATGCGCGGCTCGCGGGTGGTCGCATTCCTTTCCATGCGGGACCTGATGCACTACGAACTGGCGCGCAAAACGGAGGAGCTACACCACATGCGTTCTTACATCACCGGCGCGTGAACGGCGGACTCAGCGCGAGGACGGCGACTCCGATCTGCCTATCTCCGGCGGCGCGCCAGACCAAGAGCGACCAGGGCCGAACCCACCAGCGCGAGCGTCACCGGCTCGGGGATGGGCGGCAGCTCGGTGTCGCTGATGAAGTTGTACGTAACGTCAGCCGCCATCCCCATCATAAAGCCCGGCTGGCCGCCGCTGGCGTAATACGTCGCACCATTTTTCCCCTCCGCGCCAACCTCGTTAATATAGAAGGGGTTCCAGGCACTCCCCGGGAAACCAATGTCCGCCGGGCTGTCGGGGCCGCCAGCGATGTCCGAATAGAACATGAGGACACCGGTGGTCGGATCCGAGGGGCCGGGGAACGGGAGATTGTTGAACCGAATTACATCCGAGTAATCGCTTGACGGCGCGGGCTCCTGTAGCCAAACGTCCCCTGGCATCACCCCGAACAGGAACAGCAAGTTGTAGGTCAAGACACCGCCCAAGCCGCCCGGGCCGGGATCAGGGATGAAAGTGTGCGGCAAGGAGAATGATCCCCCGCCGCTGTCGATGCGTAACCCATTCCCGTTTTCGTCTACGGTAATGTTGATGGTCATTGCGAATGCAGAGCCTGGGAGCGCAAGCGCTACCAGCGCCGCAAGCAGTACGAGCAACCATGTTCCCCCGATGCGCGACTTCATAGCGTCCTCCTTCTTAGCACCAGGAATTCCTGCTCCACCCCCTCCCGGTGGCAGGGCGAGCTTATACTACTGCTGATTGCGGCGTAAATCAAGGCATATTCAGGTCGTTTTGTACCGGTACTAGTACTGGATCTCCGCAGGGGTCACAGGGTGGAGGGCTACCGGGGCTGCCATGCAAAATGCAAAGTACTTGACAAAAGCGCACTAAGATTTCATAATAGTAGTGTGCTAATGCGCCAGCGGATGCGCGCATGGCATCGTAAGTAATTGATCAGGAGGCTCTTAATAGCATGGGAAAGATCATTGGAATTGACTTGGGGACGACCAACTCGTGCGTCGCCGTAATGGAGGCCGGCCAGCCCACGGTCATAGCGAACCAGGAAGGATCCCGCACCACTCCCTCGGTCGTGGCGTTCACCAAGAGCGGAGAGCGGCTGGTGGGCCCGGTCGCCAAGCGCCAGGCCATCACCAACCCCGAGAACACGGTTTTCTCCATCAAGCGTTTCATGGGGCGCCGCTACGACGAAGTCAACGAAGAGATGAAGATGGTGCCTTACAAGGTGACCCGCGGCGACAACGCCGACGCGCGCGTGGACATCAGCGGCAAGAAGTATTCTCCGCCCGAAATCTCGGCTATGATCCTCACCAAGTTGAAGGAGGCCGCCGAATCCTACCTGGGCGAAAAGGTGATGCAGGCGGTGATCACGGTCCCGGCCTACTTCAACGATGCGCAGCGGCAGGCCACCAAGGACGCCGGCAAGATCGCGGGCCTGGAAGTGATGCGCATCATCAACGAGCCCACCGCGGCCGCGCTGGCCTATGGCCTCGACAAGAAGAAGAACGAGACCATCGCGGTCTACGACTTCGGCGGCGGCACGTTCGATATCTCCATTTTGGAAGTGGGCGAGGGCCTGGTGGAAGTGAAGTCCACCAACGGCGACACGCACCTGGGCGGCGACAACATCGACCAGCGCATCATCGACTGGATCGTCGGCGAGTTCAAGAAAGAGAACGGCATCGATCTGGCGCGCGACCAGATGGCGCTCCAGCGCCTCAAGGAAGCCTCCGAAAAGGCCAAGATGGAGCTTTCCACGCTGCTGGAAACCGAAATCAACCTGCCCTTCATCACCGCCGACGCTACTGGCCCCAAACACCTGCAAATGAAGCTGACGCGGGCGCGCTTCGAGCAGATGGTGGAGGACATCCTCCAGCGTTCCATGGGCCCGTGCAAGCAGGCCATGACGGACGCCAACGTCACGCCTTCGCAGATCGATGAAGTGGTGCTGGTGGGCGGCCAGACACGCATGCCGCGCATCCAGGCGCTGGTCCGCGAGCTGTTCGCCAAGGATCCGCACCAAGGGGTGAACCCGGACGAAGTGGTGGCGGTGGGCGCCGCCGTGCAGGGCGGCGTGCTGGGCGGCGAGGTGAAGGACGTGCTGCTGCTGGACGTCACCCCGCTCTCGCTGGGCATCGAAACCCTGGGCGGCGTCTTCACCAAGCTGATCGAGCGCAACACCACCATTCCCACGCGCAAGAGCGAGGTCTTCTCCACGGCGTCGGACAACCAGCCCTCGGTCGAGATCAAGGTCTACCAGGGCGAGCGCGCCATGGCGCGCGACAACCGGCTGCTGGGCGTGTTCCAGCTCGGCAACATTCCGCCCGCGCCGCGCGGCATTCCACAGGTCGAAGTCACCTTCGATATCGACGCCAATGGCATCCTCAACGTGACGGCCAAGGACCGCGCCACCAACAACGAGCAGAAGATCACCATCACGTCGTCTTCCGGCCTTGCCAAAGACGAGGTCGAGAAGATGGCCAAGGACGCCGAATCGCACGCGGCCGAAGACCGCAAGCAGCGCGACACCATCGAGGCCCGCAACCGCGCCGATGCCATGGTCTACAACGTGGAAAAGACCTTGAAGGAACACCGCAGCAAGGTCGGCGAGGCCGAGGCCAAGGAGATCGAATCGGCCCTCGAAGAGACCAAGAAAGCCATGGCCGACAACGATCCGGCCCGCATCAATTCGGCGACCGACAGGCTCACCACCGCCAGCCACAAGCTGGCCGAGGCCATGTACAAGGCTGCCGGGCAGCCGGGCGGGCAGCCGCCGCCCCCGGGGTCCGGCGGCGACGGTGGGCCGGGAGGCGGCCCAGACGGCAAGAAAGGCAAAGACGACGTAGTTGACGCCGAATTCGTTGACGTCGACGACAAGAAGAAATAACACGCACGGACTCCGCTCCCTTACGGTCGCGGCTCTGTGCGCAGGTTTCTCACAGAGCCGCGACCGTAAGGGAGTGGAGGGTTTCTTCCTATGGCCGCTCCCAAGCACGAGTACTACGAAACGCTCGGCATCCCGCGAAAAGCCTCGGCCGACGAAATCCGCAAAGCTTACCGGAAACTGGCGCGCAAGTACCACCCCGACTTGAATCCCGGCGACAAATCCTCCGAAGAGCGTTTCAAGAACGTTCAGGAAGCCTATGACGTGTTGAGCGACCCGAAGAAACGCCAGATGTACGACCAGTTTGGCTTCTATTCGGAGAGCGGCTTCGCGGGCGGCGGTCCCGGAGGTCCGGGAGGCCATGGCCCCCATCCCGGCATGGATTTCAGCGGCTTCGATTTCTCGGATTTCTTCTCCGGCGCGGCGGGCGGCGCGGGTCGGCGGACGGACGCCGGTGGCGGGGGCTTCCGCGACATCTTCTCGCAGTTCTTCGGGGGCCGCGGCGCTGGCCAGCAGCCGCAAGCGGAACCGGAAAAGGGCGGCGACCTGGAATACGTGATGGACATCGATTTCTGGCAGGCCATCAAGGGCACGCAGGTTCGCCTGAACATCACGCGCTACGATCTCTGCGGGGTGTGCCGCGGGTCGGGTGTCTCCGGCACGGGCGAGGCCGCCTGCCCGCAATGCAAGGGAACCGGCAACGTCAGCCAGATGGCCGGGGCCATGAAGTTCAACCTGACCTGCCCGCGTTGCGGCGGCTCGGGGAAACTGCGGAATGCCTGTCCGGCCTGCGGCGGCGATGGGCGCGTAACCCGCACCGAGACGGTGGAGACGCGCATCCCGCCGGGGGCGCGCAACGGCTCCCGCCTGCGCGTGCCGGGCAAGGGCAACGCCGGAACCATGGGAGCGCCTCCGGGGGATCTCTACATCACCACCAAAGTGGAGGAACACCCCTTCTTCCACCGCGACGGCGACAACATCGAAATCCAGGTTCCCATCGCGGTGTGGGAGGCGGCACTGGGCGCCAAGATCGAAGTGCCCACCATCGATGGCCGCACGCTCCTCAAGATTCCCCAGGGAACCACCAACGGCCAGCGCTTCCGGCTGCGCGAGAAGGGCGTCCTGAATTCACGAACCAACCAGCGCGGCGACCAGATTGTCGAGGTGGCCATCCAGGCGCCCGATCCGCGCGACGAGGAGACGCGCGAGGTGCTGCGTAAGCTCTCCAGGCTCCATCCGGAGGATCCGCGCGCCGGAATGTGGGCGAAGGTCTGATATGGCCAAAGCCAGATCCAGAGCGGCTTACATGATCTCGGCGGTGGCGGAGCAATATGAGATCCATCCGCAGACGCTGCGGCTCTATGAACGGGAGGGTCTCTTGAAGCCTTCCCGTAGCGAAGGCAACACCCGGCTCTACACCGATGGCGACCTGGAGCGGTTGGAAGTCATCCTCCACTTGACACGCGACCTGGGGGTCAACTTGGCGGGCGTCGAGATCATTCTCAACATGCGCGAGAAGATGGGCGAAATGCAAGCCCAGATTCAGGAGTTCATCGCGTCCCTGAACCGCGAGCTGGCGGCGCGGACGGCGGGGCCACCCGAGCCCGAGGGCCACACGAGTCTCATCCCCGTCGTGAGCGCGCGCCCAGCGGCGCCGGGCGGCGCGCTGGGGACGCCCCCTGGGCCTGGCGGCCCCCGCCGCAACCGGTGACCGCCCGCGGCGCGCAGTCGTCTGAAGGGCGGCTTCCGGTACTATGATGGGAATTTGCCTGGTTCGCATGCTGCGTCAGACCGCTCCACCCTGTCACGGCCAGATTCCGCCGGCTGGCGCGCCACCCTCGCATATATCGCGCCTTTCGTGGTGTTTGTCGGCTTCCTGGCGATACAGGCTGCGATCCGCTTGCCGGCGCACTGGTACTATCCCGCTCGGTTTCTTGCGGTCTTATTGACCATCGGGTTCGTTTCGCGGCCTGTCTTGAGCATTCGCGCAGCTTTCCCGCTGGCCAGCATCGGGGTGGGGATTGCCGTTTTCCTGATCTGGATCGGACCGGACGCGCTGTTCGGGTACAGACATTACTGGCTGTTTGACAACCCCCTCACCGGCGTCGCGGTTAGCTCCGCCGCTCCCGCACTGAGACGGAATGTCGCGTTCGTTTTGCTGCGGGTGCTCGCCTCCACGGCGCTGGTGCCGGTTCTGGAGGAGCTGTTCTGGCGCGGCTGGCTGATGCGCTGGCTCATCGGCAGCGACTTCCTGAAGGTGCCGCTGGGAACGTATGCGCCCACCGCGTTCTGGATTGTGGCTGTGCTGTTCGCCTCCGAGCATGGGCCTTATTGGGAAGTCGGCCTGGCGGCCGGAATCATTTACAACTGGTGGATCATCCGCACCAGGAATCTGGCGGATTGCATGCTGGCGCACGCTGTCACCAATGGCCTCTTATCGGCGTACACGCTGACGACGGGCCAGTGGCAATACTGGCTGTAGCCGGATCCCCTTTCCACGCGTCACAAACAGTGACAGGTGTCGAGAAGCGATTTCCTTCTCCCTGTCTCGGGCTCCGGACACGCGGCGCGTCGGGCCCCGCGTTCCGGGGCCTTCCGACGGACACGCGATTACCCTGGCCCATGCGCGATACCGCCCCTGGCCACTAGAATGGAATTGGCAGCCGCTTCAAAACGCCGGCGGGACTCATGATTCAACTCACGGGGGCGGGAAAGCGCTACGGCCCCACAATTCTATTTGAGAACGTGGACTGGCTGGTCACGCCCACCGAGCGCGTCGGGATCGTGGGCGCGAACGGCGCGGGAAAGTCGTCCCTGCTGAAGGTGCTGGCGGGCATCGAAGGCCTGGATTCCGGCGGCATCGCCACGCAGAAGGGCGTCAGCATCGGTTATCTGCCACAGGAGGGCCTGTGGCTTTCCGGGCGCTCGGTGTTCGCCGAGTGCATGACCGTGTTCGCCGATCTGCGCGCGCTCGAAAACGAGCAGGAGCAGCTTGCACGCCGCATGGCCGAACTGGACCCGGAAGGCGCCGAATACGCCCAGGTGGCCGCGCGCTTCCATCGCGCGGAAGGCGAGTTTCGGGCGCGCGACGGATACGCCATTGAAGCGCAGGTGGGGAGCGTTCTTTCCGGCCTGGGATTCCCGCAGCGCGACTGGAAGCGCCGCACCGAGGAATTCTCGGGAGGCTGGCAGATGCGCATCGCGCTCGCCAGGCTGCTGCTCGAAAGGCCCAATCTGCTCTTGCTGGACGAGCCCACCAACCATCTGGACCTGGAAGCCCGCAACTGGCTGGAAGAGTATCTGGCCGCCTACCCTTATGCCTTCGTGCTGGTGTCGCACGACCGCTATTTTCTGGACGTCACCGTGCGCAGGATCGCCGAGCTCTGGAACAAGGACCTGCATTTCTCGACCGGCGGGTACACGCGCTACGAGCAGCAGAAAACCGAGCGGCGGGCCCAGCTCCAGGCCGCCTATAACAACCAGCAGGACCGAATCCGCCAGCTCGAAGCCTTTATCAATCGCTTCCGCTATCAGGCCACCAAGGCCAAACAGGTGCAGAGCCGCATCAAGGAGCTGGAGCGGATCGAAAAGATCGAGCTTCCGCCGCAGGAAAAGACCATCCGCTTCAGCTTTCCGCAGCCCAAGCCGAGCGGCAGGGTGGTGGCGGAATTCAAGAGCGTCGCCAAGAGCTATGGCGGCCACCAGGTTTTCTCCGAAGTGGATTTCATCATCGAGCGCGGCGACCGGGTGGCGCTGGTGGGAGTCAACGGCGCCGGCAAATCGACCCTGATCAAAATCCTTGCCGGGACGGCGCCGGTCAGCGCCGGCGAGTACACCCTCGGGCACAACGCGCAGCCGGACTACTTCGCCCAGGACCAGTACAAGGAGCTGGATGCCAACGCGCGGATGATCGACGACCTGGCCACGGTGGCGCCGCGCGCCACCCAAACCGAGCTGCGCAGCATCCTGGGCTGCTTCCTGTTTTCCGAGGACGACGCGTTCAAGACCATCGGGGTGCTCTCCGGAGGCGAGCGGAACCGCTACGCGCTGGCCCGCATGCTCATGATGCCCTCGAATTTCCTGCTGCTCGACGAGCCCACCAACCACCTGGACATGCGCGCCAAGGACGTGCTGCTGACGGCGCTTCAGGAATACACCGGCACGGTAGTGTTCGTCTCCCACGACCGCTACTTCATCGATAAGCTGGCCACGCGTGTGTTGGAAGTCGAGGACGGCAAGATCCACGTCTTCCCAGGCAATTATGAAGACTACCTCTGGCGGAAACAGGGGGGCCCGGAGGGCGCCCCGCCAGCCGCCGTCGCAGAGGAACCCGCGACCGTGGCGCGGGAGGCCGCGGGGCCCAGAGGGCACCCCGCGCCAAGATCAGCCGAGAGGCGGCTGAACCCCATCAAGCTCCGCCAGATGAGAGAGCGCCGGGGAGCGATCGAGGACGAGGTGACGAAGCTGGAGGTGGAGATCGCCGACTACGAGTCCGCCCTCGGCAATTTCGTCAGCGTGGAGGAGACCAGGCGCTTGACCGAACTGCTGAAAGCGCGCCGTGCCGACCTGGAAGCGCTGCTGGAGGAGTGGGAAGAAGTGGCGCACTCGATCGAAGCGAACTCGTGAACGGTGGCGGCCGTTGCTACTCTTGAGCGGGCATCTGCTGCTCGCTTTCGTGCCAGGCGCTGATCTTGAGACGGCGGCAGACCCAGCACAGCGGCTCGCTGCCCGCATCGGGGGCCTCGGCGCCACAAACCGAGCACTTGGTAGTTTTCGTCAGGCGGTCCGGGGAAATGGACCGCTTGGCCTGTTCCAGCATCTCCCTGGGAACCACCGGCTCGGGTCTTGGCTGCACCTTGCGTTTCATTCGACGCCGAATTCTAATCTCACTATGGCAGAAACCGCGCCGCCAAACAACCCACTTCTGGTCAGGTACGTACTGGGCTAGCCCGGTGCCCGCCTGATTCTGTGCCTCATGCAAGCGACCGTCCCGCGTCAGGCGGTCACGGGACTAGGCAGCTTCCGGGAGCTGTACGACGACGGCGACGTCCAGCGATGACGAACAACGGGGACATTTCTGGCCGGGCGCCACGCGGGCATACCTGCCTTTCAGGTCGATGTCAGCCGGCACCGTGCGCGTGCAGATCGGACAATAGACTTGCCCCTTGATGTGATTCTCAACGAGTGCTTTCATGGTCCTTCCCTCACTTGATCCGACGCAAAACTGGTGGCGCGGGTTGTGTGAAAATCGTGAAAATTTCTAAATGAACCGCCGGGCGGTGGCCCGAACGGGCTAATCCTTCCCGCTGGCCGGTGCTACCCTGGAAACTATGATTCAGACGCCCCCTCCCAAGATTCAGTTGATTAACACGCCCGACTACCGGGAGAACTATGCCAACAGCGTCCAGGTGCGGGTGAATCTGTGGGATTTCCTCCTCCTGTTCGGCCGCGTGAACCAGACCGCGCCGGATAACGTCGCCATTTACAATTTCCAGGGCGTTTACGTCAGCCCGCAACAGGCCAAGGCGCTGCTCAACGTTCTCCAGCAGAACGTCACGCAGTACGAAACCGCTTTTGGCGAAATCAAGTTGGAGCCGCAGGCCGCCGCCGGCATCGTGCAGTAGGCTGTTCAGGCGTGGCCGGCCGGCACGGCGAGCGAAAACCGCGGGGAACCGCTTCGGCACAGGAATTCGAGCAGCAGAATCATCTTGTGGTCCTGGTCTTCGGAGCGGCCCGGGGAGCAGCCCAGCCGTCCCCGCTGGAATTGCCCGATCCGCTCGGCTAGTTCCGAACGGGAGCAGCGGGATTTTTCCGTGGATTCCAGGACACACGCGCCGAGAAACTCGGCAATGAATTGAAGCTCGTCGGACGAGAGGCCCACCAAGAACCGCCGGGTCTCGGGTTTCAGAGGACGATCAGCACACGAAACTAGAGCGGCTACCAAGGTGCGTTGCACGGCAGGTCTCCTGTCGGTGATGAACCATACTGATTTTCGGGATCTGGCCCAATTATGTCGAAAACAGGGTCCGCGCGCAAGGGGGGAGTATGGGGGGATTATGGAGAGGGGATTATGGAGGCGACCTTGTCCTTTGTCCGCCACCTGCCAGGGGATGATAAATGCGCCTAGAATTGATGAGGAGCCATGCTGGAAAACATCAACCTCAAGAGGAAGCTGTCGCACGAGGAGTACAAACTGGCCCTGCCCTCCGTCCAGCAACGCCTGTACGATCTGGAAAAGGCGTGCTGGGACCACGGCGTGCCCACCGTGATCGTGTTCGAGGGCTGGGACGCCTCGGGCAAGGGCACGGCCATCGCGGCCCTGACGCAGCGGCTGGACCCGCGCGGTTTCAAGCTGTATCCCATCACCGCTCCTCGCACCTACGAACAGCAGCGCCCCTGGCTGTGGCGCTTCTGGCTGAAAGTCCCCAACCGGGGCGAGATGGTCATCTTCGATCGCAGTTGGTACATTCGCGTTCTGGACGAACGGGTCGAGGGCGCCATTCCAGAGAAGGCGTGGCGCGACGCCTACCGCGACATCGTCGAGTTCGAGCGCACGCTGGCCGACGACGGCGTGGCGATCCTGAAGTTCTTCCTGCACATCTCCAAGAAGCAACAGAAGGAACGGTTCCGCGCCATCGAAGCCGATCCGCTGGAAGCCTGGCGCGTCACAGAAGCCGATTGGGCGCGCCACAAGAAATACGACGAGTATCTGGCCGCCACCGAGGAGATGCTCGAGCTGACCGAATCGGAATTCGCGCCGTGGACCATCGTCGAGGCCACCTCGAAATGGTACGCGCGAAAGAAAATCTTCGAGACCATCGTGGCCGTCATGGAGAAGCGCCTGGGTGCCGATGCGCCGCCGCGCGTGGAAGCCCCGGCCGCGGCGGCCAAGGACGCGGAACTCCGGGCGGCCATGGAGTCGCTCGGGGGAGAGAGGCCCTGATGCTGGAAACACTCGATCTGACCCGAAAGCTCGATCGTGAGGCCTACGTCCGCGAGGTGACGGCGCGGCAGATTCAGCTCCGCGAATTGGGTTACCAGGTCTATCTGCAGAAGCGCCCGGTAATCATCCTCTTTGAGGGCTGGGATGCCGCCGGCAAGGGCGGCGCCATCAAGAGAATCACGGAGAAACTCGACCCGCGCGGCTACGTGGTCTACTCCATTGCCGCACCGCAGGGCGAGGACAAGACGCGCCATTACCTCTACCGTTTCTGGCGCAGGCTTCCCGAGCGCGGCCAGATCGCCGTCTTCGACCGCACCTGGTACGGCCGCGTGCTGGTGGAGCGCGTCGAGGGCTTCGCCGCCGAGGGGGAATGGAACCGCGCCTACAAAGAGATCAACTCCTTCGAGCGCCAGTTGAAAGACTTCGGGACCATCCTGGCGAAGTTCTGGATGCACATCTCGGAGGAGGAGCAACTCCGCCGCTTCGAGGAGCGCAAGGCCATCGGCTACAAAGCCTGGAAGCTCACCGACGAGGACTGGCGCAACCGCCAGAAGTGGGACGCCTACGAGGAAGCTGTCGAGGAAATGCTCGTGAAGACGAGCACCCGGACCGCCCCCTGGTGCCTGGTGGAAGGCAACGACAAATACTGGGCGCGCACCAAGGTTCTCTCGCGGCTGGTGGAGATTCTCTCCAAGGAACTCGACTACGAGCCCGCCAACCCGCTGAAGCGCGCTGCCCGCAAGAAGCCATCGAAACGATGACAGGAGTGCATTGCCCTGTTCCGGGATTCAGCGGTAGGCCTCGCGGCGGTTGCGGACCCGCAAAACCTGGATTGTCTCGTCATCCAGGTGGAAGCGGACCCGGTAGTCTCCCACGCGGAGGCGGTACTCGGGTGGGTCAACGCCCTGGAGCCTTTTCACGTTGCCCGCGCCGGTATCGGCGAAGCGTTCGACAGCCTGCTTGACCCGGCGGGCGATTCCTTTATCGAGCGCCGCCATGTCTCCCAGCGCCGCCTCGGCCCACTCGATCTTTCTCACTCCAGGCCGAGCCCCCGCATAGCTTCGTCATGCGGGATGCCCTTGCCGCCGCGCCGGGCGAGCCAGTCGCGCGCTTCGGCGACGGCCTGCTTTTCACCGTCGGTCTCCGGCTCGTCGTCGATGGGCGCATGGCGCAGAGCGGCGGCCACTGGATCGACGATGGTTTCGAGCAGCCCGACCAGGGCCGAGAGCTGCGTCTCCGGCAAGCGGTCGATCAACCGGTGAGCCTGCTGGCGTGGGTCGGTCATCGGGAGCCTCCGGAATCAGAAGTGGAAAGGCGGCACGCGGCTTCTTTCATAGCGGCCCTACGTCTTCAGGTTAACGCAATCACTGGACATCAGGCGCCTACCCCACCTTCGCCGCTACCGATTTGGCTTGCAGGAACAGCAATAGATAATCGGGGCCGCCGGCCTTGGAATCCGTCCCGGACATGTTGAAGCCGCCGAAGGGATGGGCGCCGACCATCGCGCCGGTACACTTGCGGTTGAAATACAGGTTGCCGACGTGGAAGCGCTCTTTGGCCCGGCGTAGGTGGCCGGGATTGTTCGAGAAAACCGCGCCCGTGAGACCGTACTGCGAATCGTTCGCCAGATCGAGGGCGTGCTCGAAATCGCGCGCCTTGGTGACGGCCAGGACCGGGCCGAAGATCTCTTCCTGGAAGATTCGGGCGCCCGGCTCGACATCCGCAATGATGGTGGGCGGGATGAAGTAGCCGCCACCGCTGGAGGCTTCGCCGCCGGCGATGAGGCGGCCTTCCCGCTTGCCGATTTCGATGTATTCGAGGATGGTCTTGCGGGCGGTCTCGCTGATTACCGGGCCCATGTAGTTGCCGAAGTCGTCGGCGGGCCCGACTTTGATGTTCTTCGTTTTCGCGGCTAGCCTTTCTAGGAATGGGTCGTAGACCATAGCGTCGACAATGGCGCGCGAACAGGCGGAACACTTCTGGCCCTGGTAGCCGAAGGCGGAAGCCAGCACGCCGTCGGCGGCTTTGTCGAGGTCGGCATCGGCGTCCACAATGATGGCGTCTTTGCCGCCCATCTCGGCGATCACGCGCTTGATCCAGATCTGGCCGGGGCGATGGCGGGCGGCCAGCTCATTGATGCGCAGGCCCACGTCGCGCGAGCCGGTGAAGGAGATGAAGCGCGTTTTGGGATGCTCGACGAGCACGTCGCCAATCGATGAGCCGCTGCCGGTCAGCAGCGTGAAGCAGCCCTCGGGAAAGCCGGCTTCGAGCAGAACCTCGGCGAATTTCGCCGCAATGGTGGGAGTTTCACTCGACGGCTTGATGATGGCCGTGTTGCCCGCGACCAGCGAGGCCACCGCCATGCCCACCAGGATGGCGGCCGGGAAGTTCCATGGCGGGATCACCACGCCCACGCCGAGCGGGATGTAGATCATCTCGTCGTGCTCGCCGGGGAGCTGGTGAACCCGCTGCGGGCCGGCCAGGCGCAGCATTTCCCGCGCGTAGTACTCGCAGAAGTCGATGGCTTCGGAAACGTCGGCTTCGGCTTCGGGCCAGGTCTTGCCGGCCTCCGACACCAGCCAGGCGTCGAACTCCATCTTGCGGGAGCGCAGGATGCGGGCGGCCTCGAGCAGCAGGCGGACGCGCTCGGCGGCGGGGGTGCCGCTCCATTGCGGGAAGTACGCATACGCGGCTTCGACAGCGCGGCTGGCCAGCTCGGGCGTGGCCTTGTGATGAATGCCGACGGCTTCGCGCGGATGGGAGGGGTTCACCGAGACCAGCGGGTCTCCGGTGGCGACGAATTCGCCCCCGATGCGCAGCAGGTATTCGCGGCCGAATTCGGAGCGCACTTGGCGGAGGGCTCCTTCCGCGGCCTGGCGGGCGGCGGGCTGCGAGAAATCGGCGTAAGGCTCGTTGCGGAACTCGGGGAGGGTTGCGGGTGACATAAACTCCATCCTACCCCGAGCCGGTGGCGACACCGCGGACGCTACAACGAATAATCAGCCCTTGACCAGCTTGCGGCCGCGATCGAAGAGATCGGCGGCGTCTTCCACCAGCTTGCGGCCGCGCTCGAACATTTCCTTGCCGGCTTCCACGACGTCCTTGCTGGTTTCGGTGACGGCATCCTTGCCTTGCTGCGTCTTCTCGGAGATGAACTGGCGGGTATCCTTGCCGCTCTTGGGCGCGTATAAGATGGCCACCGTGGCGCCGATGATGACGCCGGTCAAAAACCAGGCGAGCCCGCTGACGCCCTCTTCTTGGGTTTCTTCATCGTGAACTTTTTCGGACATTCTGCTGCCTCCGTGGAACGGCCTAATCACATTCTGCGATATCCTTGAGTCATGGCGCAAGATCCCGAACGCGACGACGAGGAGCGAGATCAGGACCAATTGCTGACCTCCCACGCCCTGGACATGGTGGCACTGTGGGATTCATCGGCCGTCGATGCGGAAGTGGAAGCGGACATGATCCGCGGCGTGCTGGACACGAACGGGATACCTACGCTGGTGATGCGAGCCCCGCAATATCCCAGCCTCGGTTTCCAGGTGATGGTGCCGCGCGGCAAGGTCATGGAAGCCCAACGGCTGCTCGAAGAGGCGAAGGCCGCGGGGCCGGAAGCGGCGGCGGCGGGGGAGTTGGCGTCGGAAGAAGAGAAGTAGGGGCGCGCCGTCGGTCGGCGCGGTAGGCCGTATGACCTTTCAGAGGGGCCTGTGGCCAGTTGCATCCGCTCTGGCCTTGATTAGCGCGCTGTACGCCTTCCAGCGGCCCTTCCGTGTTTATCCCAGCATGGAACCGTATGACAACATTCCACTGCCGCCGGACTGGCAGGAGAAGGCCGAATGGGTGTTTGCCCGGTTGATGTATCCGCAGCACCCCGAAGCCCGCTTTGGCCGCTTCGGGCGCTTCGGACGGCGGTTCGGCGGCGCACTCGACTGGCGGGAGGGGTTTACCAGTTGGACGCAGGATTATCCGCGGGCGGACCGGCACTTCGCGGCAGCGGTCCGGCGCTTGACGCGGGTTGACGCGCGTTCGGTGGAACAACCCGTGAACCCGGACGACGTGGACGACTTTTGCAACTGGCCGTGGATGAACGCCGGCGAGATGGGCGACTGGAAGCTGACCGCCGCCCAGGCGAAAACGTTGCGCGAGTATCTTCTGCGCGGCGGATTCCTCATGCTGGACGATTTCTGGGGGACCGAGGAATGGGACCGGTTCTATGAGAGCATGCGGCTGGTTTTCCCGGACCGGCCGATGGTGGAGATGGAAAGCCGCGACTCGATTTTTCACACCGTCTACGATTTGGACGACCGGTACCAGGTTCCGGGTGAGTGGGCTTTGGCGCGCGGGACGACTTACCGGAACGACGGCTCGGTGGCCCACTGGCGGGGCATCTACGACGACCATGGCCGGGTCATGGTGGCGATGTCGTTCAATTCGGACATCGGCGACTCCTGGGAGTGGGCGGACGATCCGCGCTACCCGGAAAAGTACTCGGCGCTGGGAATTCGCATCGGCGTGAACTACGTGGTGTACGCCCTGACGCACTGAGGCCGGCGTTACCAGCGGCGGTAGTAGCCGCGGCCGAAGCCGATACCGATGCCTACGCCGTAATACGGACCCCAGTAGGGATACGGATAGTGGGCCGGACCATAGTAAGGCCACAGGCCGCAGCCGTAGCCGCTGTACCCGCAAGAGGGCGGCCGCGGGCGGACGACGCGCGTTTGCACCGGGCGGTCGTACTCGTTCGGATCCACGTAGCGGAAGGCCTGCGGCGCGCGCGTGGTGTCGATGGCCAGCGGCGTCTCAATGCGGAAAGTCAGCGCAGTTTCCGGATAGACCACGGTGGGGTGATTGTGCGTCAACAGGACACCGATGATTCCCGCGGCGGCTCCGGCGCCGGCGCCAACGGCGGCTCCCGTGCCCCAGTCGGCGGCAGCCCCGACGCTGGCGCCCACGGCGGTGGTGGTGGCCACCGTACCCAGTTCCTGGCCTTTCGGCGTGGCGGGCCCCTGCCGGGCAATCAATTGCGAGTGCACCGTGGCCTGCGTGCCATCCGCCAGAGTCAGGCCGGTCAACTCAAGTCCCAGCCGCGAATCGTGGCCGGCTTTGGATTTCTGCGCCTCGGCCACGCGGCCCATAACGGTCTGTCCGCGCTGCGCTACCACCACGCCATCCACCGCGATGGGCTGCGCGAGGGTGGCCGAGAAGACGTCGCCTGGCTGGTTGCGGTTGGATGACAGCATCTGATCGACCCGCACCGTCACGAATGTGCCGGGCTTGATGGTCAGTTGGGAAGGCAGCCCGTAAGACGGCGGATCGTTGGGTGAGTTGGGAGCGGGCTTCCGGGCCT
The DNA here is from genome assembly GCA_049510555.1 of Bryobacteraceae bacterium. Taxonomy (GTDB): domain Bacteria; phylum Acidobacteriota; class Terriglobia; order Bryobacterales; family Bryobacteraceae; genus Fen-178. The sequence continues at coordinate 62,835 of JBEKYW010000018.1, forward strand.
GCGCATCGGAGCGGTCCACCGGCTGCGTGGGATCCTGCGGTCCGGCGGTGGGCGCCGGCTGCGCGGCCGGGGCTGGAGCCGGGTCGCCGAAGCGGCGCCATCCACCTTGCGCGAACGTCATGCCAGCGGTGGCCAGAAGGGCCAAAGTGATTGAGGAAATGCGTGTCATATGGGTACCTCGTGCAGCTTCTGACTTCTTTGACAGCACCTGGTTCGCCAAACCAAAACAGGCCGTAAGTGATTGAAAAATCGATTCACATGCGGTGTCGTGGATGGCCGGATTGCACCGCGGATGGTGGATTTCGGCCAGTAGCGCCGGGCCGGGGGCGCACCCCGGGCCCGGCGCTGCTCCGGACGGTTTCGTGGCAGAATGGGAGTGCGCTAGGAAGATTCACTTGCGGAAACTCCGCAAAGGTCGCTAAAATCAACGCGTTCACATATATTCCTGGAGGAAGCATGGCAGTTGAGCAGAAGGTGAAGCAGATCATTGTCGAGCAACTGGGCGTGGATGAAAATCAGGTTGATAACAACGCGTCGTTCGTTGACGACCTGGGCGCCGATTCGCTGGACATCGTAGAGCTGGTCATGGCTTTCGAAGAGGCCTTCGAGTTGGAGATCCCCGACGAAGACGCCGAGAAGATTACCACTGTCAAGGACGCCATCGAGTACATCGAGAACAAGACTGCCAAGAAGTAGCCTCTTTTCTCACCAGGGAGACTCGTTTTGTCACGAAGAGTGGTAGTGACCGGCGTCGGACTGCTGACGCCGCTGGGGATCGGGACGGAAGCGACCTGGGAGGCGATCCGCGCCGGGAAATCCGGAATCGGGCGCATCACCCAGTTCGACGCGTCGGCTTTTTCCTGCCAGATTGCCGGAGAGGTGAAGGGCTTCGATCCCGCCAGCTACATCGAAAAAAAAGAAATCAAAAAGATGGGGCGCTTCATCCAGTTCTCTGTCGCGGCGGCGGAGTGGGCGATGAAGAGCTCCGAATTGCGGGTGACGCCGGAGAACACCGAACGCGTGGGGGTCTACATCGGCAGCGGGATCGGCGGGTTCGAAGTGATCGAGCGCGAGCACAAGACGCTGCTGGAGCAAGGGCCGCGGCGCATTTCTCCGTTTTTCATTCCGGCCACCATCATCAACCTGGCTTCGGGCTACGTCTCCATCCGCTATGGCGCGCAGGGGCCGAATTCGGCCACGGCCACGGCTTGCACCACGAGCGCGCATTCGATCGGCGATTCGTTCCGGATGATCGCGCGCGGCGACGCCGATGCGATGATCTGCGGCGGGACGGAAGCGTGCATCACGCCCTTGGGGGTGGGGGGATTCGCGGCCATGCGCGCGCTTTCCACCAGGAACCACGAACCGGAGCGCGCCTCGCGCCCCTGGGACCGCGATCGCGACGGGTTCGTGGTGGGAGAAGGCGCCGGAATTCTGGTGCTGGAGGAACTGGAGACGGCCATCCGACGCGGCGCGCGCATCCTGGCCGAGATTGTGGGCTATGGCATGAGCGCCGATGCTTTCCACGTCACGGCCCCGCCGGATGACGGCGGTGGGGCCTTCCGCGTGATGCGGAACTCGCTGCGCGACGCCGGAATTGAGCCGAGCCAGGTGGATTACATCAACGCGCACGGGACCTCCACCGAGGTGGGCGACCGAGCCGAGTCCGCCGCCATCAAGCGCACCTTTGGCGAGCACGCCTACAAGCTGGCGGTGAGCTCCACGAAGTCCATGACCGGGCACCTGCTGGGCGGCGCAGGGGGCCTCGAAGCCGGCATCACGGTGCTGGCCATCCGCGACCAGATCGCGCCGCCGACCATCAATTACGAAAACCCGGATCCGCTGTGCGATCTGGACTACGTGCCGAACCAGGCGCGGCCCCTGAAGATCGAATACGCTCTTTCGAACAGCTTCGGGTTCGGGGGCACCAACGGGTGCCTGGTTTTCAAGAGGTACCTGCCTCACACCGAGCCGCCCTCACGCTGAGGCGCGACCGTAAGGGAGCGGGGCTGGCGTCCATCATGAAGATCGTCGTTGCGATCAAGCAGGTTCCGGCGCGCGATTCGCAGTTGCGGATCGCCTCCTCGGGGAAGCGCGTCGAAGAAGCCGATTTCTCTTACGAGATCAATGAGCCGGATGCCTACGCGCTCGAAGCGGGGCTGCAATTCAAGGAGACGCACGGCGGGGAAGTGGTGGCGCTGTGCGCGGGGCCGGCGCGCGTGCGGCAGACCATCCTGGAAGCGCTGGCCAAGGGCGCGGACCGCGCCATCCACATCGAAGAGGAAGACCCGGGAGCGCTCGATCCCCTGGCCACCGCGCGGCTGCTGGCGGCGGCTCTCCGGAGCGAGGCCCCGGACCTGGTCCTCACCGGGCTGCAATCCGACGACCTGGGCTGCGGCCAGACCGGCCCGATCCTGGCGGAACTGCTCGGTCTGCCGCACGCCACCATTGTCATGCAGGTGGAGAAACACGACGGCGGCATCCGCGTCAAGCGAGAGCTGGAGGATGGCTGGTTCCAGCACGTGGAAATGCCCTTGCCCGCCCTGCTCACCATTCAATCCGGCATCAGCAAGCTGCGCTACGCCACGCTGATGGGGATCAGGAAGGCCAAGACGAAGGAGGTCCGGCGCGTCACGGCAGCCGGTCTGGGGGTTGCGGGCCCAGAGGGCGCCCCGGCGGCCAGCGTGACCATGGAGCGGCTCTACCTTCCTCAACGCACCAAGCACGCGCAACTGTTCGAAGGCAGTCCCAGGGAAGCGGCCGCCCAACTGGTGGAGAAACTGAGATTCGAGGCGCGCGTCATATGAGCATCCTGGCGGTGATGGAGCAGCGTGGGGGCGCCTGGAACCGCATGTCCTTCGAGACCCTTGCCGCGGCCCAGCAGCTTGCGAGGGAACTCGACACCACCGCCAGCGCGGCGGTGCTGGGGCAGTCCATCGGCGGCCTCGCCGGCGAGCTGGCGTCCAAGCATCTCGAGAGAGTCTACGCCGTGGAGCACGAGCTGCTCCAAGACTATGCGCCGGATGCGTACACCATCGCGCTGCGGCAGCTTGTCGAGCAGGCGAAACCGTCGATTGTGCTTTTCCCGCACACGTACCAGGTTCGCGATTTCCTGCCGAAGCTGGCCACCTCGCTGGGCAGGGTGGCGGTGAGCGACGCCGTCTCCCACCGCGTCGATCACGGGCAGGTGGTTCTGGTGCGGCAGCTTTTTCAGGGCAAAGTCAACGTGGACATGCGCTTTGCCGGCGACGCGCCGCACTTCGCGTCGTTGCAGGCGGGAGCGTACCGCGCGGACCAGCTTGCCGGGTCAGGCCCGCGTGCCGCGCCGGCGGTGGAAGTGGTCACGCCGCGCCTCTCGACCAGCGACATCCGCACCAGGCCGCTCGAGCTGTTCCGCGAATCGCAGCGGGCCGTGGAGCTGGGCGCGGCGGAGATTATCGTATCGGTGGGACGCGGCATCAAGGAAGCCGGCAACCTTCCGCTGATTGAAAAGCTGGCGGAGGCGCTGGGCGCTGAAGTGGGGGCATCGCGCCCGATCTGCGACGCTGGCTGGCTCCCCATGGAGCGGCAGGTGGGCAGCTCGGGGCAGACGGTTGCGCCCAAGATGTACATGGCCATCGGGATTTCCGGCGCCATCCAGCACCTGGTGGGGATGAAAGGATCGCGGACCGTGGTCGCGATCAACAAAGACCCGGACGCGCCCATTTTCGAGGCGGCGGATTACGGGATTGTGGGCGATCTTTTCCAGGTGGTGCCGGAACTGATCGAGGCCCTTCACAAGCCCAAATAGCCTGGCAGATTGGCAAGTTCTGGCCGAAAGATACTGGCACCAGTCCCCTGTAAAGATCTGTAAAATTACACCGGTGTTTGACTTTTCCGCTTTACGTCAGCTATACTTTTTCATTCCGCGCCGCATCGACCCCCTCGAAAGTGTGCAACCTTTTGCGTTGGATGTGCGTCTTATGCATCTAGTCGACTGCGATCGGCATTGATAGAGAACATGAAAACGGTTACCAAGAGCGGACCGAAGCCCAACCTGGCCAGGTATCGCAAGATACTGGAGGCCAAAGCCGAGGAAGTCCGTCGCAGCATGTCCGCCCAGAAGGCGGCCCAGGTGGTTGCCCGTCTGGATATTCCCTCGGATGAGGGCGATCTCAGCCAGCAGCATCATGAGGAATGGATCTTTTTGAACCGCAACACGATCGACATGAAGTTGTTGCGCGAGATTTCGGACGCGCTGCTCCGCATCGATCACGACCACTACGCGATTTGCCTGGAGTGTGACGAGCCGATTTCGGTCAAGCGGCTGGAGGCGGTGCCGTGGGCCCGCTACTGCGTGACCTGCCAGGAGCGGATCGCCGCCCGCATCGCCGACGGCGAAATCGTCGACGAATACCAGGAAGCCGATCGATGAAGCTTGCGGACTTGCGCAAGCTTTCGATCCGCGGACAAGTCCAGATCCACTTTCGGCTGCGCAACGGGATGGAGTGCGTCATTACGGAGCACGGGCTGGCCACGGTGCCCGCCCTGAAGGGAATCCCCGATTTCAACCTGGAGCAGGAGCTGGCTTCCACCTCCGGCTTCCGCCTGGAGCCAATGAGCGCCGCCGGCCTCAAGAGCCAGGCCAAGCCGCGATTCATCAGCCGCGGCGAGCTTGCCGCCATGACGGCGGCTTCTCCCGCCGCCGTTTCCGAACACGACGACCAATAGGCCTCCCACTTCGGTACGGTGAATCGGTGTACAATAATTCTGCCGTTTGTTGCTGCTGTTGTGCTTTCCCGAAAGGGGTTTGGGGAATTGGTATGGAAAAACCGGCGCAGAATATTCAAGACAGTTTTCTAAACAACGCCCGCAAGGACAAGGTTATCCTCACGATTTACCTGATGAGCGGCGTCAAACTCTCCGGCCGGATCAAGAGTTTCGACAAGTACTCGCTGGTGCTGGAGACCAACAATCAGGAGCAACTGATTTTCAAGCACGCCATTTCCACGGTGGTCACGCAGAAGACCGCGCACTCGTACGCTGGCAGCTCGGCGGCGACTAACCAAAGCGTTCCGGGCGCAATCGCGCCGGGGGCGCCGGTCCACGCAGATTCTTCGGAGGCTTAGAACACGGCGCTCCGCAACCCCGTTCGAGAGCGGGCGATTCTGGTCGGGCTGGAGTGGAAAAGGCGCGGCGTCCATGGCCGTAACAGCGCCGTTCCGGCAGAGGAATCCTTGGAGGAGTTGAGCGAACTGGCCGCCAGCGCGGGCGCCGAGATCGCCGAAAGAGTGTTTCAAACGCGCCCGGCTCCGGACGCCGCCACCCTCATCGGCCAAGGCAAAGTAGAAGAGATCGCGGCGACCGTGAGATCCGGCGGCGCCGAGGTGGTGATCTTCGACCACGACCTCTCTCCCACCCAGCAGCGCAACCTCGAAAAGGCTCTAGACACCAAGGTCATCGACCGGACCCAACTGATTCTGGACATTTTTGCATCGCGCGCCCGGACGCGCGAGGGCCGCCTCCAGGTCGAGCTGGCGCAATTGAACTACCTGCTGCCGCGCCTCACCGGGCGTGGCGCCGAGATGTCGCGCCTGGGCGGCGGCATTGGGACGCGCGGGCCCGGCGAAACCCAGCTCGAAACTGACCGCCGCCGGATTGCGCGCCGCATCAAGAAAATTGAGGACGCCCTCGAGGGAGTGCGCGCCGGCCGCGCGCTGCACCGCCAGAGACGAAGCGCCGTTCCGCTGGCCACCCTGGCGCTGGCGGGCTACACCAACGCCGGCAAGTCGACGCTCTTCAACCGGCTCACCCAGGCGGGCGTGCCGGTGGATGCGCGCATGTTCGCCACGCTCGATCCCACCGTGCGGCCGCTGGTCCTGCCCTCGCGCCGCCGGGTGCTGGTGAGCGACACGGTGGGGTTCATCCGCAATCTGCCCACCGCCCTGGTAAAAGCATTTCGCGCCACCCTCGAGGAGGTGACGGAAGCGGCGCTGGTACTGCACGTGGTGGACGCCTCGTCGCCCTCCGCCGCCGAGCACACCACGCACGTGCTCAAGGTGCTGGCGGAAATCGGGGCGGCGGAGATTCCACAGATTCTCATCATGAATAAAATGGACCGGCTGCCAGCGGACGAAACCGCCGGCGAGATGGTCTGGCGCCGGCTGCTGAGCGAGGCCGGCGGCCACCCGGATACGCGCGGCGCGGCGATTTCGGCGCTGACCGGCGCCGGGATCGACCGGCTGCTGGGTGCTATCGACGAGGCCCTGCCTCTCGATCCGATTGTCCGCGCCACTTTTCGGCTTGCCGCCGGAGACGGAGCTTCCATGGCTCTGCTGCACGAGTTCGGGCGGGTGCTGAAGACGCGTTACCACGGGGAATATTGCGAGCTGGAGGCCGATGTTCCAGAATCCTTGCAGCGGCGGTTGGAGAGGCGGAAGTGAGTATCCACAGGCGCTGTGGAAAAGATTGTGGGAAAGGGCCGCATCAAAATCATTAAAGTGGCGTAACAAAGGCACTTACGACGATCTGAACCACACCGCAGCAAATGCTGACAAGTAGCTGATGAGAAATGGTTTAGGCGACAAAACCAAAAACCTGCGTGTATGTTGCGAACCCTTTTGCGGGAATCTGCCGCAAAAACACGGTTTTCCACAAATTCAATCCGGTAAATCCTGTGCTTGCTGAAGCCTGGGACGCGTTTGCTAAACTGGAATCCAGATGGCGGTGTAGCTCAGCTGGCTAGAGCGACGGTCTCATAATCCGTAGGTCGGGAGTTCGAGTCTCCCCGCCGCCACCAAACGACCAGCCCGTCAGCTCTTCAGATCAACCTGTATCTCCTGCCCCGCGGAAGACAGGGTCACCTTGTTCTGATATACGATCCGCCCCCGATATCTCATGACGACCACGTATGTTCCATAGGGCAGTCCTTTCATCTGAAATGCGCCATCAGGAGCCGTTGCCGTCGTCCACTGGCGGGTGTACCTGGTCTGCGATTGGTCCAGCAGGTAAGCCGACACCCCCGCGGAGGCGAGCGGTTGGCCCCGATAGGTGAGCATCCCGTAGATGGATCCCTGTTGCGCCCACGCACCAACCGGCGCCAACGCCAGCGCCAGCAGGCTACTGAATACCCAGCGTCTTGAGTGTCTCATCGGATACACCTTTGACCGATTTACCATCCATTCGGGGGGGCGGAACGTATACCACCGGCTTCAACTGAATGCGGTTCTTCACCAGCTCGCCCTGTTGTTCCGCAACAATCTGCCTGTCAATCTCGAACTTGACCCGGTATTGCGCGTTGCCAATGAGCGGCACGTTCATAGAGAACGGGCCGGACGCATCGACCGTGGTCTGGTACTGTTGTGGGACAGCCAGCACGATCACCGTGGCGGACTTTTCCGGAGCGGTGATACTGCCTTCGATGGTAGCTTGATCGGCGCCGCCCTTCTGCAAGGGGAAAATCACCAGGAGCACTCCCGCGGCGATCAGGAATAGCGCCGGAACTTGGGTCTTCACCTTGCCCAGCAGCGGGAACTCGAATTCGATGGGTTGATTGGTCTCTTTGTCAATGTAGATGCGGCGCAAGCCCACCAGCAGCATGGTCGACACCAGCAGAAGGATTCCGGCGATCTGCGAAACGAACAGCAGGAACGATTGTGTCCCCAAGGCGGGCATAGCAGCACCTCCTATGGTGTGGCGTCTAGTATACAACAGCGGGTGGGCTGGCCACCCTACCGTGCTTCCGCTTCGATCGCCTCCAGCTCTTTTCCGGCTTCGGACCAGCGGCCTTGCGCGGCCAACTCGCGGTAGCGGCGCAGATGCTCGCGAATGCGCTGGAGACGCGCGTCGGCGGGAGTTGCGGCAGCCGCGGCGGGCGCCGGGGTGCCCCCTGGGCCCGGCGCGGCGGCCGTGGCCTGCTGGACCAACTGCTGGGCGCCGGTGGAAAGCTGGGCCAGCGCCGCGTCGTAAGTGTCCGTATAAATCAGGCGGTTGCCCACCGCCAGCACCACCTTCTTCAACTGCGGCATGCGGGCTTCGGTGGCCTGGATGTAGATGGGGTCCACGTACAGGAACGTGTTGCCCACCGGCAAGACCAGGATTTGGCCGCGCAGCACCTGCGATCCCTGCTGGTTCCACAGCGTGAGGTCTTTCGAAATGGTCTGGTCCTGATTGATGCGGGCGCCCACCTGCATGGGACCGAAGATCAGCTCCTGTTTCGACAGTAGCAGCACCACTACGTCGCCCAGGTTCGGGCCGTCGCAGCGCGCCACCATGAGACCGATGAGGTTGTCCTTGTTGCGCGGGGTGAAGGGCACCAGCAGCAGGAACTCGGCCTTGTCCTGGCCGGGCAGGGTGGCCACTACATAGGTGGGGGTCACCGGCTCGGCGCCGTTGGCCTGGCCGGTGGCGTGGCGCGCCAGGTCCCACAGGTCCTCCTTGTTATAGAACGACTGCGGATCCAGCATGTGGTAGGTGCGGTAGATCTCGGCCTGCACCCGGAACAGGGTTTCGGGATAGCGCGCGTGGGCCCGCAAATCCGCCGGCATCTGGGATGCGGCGCGGAACAGGTCGGGAAAGAGATGCTGGTAGGCGGTGATGATGGGGTCGTCGGGCGCGAAAATGTACAGGTGCGTCTCGCCATCGTAGGCGTCGACGGTTGCCTTGACGGCGTTGCGGATGTAGTTGACGCTGCCCATCTCAGGCACATCGACGGCGCGCGAGTAAGGATGCGCGTCGGAGGTGGTGTAGCCGTCGATCATCCACACCAGCCGGCCGGCATCGGTGATCACCAGATACGGGTCCTGATCCCATTGGAGGAACCCGGCCAGCTCCTGCAAGCGATCGCGCACCCTGCGGTGGATCATCATGCGGCTGTGGGGTGTGAGGTAGTCGGTCAGCAGAATGTTGGGCTCGCCTTCGCTGACGGCGGCGGCCAGGCGCATCGGGAACGAGGAAATGGGGAAGCCGCCTTTGCCTTCGTAACGCGAGGTCACGTTTTTCTCGCCGGAGGGATAGTTGAACTCGGCCTGGGCCGTGTCGACGAAGACCGGCTCGTGGGCCACTTCGCCGTAGTAAATCTCGGGGCGCGTGAGCTTGAGACTCTTGGTCTTGACTACCGGCGGGGCGTTGTCGACGAGCAGGACGGGCAGGCCGTCGGGCGTGATCTGGCTGACTCCGGCGAGCACCAGGCCGTAGCCGTGGGTGTAAATAAAGGCGGGGTTGATCCAGTTGGCGCGCGCGGCTGGAAGCTGGCTGAGGTCCAGCTCGCGCGGCGCCAGCAGCACCTGGCGGTACTGGCCGTCGAGGGTGTAGCGGTCCACATCGCTGTCGTGGAAAACGTAGTACGGGCGCAGCGCCTGGATCTGAGTAACCGTGTCGTGGAAGGCGCGCCAGTCCCAAAGCCGCACGTTGTCCAGCGTGGGCTTGTGGTGCACCACGTCGATGGGGGCCTCGGGCTGCGCCTTGAATTCGACCTCGCGGACGCGCTGTTCGAGACCGAAGGCGCTGCGCGTGGCGTGGATGTGGGTCTGGATGTAGGGGCGCTGGAGCGAGATTTCGTTGGGCCGCACGTAGAGCGCGGAGACAGCCTGCGGCACGATGAAGGCGATGACCAGCGCCAGAGCCATCGAGGCGGCCAGAATCCAGCGTCCCACTGAGACCAGCGCGGCGGCGGCGAGACAAGCGAGAATCATCAGCCATTGGAGCGGCAGCCCGATGTTCAAGTCCACGTAATCCACGCCTACCAGAAACGTGCCGTGCTCGTTGTAGAGCATCTCGTAGCGTCCCAGGAAGAAACGCAGAGCCAGCGCCAGCAGCGCCACCACCGCGGCGCCGCGCAAGAAGCGAGATTCCAGGCCGCCTTCGAGGCGCAGAAAGGAAAGATCCAGCTCGCGGGCGTCCTGCAGCTCGGAGAACCTGTGCCGCAGTTGCCAGCCGCGCGCCGCGATCCAGTAGACCAGAATGCAGACGATCACCAGGGCCAGCAGGTAACTGCGCAGCAGCACGTAAAAGGGCAGATCGAACAGGTAGAAGGAGAGCGGCTTCTGGAAGATGGCGTCGTGCCACCCGGCGGCGGCGGCGGGCAGGCCGCGCGAGCCGGCGAAACGCACCACGGTCCAGGTATCGATGCACGCGGCGGAAATGAGGTAGCCGAGCAGCAGAAGCGCCAGCGCGGAGACGCGCGCGTAGATGCGATGCTCGCCCAGGGAGGTTCCGGCGAACTTGAGGGCGCGCGCATGCGCCATCCACAAGGCCGCGAAGGCCAGCAGCGTGCCGGCGGTGAGCGGCGCCAGGCTGTAGTAGAGCAGGCTGAGCCACGTGTGGAACTGGCCGAGCTCCTTCCACCATGCGATTTCGATGGTGTACGAGGCCAGAACACGCGCGCTCAGAAACAGCAGGACGAGAATGAGCAAGAAAACAATGCGGGTTGCTCGGGAGCCGGGGAGCCGGCGCCCGCGTCCGATTTGGTACGGCATGACCCAAGCGTAGCACCCGCGACACAACGTGGCGTTACCCGCCGTCGCTGGGTACGCCGCAGCCGGCCGGCTGCCGGCGTCCGCGCGGCCGCCACGCTGGCCCGCCGCTGACCGGAAAACGCCTGTGGCAAGGGGGCGCCCCCTGGCCCGGCCTCACGCATGTGTGAAGATTCCAAACAATTCAGCCATCGCGCCAAAACCCCGAATTGCTCCGAGAGGCTGATCCTGCTAGACTGCTATATTCTGGTCTCAATTCACGTTCTCGGGGTTTGAGTTTGAAGGTCCGCGTTCTTCCGCTATTAATCGGTGTGTGCGTCTCCATCGTGGCTGAGCCGGCCGCGGAGCCGCCCGACACCATCGTCGAGAACTACTGCGCGGCGGCGCGGGGCCAGGAACAATCTTTCAAGGGCGCCTCGATGGACGTGGAGATCCAGGCGTCCCTCCCCAAGTTGAAGAAGCAGGGGCGGCTGCACGCACTGCGGCGGATCTCCGCGCTGGGCCGCATTACCTATGAAAGGCTGCGGTTCGAGGGTGACGGGACGGTCAAGAACCAGGTGATCGCGCGTTACCTCACGGCCGAAGCCGAGGCCCAGACGGACCAGGCTCCTTCGATGGCCGTGACCCCGGCTAACTATAAGTTCAAGTACAAGGGACGCGGCCAACTGGACGGGCGGGCCGTCCATATTTTTCAGGTGACGCCGCGGCGGAAACGCCAAGGGTTGTTCCGGGGCGACCTCTGGATCGACGCCGGCACTTACCTGCGAGTGCAGGAATCCGGATATCTGGTGAAGAGTCCTTCCATTTTCCTGAAAAAAGTCGCATTCGTAAGAAAGTATGAGATTCGGGACGGAATCTCGGTTCCCCTGCAAGTGCAGAGCGTAGTGGATACCAGGCTCGCGGGCAAGGCGGAGCTGACGATCGATTTCAGTAACTTCTCGATTGACGGCGCGAGACGGGGCGCGGTGGGTGACGCCGACAACCAGTAGGGCGGCCGGGCCTTGGGCTCGAAGCGCGGCGCCGGGGCTGGTGTGGCTGGAGAGTAGATGAGAACACTGTTTCTGAATCCGCCGTCTTTTGAGGGGTTCGACGGCGGCGCCAGCTCCCGCTGGCCGGCTTCGCGCGAAATCGAATCGTACTGGTATCCGGTGTGGCTGTGCTATCCCGCGGGCATGCTGCCGGACAGCAAGGTGGTGGACGCGCCTCCCCACAAGATCTCCATCGAGCAGACCGTGGAGATGGCCAAGGACTTCGAGCTGCTGGTGCTGTACACGTCCACTCCCGGTTTCCACGTGGATGCCAGAATGGCCGGGATGATGAAGGACGCCAACCCCAGGCTGAAGGTGGCGTTTGTGGGGCCGCCGGTGACCACCGAGCCGGAGAAGACGCTGCGGGGCAACCCGGCCATCGATTTCGTGGTACGGCGCGAGTTCGATCACCAGATCGCGGATTTCGCCAGGGGAAAGCCGCTGGAAGAGCTGCCGGGGGTGAGTTTCCGGAAGAACGGCCACATCGTCAACAACCCGGAAGGGCCGGCTATCGAGGACCTGGATGCCCTGCCGTGGGTGACCAGGGTTTACAAGCGCGATCTCGACATCACGCGCTACAACGTGCCGTTTCTACTGCACCCGTTCATCTCGCTTTACACTTCGCGCGGATGCCCGGCACTGTGCACCTTCTGCCTGTGGCCGCAGACCCACTCGGGGCACCGCTGGCGCCTGCGCTCGTCGAACGACGTGGCCAATGAAGTGCGGTACGCGCTCGAGCAGTTCCCCAACGTCAAGGAGATTTTTTTCGACGACGACACGTTCAATTACCGGAAGGAACGCACCATCGAGCTGGCGAAGAAGCTCAAGCCGCTGAAGTTCACGTGGTCGTGCACCTCGCGCGTCACCACCGATTACGAGACCCTGAGGGCCATGAAGGAAGCGGGCTGCCGCCTGCTGATTGTGGGATACGAATCGGGCGACCCGCAGATCCTGAAGAACATCAAGAAAGGCGCCACAGTGGACATGGCCCAGCGCTTCACGGCGAACTGCAAGAAACTTGGCCTGCTGGTTCACGGCGACTACATTATCGGGCTGCCGGGCGAGACCCGCGAGAGCATCCGCAAGACCATCGATTTCGCCAAGCGGCTGGACACGGAAACTGTCCAGGTTTCCATCGCGCATCCCTATCCCGGGACCGAATTCTACGATTACGTCAAAAAGAACAACCTCATCACCATCGATTCCATGACCGATGAAACCGGGCACCAGCTTCCCAACGTGGCCTATCCGGGGCTGGACCGGGGAGAACTGGTGGAGTGGGTGGAGCGGTTCTACGGCGAGTATTTCTTCCGCCTGCGCGTGATCTGGCGCATCGTGAAGAAGGCGATGTTCAACGGGGACGAGCGCCGGCGGCTGACGAAGGAAGCCCGGGAATACCTGGCGCTGCGGTCCAAGCGGAAACAGTTTGTGGCCGAGCACAAGGCGGCTGCGGAGCCGGCGCCCGCGCCGGCGAGTTTGGGCGACTGACCCCGCGGATGACCCACGAACACGCGCGACTTCGACTGAAAACCTGGACTTTCGCCGTCGTCGTAGTGTTGAGCAACGTTTTTGGGAATTACTTCATGAAGCGGGGCATGCCCCCGGTGCTGGCCACTCCGCTCGCGTACATCACCGTGCTGTTCCGGCCGTGGGTGGCGCTGGGCGTGCTGCTGCTGATCGTGTGGCTGATGTCGCGCATGGCGCTCTTGAGCTGGGCGGACCTGAGCTACGTGCTGCCGGTGACCTCGGTAGGATACGTGCTGGTGGCGGTTGCGGGGAAGGTTCTGCTCAACGAGCAGATCAGCATGCAGCGCTGGACCGGCATCGGGCTGATCGTGGCGGGGGTGGCGCTGGTGAGCGGCGGCACCGCTCCACAGACCGCCCATCCCCGGCCCAAGGCGGCGGAGCCAGGCCCATGAGGTGGCTGCTGATCGGCATCATCGTGGCGGCCACCACGGCGGGTGAAGTGCTCCAGGCGGCGGGCATGCGGCGGCACGGCGAGATCCGCGACTTCCGCCCGGGCGCCATCGGGCGCGCGCTGGCGGTGCTGGCGCGCAACCGGTTCGTGATCGGGGCGGTGGCCGCCATGGCGGTTTCCTTCTTCGCCTACCTGGGGCTGCTGACTATCGCGGATCTCAGCTTTGCGGTCCCCGCCACGGCCATCACCTACGTGCTCGAAACCGTACTGGCCAAGTATGTTCTGAAAGAGCATGTAAACTGGCTGCGCTGGGCGGGCGCATCGCTGGTAATCTGTGGAGTGGCGTTGGTGTCATTGTGATCTGGCTGGCCATCCCGGCGGCTGCTGCAGCGGCGTACTACTTCCTGGCGATTGTGGCGGCGTTGCGGTGGCGCAGGCACATGACCTCGCAGCGCATGCGCAACGGGACTTTGCCGGTCTCGATCCTCAAGCCCGTGCACGGAAGGGACCCGCGGTTCTACGAGGCCATCTTCTCGCACGCGGCGCAGGATTATCCCGAGTTTGAGATTTTCTTCGGTGTCAGCGATCCGTGCGACTTGGCGCTCGAGGATATCAGGCGGCTGAAACGCGAGTTTCCCGAGCGGCGGATCGAGATAGTGGTGGTGGAGACCGATGCTCCCAACGCCAAGGCCGGGGTCCTGGCGGAACTGGCGAAGCGCGCGCGCCATCCGCTGCTGCTGGTGAACGACAGCGACATCGTGGTGCCGCCGGGATACCTGCGGGCGGTGACCGCGCCGCTAGGGGACCCGGAAGTCGGGCTGGTGACGTGCCTCTATCGCGCGGCAGCGGAATCGTGGGCGTCGCGGTGCGAGGCGCTGGGAATCGCCACCGAGTTCGCGCCCAGCGTGCTGGTGGCGCGCCTCCTGGGCCAGGCCGAGTTTGCGCTCGGGTCCACCATGGTGTTTCGCGCGGAGGCCCTGCGCCAGATGGGCGGCTTTGAGACCATCGCGCATTACCTGGCCGACGATTACCAGACCGGGCGGCACATCAGCGAGCTGGGCTATCGCATCGAGTTCGCGCCCGTGGTGGTGGAGACAGACCTGGGCGGGGAATCGTGGGCGCAGACGTGGCGGCACCAGTTGCGGTGGTCGCGCACCATCCGGGTTTCGCGCCCGGCGGGCTACTACGGGTACGTGGTGACGCACGCCACGTTGTGGTCTCTGGTGGCGCTGGCCGCCGGGCAGTGGTGGGCCGCGGCAGCGGCGCTAGGGCTGCGGATGGTGGCCGGGGTGATGGTGGCAGCGGGCGTTCTCGAAGACCGTCACGCAGCGCGGGATTTCTGGCTGATGCCGCTGCGCGACCTGTTCGGGTTTGCGGTCTGGCTGGGCGGGCTTTTCGGCCACAGGGTGCAGTGGCGCGACCGGGAGTTGCGCCTCGATCCGGACGGGCGAATCCGCGTCGAAGAGCACCAGCCGGAGCCAATTTGTCACCATTGACGCCGTCCACCGCCAGCCGTTAGCCTGCAATCAGAAAGCGCTACCGGGGAGTCGGGCCGGCAGGCGCGATCCCCGGAGGTTATTATTCTGATTCTTTTACTCTTTGGCCCCCCTGGGTGTGGTAAAGGCACGCAGGCTGCTTTGCTTGCGGAGCGCTTCCATATTCCGGCCATCTCCACGGGCGAAATGTTCCGAGCCGAGTGCCAGGCGGGCACGGAGTTGGGCAAGCTGGCGAGTTCGATCATGTCGAAGGGCGGCCTGGTCAGCGACGAGATCGTGAATGGAATCGTGGCCAGCCGCATTTCGCGGCCGGATTGCGCCGGTGGATTCCTGCTGGATGGCTACCCGCGGACCGTGCCGCAGGCGATCGAGTTTTCGGTCCTGCTCCAACAGCGAGGGCTGCCGGACCCCGTAGTGATTCACCTGGATGTGCCCGACGACCCGCTGGTGGCCCGGCTGACGGCGCGGCGGCAGTGTCCCCAATGCAAGCGCATTTACAACCTGCTGTCTCAACCGCCCAAGCAGGCGGACCAGTGCGATGACGACGGCGCCGGTCTGATCACGCGGGAAGACGATCGGGAGGCGGTGATCCGCCAGCGGCTGCGCGCTTACCACGAGCTGACTGGGCCGATCCTCGAGTGGTACGGCGCTCCCACGGTCCGCAGGGTGGATGGCGGAATGGCGCCGGGCCAGGTGGCGCAGGCCATCGAACGGGTGGTGCTGGAAGCGACCCAGGGACAAGCCGCCCCGTGAGCCGGGTGGGTTGGTGACACTAGACCATTTTCAGTCTTCGGATTCCTCTCACCCGGTCGAAACCGGTGTCGAAGGTTGCGATCCACCCCACCTCATGGTTCAGCATCACAGCGGCATGAACTGCATCTCGCGCTGAGATGCCGGCCGTGCCACAAAGGAGATCGCGCGCGCGGTCCGTATCCGCCAGCGTAACGTCGAGAACCACCGGACAGATCTCGACCACGAGGTCGTAAACTTCGCTCGCCAGGTCCAGCCGGCCGAGGGACGAGTACCTGTGGAGAATCTCCTGCAACACTTCGGTGCTGGTGCAGGCTTCAACCTTACTTTGCTGCACGCGCTCCAGGAAACGGCGCGCAGGTTCACGGTTCTCATGCTCGCAGCCGGCGACATACATGGGAATATTGGAGTCGACGAAGACCCTCAAGACCGGCCGCTTTCGATCTCGGAAAGCATCTGTTCGATATCGGCGGTTGGCGCGTTCAAGGATGCCAGGCGCGCCACGGGATCGGAAGTCTTGCCCCTCTTCGCTGGGACAACGGACTGCCGCAGGGTGCGGCGCACCCACTCGCCTTTCGATACGCGGTTGCGCTGGGCAGCCTTGCGAAGCTGCATGTCCAGATCTTCCGGGATGAGCACCTGGAGGCGATGACTCATATGAGCATGCTAGCACACTCCATGTGTCGGTAGCGCTGGCGGTCTTTGCCGCCGGCCTGTTCCAGTTCGGATAACCCCACCGGCGGCAAAGACCGCCGGCGCTACAGGAGGTAGAATTGACTGGTCTGGCATGTCCCTGGACCACACCCCCATCACCGAGGAGTTGGCCGACTACATTCGCCGCGTGACGCTGCGGGAGCCGGACGTATTGCGGCGCCTCCGCGAGGAGTCGGAGAGCCACCCGTGCGGTTACATGCAGATCGCGCCCGAGCAGGGGCAGTTCCTGCACTTGCTGGCTCGCATCCTGGGCGCCAGGAAGACGCTCGAGGTAGGGGTCTTCATGGGGTACAGTTCTACCTGGGTGGCGCTGGCTCTGCGGCCCGGCGGAAAGATGGTGGCTTGCGACCGCGACGAGGAGTATGCCGCCAGGGCGCGGCGCACGTGGCGCGAGGCCGGAGTGGAGGGCCAGATCGAATTGCGGCTCGGGCCGGCGCTCGAAACACTGGACGCGCTGATTGCCGAGGGCCAGGCGGGCACGTTCGACCTGGCCTTCCTCGATGCGGACAAAGAGAACTGCGCGAACTACTACGAGCGGTCGCTGACGCTGCTGCGCCAGGGCGGGGTGATCGCCGTGGACAACGTGCTGCGGCACGGACGCGTGATCGACGGAGGCGGCCACGACGCCGATACCCGGGCCATGCGCGCGTTCAACCGCAAGCTGCACGCGGATGAACGGGTGGCGTTGAGCATGGTGACGATGGGGGATGGGCTGGCGCTGGCGTGCAAGCTCTGAGCCTAATCAATCAGTCCATTCCTCACCGCGAACCGCACCAGGTCGTTGATGCTGTGCAGGTTGAGCTTTTCCATGATACGGCCACAGTGCGCGTCCACGGTGTAGACGCTGAGGTTCAGCACCCCGGCGATTTCCTTGTTGGTCTTGCCTTCGGCCAGCATCTGCAAGACTTCGCGCTCGCGGCTGGTCAGCAGGTCGATTTCGTGTGAGTGGCAATGGGCCGCGCCTACTTTCGGACTCCCCGCAATCGGTTCACCATTCGCTGTAGCGCCGGATCGCGCCTGATGCGCAAGGCTGCTTCATACTCGGCAATGGCGTCCGGGAGCCGGCCGGGTAGTTGTGACAGGGCGTTTCCCAAGTTGTAGTGCGCCTCGAAGAAATCGGGTTTGATCCGCAGCGCCGCTTCAAGGTGGGCGATCGCCTCCGGCAACCGGCCCCCGGAGTTTACCAGCGCCAGTCCCAGGTTGGCGTGCGCCTGGGCGTAATCGGGATCAATCCGCAATGCCGCTTCATACTGGGCAATGGCGTCCGGCAGCCGGCCGGGCAGTTGCGACAAGGCGTTTCCCAAGTTGTAGTGCGCCTCGACGAAATCGGGATCGATTCGCAGCGCCGCTTCATACTGGGCAACGGAGTCCGGCAGCAGTAAGGGTGCTTGCGACAAGACGCTCCCCAGGTTGTTGCGCGCCTTAGCGCTTCCCGGACAAACGTTCACGGCGCTGGTCCAGAGACTGCGCTCATCGAGCCAGTCGAAGTTCCGAGCGTAGGTTCGCACGGCACATGCGAGGCACAGGAACCCCAGCGCAATCCATGCGGTTCGCATGTCCAAAAGCCGCTGGCGCGAGACTTGCCGGCCAAGCACGTAGATGGCCGCAACCACGCACCCGGCCAGGCCGATCGACGGCAGATAGACGAACCGCTCGGCCATGATGCTCCCGATGAGAATGGCCACGTTCGATGTCGGCAACAGAGCAACAAAAAAGAAAGCCAGGAAGAAGAACAGCGGCTTGCGCGTGCGGTACCAGCGAACGGCCAGCAGGGCGGCGCCCAGGCAGACCGCCAGCGCGATCAGCGCCTTCGCGTCCTCCCACTCCGCTGGATGCCAGCCAAACAGCGGCACTGCATTATAGGAATAATCCGCCGACAAGCGGGCCGGCCAGATAAACAGCCACACGTACTTGCCGATTACTTTGACAGCCGTGAGCCGCGCCGTCCAGAAATCGGCGCTCATCAGGGGATTTTCGACGTGGCGAGCCGGAATATGCATCGGCAATGTGACGCGCAAACAGAAAAACGCGGCAAACGGCAGCACCAGGGCCGAGTAAGCCAGCGCGCGCCCGCGCCACGCCGTGCGCCCGCGCCACGTCAGGTCGTATAGGAGCATGATACCGGGCAGGACGGCGGCATTCTCTTTAGAAAAGAGCCCGACCGCCTGGGCGACCAGCATAGCCGCCACCCAGAGCAGCTTGTGCCGCCCTCGGGCGGAGGCGCTTTTCAGGTAACAGAGCAAGCCTGCCAGCACGCCCAAGGCGGCCAGGAGGTCGGCGCGGCCCACAATATTGGTGACGGATTCGGTGAGCAGCGGATGCAGTCCCCAGAGCGCTGCCAGCGCCAAGGCCGGCGCGGCCGCCTCAAACACCAATATGCCCAGCAGGTACACGAGCGAAACATTTACCGAATGAGCCGAAGGTTCCCCGGCGTCACCGCCCGGATGCGGGCATCCTGCGAAATCACGATGGCACTGTCGAACACCAGACCTGCCTGGAGAGAATTGGAATACGCCGCCAGGACCAAGGCCCAGAGTGCCAGCATGCGCCACGCGTGGCGGCGCCAGGCTCGGTCCGCTGCGCGGAAGGAGGAGTCTTCCCGCGCGACCGGCTGCGAGGCCCGGCGCAATCGCCGCCGCTTGCGAGTTTCCTTCATTCACGGACCAGGATAGCAATTTGCCTGCGGGCCGCTAAACCCAATTGCCGCGCCTGGGATGGGCACCCGCACCTCAATTAAATCAGCCCGCCGGCGATTTCCTTATCGGAACCCGCGCTCACTTTCGGTCCGCCCGCAATCGGTTCACCCTTTGCTGTAGCTGCGGATCGGGCCTGATCCGAAGCGCCGCTTCATACTGAGCGATGGCGTCCGGCAGCCGGCCGGGAAGTTGCGACAGGGCGTTTCCCAGATTGATGTGCGCTTGCGCATAATCGGGTCTAATCCGCAGCGCCGCTTCAAAGTGGGTGATCGCCTCCGGCAACCGGCCCCCGGAATTCATCAGCGCCAGTCCCAGGTTGCTGTGCGCTATCGCGTTACGGGGTTCAATACGCAGCGCCGCTTCATACTGAGCGATGGCTTCCGGCAGCCGGCCGGGCGTTTGCGACAGGGCGTTTCCCATGTTCATGTGCGCGGCCGCGTAGCCGGGTTCAATGCGCAGCGCCGCTTCATAGTGGGCAATGGCGTCCGGCAGCCGGCCGGGCAGTTGCGACAGAGTGTTTCCCAGGTTGATGTGTGCGGGCGCGTAGCCGGGTTCAATGCGCAGCGCCGCTTCATAGTGCGCGATGGCGTCGGGCAGCCGGCCGGGCATTCGCGACAAGGCGTCTCCCAGGTTGGCGTGGGCCTTCGCGTAATTGGGATCAATCCGCAACGCCGCTTCATACTGGGCAATGGCGCCCGGCAGGCGGCCGGGCAGTTGCGACAAGGCGTTTCCCAGGTTGGTGTGCGCCTCGACCAGATTGGGATTGATCCGCAACGCTGTTTCATACTCGGCAACCGCCTCCTGCCAACGCCCGCCGGAACTCACCAGCGCCAGTCCGAGGTTGGCGTGCGCCTCGGCGTAATCGGGATAAATCCGCAGTGCCGCTTCGTACTGGGCGATGGCGTCGGGCAGCCCGCCGGGCAGTTCCGACAAGGCGCGCCCCAGGTTGTAGTGCGTCTTAGCGCTTCCCGGACAGACGTTCACGGCACTGGTCCAGAGACTGCGCTCATCCGGCCAGTCGAAGTTCCGGGCGTAGGTTCGCACGCCGCATGCGAGGCACAGGAGCCCGAGCGCAATCCATGCGGTTCGCATGACCGGAAGCTGCTGGGGCGAGACTTGCCGGCCAATTGCGTAGATTGCGGCGGCCACGCACCCGGCGAGGCCGATCGAAGGCAGATAGACGAATCGTTCGGCCATGATGCTCCCGATGAGAATCGCCACGTTCGACGTCGGGGCGAGAGCCACGAAAAAGAAAGCCAGGAAGAAGAACAGCGGCTTGCGCGTGCGG
>JBEKYW010000019.1:0-114574 GCA_049510555.1 Bryobacteraceae bacterium
CGCGCTTTGAACTTCGGACTGTACTGTTTTCTCGTCGTCGTCATCGACCTCTCCTTGTCAACGACTCCGCCGAAATCTTAGCTTATTCCTTGGTCTGAAATCCTGGGTCCACTATACTGCGTCCGGTTGCTTTGCGGTCGCGGCGAGTTCATCAAAGGAAATCCCGCGATCCTCCAAGGCCGTGATGATCTGGCTGCGCTCCTCGGCATTACTCCATTTCGAGCGAAGTTCCGCCGCGGACGGATACATGCTGCGCACTTTGTCGGCGGTGTAGTCAGTGAACTTCACCACGCGGAGCTGTTTTCCATCGGGGTCGAGTTCATAGACGAGGTGAGCGACAATCTCCACGAAACCGTTGTCTGCATAGTATTTTCTGGGCGTGCCACCAGCGTCATCCTCGGGCGGTCCTTCTGTAGGGGGTTCGGGCTCTTCAATGGGCTTCTCTTCTTCAATGACCTTTTCTTTGACGGTGCTCCCATCTTCGTTCATTTCCTCTTCGGTGATGAGCACCGGATCGCCATCGAAGTCAGGGTCGGCAAAGAGCCGCGTTGCGCTGCCGGTATAGTCGAGGATATTGAAATAAAGCTTGCCGTAGTCATCACGGACGCGTGTACCCCGGCCGATGACCTGCTTGAACTCCGTCATTGAGTTGATGACGCGAGCGATGACAATGTTTTTGCATGTCTGCACATCCACGCCGGTCGTGAGCATCTGCGAAGTCGTCACGAGCGTTGGCACGACGGTCTCAAGCTCCATGAAACGGTCGAGATGTCCCCGACCAATCTTCTTCTCGTCGGATACTACACGGGCCACGTAGTCCGGGTATTGCTTTGAGAGGTCAAGATTGCGGTTGTTGAGGGCCTTCCGCATTTCCTCGGCATGCTCCTGATCGACGCAAAATACAATCGTCTTTGCGAAGCGGTCGTTCGTCTTCTTCAAAAACTCGGTGATGTTGGAGGCAATAGCCTCAGTGCGCGCCCTGAGCGCGACGATCCGCTCGAAGTCTTTGGTGCCATACACATCGTCGGGGATTTCGCGGCCGTAGCGGTCGAGTTCGCCTTTTGACGGACGCCAGCCAGCGGCGTCCACAGTCGAGACGATCCGATGCACGCGGTATGGCGCGAGAAAACCGTCGTCGATCCCTTGTCGGAGGCTGTAGGTATAGAGCGGGTTGCCGAAGTACTTGTACGTGTCACGGTTATCGTCGCGGAGAGGCGTCGCGGTCATGCCGAGCTGGTAGGCGGGCTCGAAATATTCGAGAATCTCGCGCCAGTTCGACTCGTCCCGAGCGCTACCGCGATGGCACTCGTCTACGACAATCAGATCGAAGAAGTCGGGGGCGTACTCTCGATAAAGGCCAGGCCTGCGCTCGTCACGGGCTATAGCCTGATAGGTGGAGAAATACATCTGGCGGCTTTGGACCGCATCGCCTTCGATCTTATGGCGAGCTTCGCCGAAGGGGGCGAACATCTTGGCCATTGGTTCATCAACAAGCACGTTTCTATCAGCCAAGAAAAGTATGCGGGGCCGGCGGTACTCGCCAGTGCGGTTCCATCTGGAGTTCCAGAGCTTCCAGCAAACCTGAAATGCAATAAGAGTTTTGCCGGTTCCAGTTGCGAGCGTCACAAGCACCCGGCGTTTGCCCTGAAGGATGGCCTGTACCGCCCGGTTAATGGCGATTTCCTGATAGTACCGAGCGGATTTGCCGGGCAGGTGGTAGTAGGGTGCGAGCATTCGGGCAGCAATCTGGTCGGTAATGTTTTCGGCTAGGCACAACCGGTTCCAAAGTTCGTCCGGAGTGGGAAAGGTTGCAAGGTCCGTGTCTTTGCCGGTTAAATAATCATGCTCGACGATGGCTTGGCCATTGGTTGCGTATGCGAATTTCAAGCCAAGGATCTCCGCGTAATCCTTTGCCTGCTGCAGACCATCTCCCGGTTTTTTGTAGAGAGATTTTGCCTCGACGACGGCAATAGGAAAATCGCGACGGTATCGGAGAAGGTAGTCTGCTCGCTTTTGGGGGCGGCGCCGCGGCTTGTCGCCAGCCACGACGATTCGGCCATCTGTGAAGCTCTTTTGTTCGCTGATTTGGTCATCTGACCAATTAGCGGCGTAGAGTTTGGGAATGACGTACTGACGACATGTATCAGCTTCAGTGAACGTAGGCATGATTCGTCGTTAGCGCTTGTACGCTAAGGAATACAGAGCCAAGGCGCGGAATTCAGAGTGGGGCCTCGCGGTCTCAATTGTATATCGCCGCACGGTTTGGGGCAATGATATCAGGAGGGTCTTGTCTTATGGGCGAACGGCTTGCCCGCTGGAGGACGGTATGGCGCCGGCGTGATTCATGGTGCCGCACGGCGGATCTGCATGCGACGCAAAAAGAAAAAGGGTAGGATTTCCTACCCTTGGGGCTTTGGAACTGCGGCACGGCGGTCCAGGTCCTTGAAAGAGCAAGACGATGGCGAAGTCGCTGAAGGATCACTGGACCCCTTGGAAGAAGCGGCCGAGGTCGGCCGTCGCCCGGTAGAGGGGAATGGGGTCGAGCTCCTTCCTGAACGCCGTGGTGAAGCAGTTTTGCAGGGAATACACCGTTCGCGGTTCGAACTCGGTGTATTCCGGGGAACGCCACTGCCGCCAGACCTCCCGCGCGACGTGCTTCGGGCAGTCCAGCTCCTCCTCGATGAAGGCCCGGAAGATCGTCAGTTTGGCCTGGTCGTTGCTCACCAGCGTCTCCTTCCAGTGCGCCACCTGTATCTGCATGGGCTCGAAGCCGCGCTGGGCCTCGTCGATGCCGACGCTGATGGCGTCCTTCAGCCGAAAGTTCTTGCTGTGCTTCGCAAGGACGATGTTGAAGTCGCCGGTGAATGAGAGGTTGGAACAGACGAAAATGCGCATCCCGACCACAATGGAGAGCCGGAACTGCTTGGAGTGCGAATTCCGGACGCCCAGAGCGAACTGAGCGCCTTCGATTCCCTGGTCGAGGGTCATAACGCCAAAGAAGTTCTTGCCGTCCTTCGTGACGGCGTATTCCTCGGAGGCGACGGCGATGTGGCGGAATCCCAACTGTTCTTCGAGCGCGTCCACGATTTCGACGTGGGGGATCACCTGATGGGTTGACGTGGAATGCGGGGTCGGCACAAGGGCTAGGTCCGCTCTGGTCAGTTTGCCGGACGTGTCGGTACCGGCGATGAGCGTCGTTTCGGCCATAAAGTTTTTCTCCCTTTCAAGGTGCAACAGAAAGTCGTTGAAGCTTCTGATGAGAACGCTACTCCGCACACCGTGGATGGCCAAGACTGCAGGGGTTGCCGGATTGGGGAAGCAGCGTGGCGGTCATATTTCCTTCATACGGGTGAAATCTCGGCGCGGCGTGGCTGATAAGATTGTGAGCGAGCCTATGTCGTCGCACAAGCCATCGCATTTTGAAGTCTTGACCAAACTGATTCTCCCGGTGCTTAGCCTCACGGCCTTCATTCTGGCGCAGTGGAAGGGCCAGGAGACGCTTTTGCGTCCTCTTCTAGGGCTGGCATTTCTATCCATCGTGATCGGGTTTTGGTCAACCATCAAGGGCGGGATTTTGAACTGGACTAATAAAGTCCACCAACATCGATTGGCACGTAAACTCCTTCCGGACCTCCGAACGCTGGCGCATAACTTTTCTCAGTTCATCGACCCGAGTTTTCGGTGCGGCTCTCTAAACTCCGTTCTCAGCGCAGAGAGCCCGCCGGTCATTAGCCAAATGAACCTGCCAACACTCGATTTGTTCTATGGTCCATGGTTCCTATTGATCCGCAGATTGAGCCATGCCATGGGAACAACGACTGAATTCTTGGACGCCGCGCTCGAACTGGATTCGCTCATTCGGTCATATAACTGTCACTGTGTCCTTGCTGTCTTTGAGCGCATGCCTGATCAAATTCGTGCCTCATTATCGACAACTGCGCGTCGCGGACTCGCGATGCACCGCGAGAGTTTTGTCCTGTACCTGAGGGATTACGAACAGTTTTGTATAAAGGCGCGGGAGTTGCTTCCCGAATCGGCGGTAGTAGGCGGATTTCAGATTCCCCGACCGTTGCCGTGATCAACGTACTACTGCGTTGGTACCCGCGCTGCCGCGAAGGCCTGGAACTAGTCCAGGGCACAAGAAAAATACCCGCCAATTATTCACTGGCCATGTATATCAGTGCGGTTGGCGTGCCGTTGACGGCAGCATTGTGCTTCTGGCCATTTTCCCCTCGACCCGTACCGTTAGCAGTAGCCCTTTGAAAGGAGGAGCTATGCCAGAAAACCGTCCGTTTTTGGACTTCAAGGCAATCAAGGGACGCGTCGGTATCGCGGACGTCCTCGCCCGGTACCAGGTAAGCCTCGTCCGGGTGAACCAAACGGCGCTCAAGGGCACCTGTCCCTTGCCGTCGCACTCGTCAGGAAGCAAGAACACGTTCTACGTGAACGAAGCGAAGTCGGTCTGGTACTGCCATTCCGATTCGTGCAAGAAGAACGGCCAACGGGCCGGCGGCAACGTCATCGATTTCGTCGCGCTCATGGAGCAATGCTCCGCCTACGCCGCGGCGAAGCGGATCGACGAGCTGTTCCCCGCAACGAGCGATCACGGGGGGACGGGAGCGCCGGAGGCGAATGCCGGCGCGCCTGGCGCCGGGCACCGAACCGAGGAGGCGAATCCGATGCCTGCCCCCGACCGCAACAGGCCGCTCGCATTCTCCCTGAAAGACGTGAACCCGTCGCATCCGTTGATCCAGGAACGCGGGATATCGGCCCTGACCGCCGAGCGTTTCGGCGTGGGCTTCTTCCCCGGCAAGGGCAGTATGGCGGGGCGCATCGTCTTCCCGCTTCACGAGGACGGGAAACTCGTCGGCTATGCGGGCCGGACGACGTTGCCGGTTTCGGACGCCAATCCGAAATGGCTTTTCGGGAAGGGCCTCAAGAAGACCTTCCTCTACGGGCTGGAGCGATGCGACCCGGCGAAGCCGCTCATCCTCTGCGAGTCGCTCTGGGGGCCGCTCTGGTTCGATGAGCACGGCCTTCAGGCGGCGTCCCTCATGGGCTCGGAGATGACGGAGGAGCAGGAACGGTGCCTTGACCCGTATCCCACGATCACGGTCGCGCTCGACAACGACGCGGCCGGGATCGAAAAGGCCGCCCGCATCTGCGGGAGGCTCAAGGCAAGGCACCGCGTATTGAAAGCCAGGCTGATTGAGTAGCGGGGGCTTCGGCTCCCGCGTTTTTGTTGGAGCACTCGCGGGCCGTGTGGTCTGCCTTGCCGCATGTTGATCGTATCGACGTTGTCGGATGTTGCCGCGACCGTTCGCCGCATCATTTCGGGTGCGGGATGATGTCCACGATCAGGTACCAGTCATCCCGGATGAGGAAATAAAAGCGCCAATCCTTGTTGACGCGCGCCTGCCAGAGGCCCCGGCTCTCGTCGTACTTCTTGGCGCGGAGCGAGGGGTGGTGGAGATTCTGGAGCAACAGCAACGACTGTTTGTCGAAGGCACGCTGGACTTGTTGGGGCGCCTTGGCGTAGTTCCGTTCGAAGCGGGTGGTGCGGAGGAGCTTCATCACGCTGAGCGCTTGATTTTCCTGTGGCTCAACTTCCTGGCTTCCGCGTGGAGCGAAGCGATGAACTCCCTGTGGGTGGAGAAAGGACCACGGACCCGGCCGGCCTTGATGTCGGCCAGGCCTTCGGCAAGCTGGGCATCGACGATGCGGCGCTGCTCGGGCGTGTACTCGTCGCCCGCGGCCCTGAGCTTCGGACGGATGCTGATCACGCCGCCGGAGACCTTGAATTCGATCTCTTGGCCGCTCTTAAGGCCGGCCTGCCGGCGCACGGCCGGAGGGACCACAAGCGGTGTTCTGTTTTTGACGGTGACGGTCATGATGGGTAGTACGCTCGGAATATGATTTCGCTTTCAGTGTAAGGCGGGTGGGGCGGGTAGTCAAATGCCGGAACCACCGAATGGCACTACAGGTCACGTCTCCTCTTCCAAGCCTCCCTTCAAGAGTTTCAGAATCCCGGCGTCCACGTCCTTCCGCTTCTTCCCCCATCGCATGCGCGAGGTCTTCAGCACGTCCCGGTATCTCGACTCGTCGCCCTGCTTCGGGAGGGGTTCGAGGGCCCGGACGTGCCGGAAGAGGTGGCGCTGTTTGCCGATCTTCACTTTCGCGTAGAACTCGTGGTCGTCGAGCCAGATGAGGCCCGGCGCGAGGGACGGGTCGCCGTACGCCGCCGCGATCCGTTCGGCGTCCTTGTCGCCCACGGCGAAGCAGATCAGGTTGTTCACGTTCCCCAGGATCGAGTCCATCCACTGCTCGGGCACCTGCGTGACGGACTGCGTGGCGAGCCAACAGCGTATGCCGAACTTCCGGAGCTCGGCGAAGAAGGTGGTCCAGTTGATGCCGTGCGAGAACGTCTGGAACTCGTCCACGATGACAGTGAACTCCTGACGGCGGTGCGCGGGCCGGCGGAAGGCATAGATGCCGATGTGGTTCAGGATCGCGGAACCGATGAGGGCGGCGTTCACGTCGCCGATCTTGCCCTTGTCGAGGTCGACGACGATGATGGCGTCGTTCATGAGCTCGATCAGGGGGAGATTGGCAGTCTGGTTGAATATGGTCCGGATGATGGGCCGGACGAAGGGCTTCAGCTTGTTGATGGACGGCGCGAACTTCGACATGCGTTCCGAGGCACGGAGGCCTTCGTCGTACTCAAGCGTGAAGTCGGTGAGCAAGGGATTGTCGGTCTTCGCGATCATCCGCTCCCGTATGAGCTTGCGCACGATGAACATATAGACATGGGCCATCGTCGGATGCTCCATCGATTCGACGGCGGCGGTCGCGGCGCCGTCGATGACGTTCGCAGTCTCGAACCCCCACGCGTCCCCGGCCGTCGATTTGAGGATGCCGCTCAACGACGCGATGTCGAGTTCCTTCTCCTCCTTCGTCGTTCCGCAGAAGACCGATATCCCCGGCACTTTCTTTGCGAGGGGGTTGATGTACACGACCCGCTCGCCGTACCGCTTCGGGATGTGGCTCAGGAGGCGCCGCGCGCTCGTGCCGTGGGGGTCCATGTAGAGGAGCGGCCTGCCGGCCCGGATGAGCCGGATGGCGACATCCTCCAGGAGCGTCGATTTGCCGACGCCCGACACCCCGTCCACGAAAGTGTGGTTGAAGCTGTCGATGACGAGGTCCTTTTCGAGGGAGAGCGGGTCTCCGTATGTGCCGATGGGGATGTTCATGAGGTCCGGCGTCCCGGCCGCCATCGGCGGGAGGATCACCCCCGGAGACGGCGGGACGCGGGACAGGTAATCCCGCTCTTTCGAGCGATTGGATGAATCTTACTGGGCGGAGGATCAGCGCGTAAGGAAGGACAATGGCACCGGGGCGTCATCTTTCGGCGTCAGAAAGATCGCGCCGCCGATGTCCCCGCGGTACGCCGCCTCCGTCGTGAGCCAGAACATGCGATGGCGGTACTTTTCCCGCAATGCCATGAGGAGTCCCTCGCGCCTCGCGTCCGTCCGCTGGACCACCACCACGCGGTACTGGCAGAACCCCCATTCCTTTTCGCAACCGGTGGAATTGAAGTAGTCGTAGTATGCCCGGAGCTTGCGGAAGATCTGCGGCTCGCCGTTCCGGTAGTTGCCCAGCTTCGAACGCTCGATCTCGAGGAAATAGCAGAACGCCTTGCCGGGGTTTGCCGGATCTGCGACGTTGAAGACCGCGTCCGGATGGACCGTGCGCTTGAGACCCGTCTGCCGCCACGCGTAGCGGAGCCCCTGGCGCGCGCAAAGCCGGTGGAGCGCTATATGAAACAACGTAATTCCCAGCTCATGGTCCAGCGTCCGGAGGGAATGCTCGTCGAGGGTCTTCGTCGCCGGAGTGGAATACCCGTTCCGCAAGGCGTGACCGACGCCCTTCGCGGAGAGGCCGTAGACGTACGCGACGCCGCCCCGCTCATGGCCGAAATCAAGGTGGGGTGCCCGGTAGAGGAACCCGTCCCGGTGCAGGATGGACAGGGTGCGGCGGACGGAGCGCGCGTCACTCTCCGTGATGGCGCGGTTCCTCAGAAGCCCGGCGGCGTCGGTCGTGCGGAGGCAGAAAAACTCCGCGAGGAGTTCGAGGACTTTTTGCTTGGTTGGGTTGCCACGGGGGAGGTCTGCGCCGGTCTCTGGGGATGTCTTCGGGCCTGGCGTCATGCCTACATTGTTGGGTTTCGGGGACGCAGGGCAAGGCGGCACGGCATGCCGCATCGTGTGTTTCCCGATCTCGGTGCCGAAGCGCAGCTACGTGCCAGCTAAATGATACGAGTGCGGCAGTTTCCGCGTTCTTTTGTGAAAGCCAACGCCGCACGAGACTTATGACAGTTCCCTCCGAACTCGCAAGCTGGCACCTGTCGGCTTGATCCTTTGGGAGCCGCCACCCCTGGCGACTCCCTCACCCATTTCAGCTTTCTGAACCGGACCAGGAGGTACTTGTGTCTCAACGGCAACTGCAACGCGTTAAGGGCAAGATGCCAGGAGCCAGGGCGTCTCTGGACGAACTGGCCGAACGGCATCTCCACCTTGTCCATCACATCGCGCGGGATTTTCAGAACAGGCTGCCTCAGGCCGTCAGTTTCGACGATCTCGTGGGTGCCGGAAACCTCGGGCTGGTGGAGGCCGCGCGGCGTTTCGATCCATCCCGCGGCGCATCCTTCGGCGCATTCGCCAGGCATCGCATCCGGGGTGCCGTGACCGATAGCCTGCGGGGACTCGATCCCATCTCGCGCTACCGGCGTTCCCAGTGGCGGGCGGCCGAGCGGGCGGTCGTCGCTCTCTCGACGAAGCTCGGACGAGAGCCGAGCGACAGAGAGATCGCCTGGCACTTAAAGGTCCCTGAGAGGCAATGGCGGGTGCTGTGCCGCGAGCTGTATGAAGCCGGGTGCTCTATCGACGTAGGCCGCTGGCCCAGTGCTGCGCCGGTGCCGGCGGAGCGCCTGCCCAGTTCGTGGCCTGACCCGGAACGGCTGGCGGCAACCGCGGAGTTGCGCGCCGCCGTAACCGACGCCATGCAAACCTTGCCGCCGCGATACCGCAAAGTGGTCGCCCTCTACCACTTCGCCGGATGGACCATGAAGCGGATCGGTGCGCAACTCGGCGTGAACGAAAGCCGCGTGAGCCAAATCCATGCTGGCGCTATGCAGCGGCTGCGAGAGCTCCCCGAACTGCGCAAGCGCGCTTGAAGTATCCCGTCTCACCACTCAGCCACACATTTGTGTGGCTGTTTTTTCCGGATCGAGGTACGGAAAAGGTCGCCTTGGTTGGCGCGGAGCCATGCTTCAGACCGGCAACGTCGGGCGGAGAGCCGCCTTCGGGCTGCTTTTGCATTACCCGGCGGGTTGCGCCACAGCCGGTGCAGCAGCCGCAGGTTTCTTCGCCGGCTTCGGCTTCTTCACGGCAACCTTTTTCCGGGCGGCTTTCTCCTGTTCCGCCTTGGCCGCCCTCACCGCCGCCCATCTCCTCTTCGTGGCGGCAATGATCCTCGCCATGCCTGCTTTGCTGATCCGGCGTTTGGGCTTGGTTGCTTCCTCTGGCGCTGGCTCAGTCGCTTTCTTGGCGGCGGCCCACCTCTTGCGCTGCGCTTCGGCCATTCTTGCACGACTAGCGGCGCTCATCTTCCGCCGCTTGCGTTTCGGGGCTTCGGACGCGGCGGCCGTCTTGGCGGGGCCACCGGGGAGGAGGGCCTTGAGTTCTGCGATCTTGGCAGCCAGCTTCTCTTTCTGGACTTCCATTCCCAGAATCGCAGCGTTCAAAATCTCAGGCGTGAGTTTCGTCGTGGGCATGCGACTCGATTTACCTCGATTCTTCCATCGTAAAGGTGATGCTGTCACCCATACTACACCCACGGCGGCAATGAGGCGGCTGAGTTATCTTCTTCGCTGTGGCGGTAGTAATGTCGAGTCGCTCCAGTTCCGCGATAGCGGCAACCCGTGTGATTCGGGATTCGATAGAATCCATGCCGCACCGTCCTTCGGCGGTGAGAGACGATAGGAACGGCAGCCGAACCGAAGCCTCCGATAGCGAGGCTGAGGCAAGCGCAGCGACGGGCCACCTTCGACAAGCGTTAGCGCCGCCCGATAGGGTTTGAGGGTACGAAAATCGAAGGTGGCCCGTCGCTAGACGAGGGACGGTGCGGCATACCCGTAGTGCGTGGAATCGCTAGATTCCGCACGGTGTTAGCGCGCCTCGTGAGGCGCGCCAGTGTTTCGGCGAAAGTTCCGGCGGCGGACACGTCGCGGTACTCAAACAATGCCACCGAAGGGCCGCATTCGACCAAGGTAAACACATTCAACGCCCATTACGGCTTCATGGGCGTAGCAACCGCGGGCATATGCTGATCCATTGACACCCGCACAGCCCCGAGGTCGGTGTTTTGCAGCCGGAACCCCACATCTGGCCACCGGCTGCGGCTGCCTTTGAGGTGCGGCGGCTGAAGGGTTCAGGTCTCGCCTAACGGTTGGCGGACGCCTGGAGTTTTGACCCGCCGATGTCGCTTTGCGCAAAGGAGAACTTGGCGGTTAGAGGCTCGACATCGCCGCAAATATGTGATAGTGCTAATATTCACAATAAGGATCTGGCCCCGGGGGCTAGATAATGTACCCCCGTATGAGTATTCGGCGAAAGGCAAGCAACTGAATGAGACGCTCTGATTTTGTCAAAACAGGCCGAAACCCAACGAAGGCCGGAGGCAGACTCCTCATCAGGAGAGCTCAATGCGTTTCATGGTACTAGCTCTTGAGACGAATACTGCCACTCAGCACGTCGTTGAGGTCGCAACAGATGGTACACTGAACGAGCCCGCGCCGCTGGGCAGTTGGAATCCTTCGCCCTATTTAAATGACCGTCGAGGACTGCGCTTGATCGAGGAAGTGGCGAGGCGGGCGAAGATAGCGTGTCGTAATCTAACCGTGAATGCGGTTGCGATAACGCTACCCGGAACTGTTGAAGACAACTCGGTCGTGTCAGGCTCAAGTCGCCTTGGGATCCACGAGTCGGCGGACTTTACATCTGAGCTCCGGAACTGTGGCCTGCCTCCATCTTATGTCTTCCATGATGTCGAGTGTTTAGCAATCGGCGAGGCAAGACACGGCAAGCATAAGACCTTAGCCTCGCTGACACCACACAAAGAGAACTTCGCTTATGTCCTTGTGGACGAGGGGATAGGTTGCTCGCTATTCGTTGACGGGCGAGTGCATAAGGGCGCTGGAGTGGCAGGGCACTTGGGACGAATGGTCGTGCAACCCGCCGGCCTCTATAACCCGACATTCTCGTCCAGAGGCCCTTTAGAGGTGTTTTCCTCGCGCCCTTGGGTGAGCAAGAATATCGTGGCCGAGTATCTCTCCGAGAAGGACAAGCGCCACACTGGCGGAGTAAGTAACGACGTATTCCGGGCAGCGGTCGCGGCGGCTGCGGAGGGGGATTGGACTGGGCTCACGATTCGTCACATTGCAGATGGAATCCGCAGTCGTGACCCCATTGTCGCCACTGTGCTCCAGGATGCCGCCCAATACTTGAGCATCGCAATAAACGCGATAATCACAATCGTTAACCCTCCAACTATTATTTTAGGTGGGTGTATGTTCGAAGAACTTCCGGAGTTCGCCGACTCTGTACTTTCTGCGTCGAGGCGACATGCCTGGGCTGGATCGTGGAACGAGACCGACCTCCAAATCGCTTCTATGGGCCGGACCGCTCAGACACTCGGTGCCGTCGACCTTCTACGATCAATGATGGCCAAATGATCAAACTTATAATCAACGGGGATGACTTTGGCATGACTGACGGAGTATGTCGAGCAATTCGAGAGCTCCTTGATGCTGGGGCTATTTCGAGTACGTCAGTCATGGTCGCGGTGCATGCCGCGCCAGAGAGATGCAAGCGTTGGGGGATATCCTCGCTACGAGGGGTCGCCGGTGTACATCTCCAATTAACGAACGGGCGACCGACCCTAAAGACAGGTGATGCACGGGCACTTTCAGACCCAAGCTCCGGCTGCTTCCGTGCCGACATTGAAGCACTACCTCCAGAACTGGTGCTTCAAGAGTGGAGAGCACAGATCGACCTTGCCGCCGACTTAATCGGTGCTTCGCCATCACATCTCGACAGTCACCGCGGGCTACACCATCTCCCCGGCTTTGTCGACGTTTATATAACACTCGCTAGAGAGTACCGCCTGCCTGTTCGCGGCGGTAGCGATCTGGTTTGTCAGAGAATGATGGAGAACAAGATATCCGGGACCGACGTGGTCCTTTTCGACTGGACCGGGCGTGACCTAAAGGCAGAAGATTTGAAGCGACAACTCGTCACGACAGCGCGGTCTCTTGGTGGCCGTGGTTCAATCGAGGTAGTCAGCCATCCTGGCTACTGTGATGCGGAGCTCATTGCCGTATCCTCACTCAATACGCGACGCAATGGTGACCGCATGGCGCTCCATGAGATAGCCGCCAGCAGATGGTTAACTTTGAACTCGTTCGTGCTCGTGTCTTACTCTGAGCTAGGTATTGACAAGACAGGCTTTGCAGAGACCTAAGATGGCATCTAGTGACGCGTACGAGGCCCTAATTCATGGTGGAGCGGCGTGGGAGGAGTATCTGGCCACTCACCATGATGGTCGGGTAGACTTAACATTCGCCGAGTTCTCAGGCATAGACCTTCAGCGCCGCTGCATCGCTCGCTGCGATCTTAGTGCGGCTAGAATGGACAATGTGAACCTTGATGGGTCCAGTGTTTCTGATTCCATTCTGTCTGGAGTGAACCTCAGTGACTCAAGCCTCGTCGGTTGCACATTTGAACGCATTCGAGCAACTGGGCTGCACCTAGATGGAGCTACGATCAGAGGGTCCGTCATAGCATTAAGCGATATGACGGATGTTTCAGGGGTCTTTCTTCGTTTACATGATACCGAGGTGCGTGACAGCACCTTTACGGCGGTGCGGCTGCCTGACTCTACGCTGAGACACGTCACTTGCACCAGGTCGTGCTTCCGCAGGGTAGTGGGAGCGCGTACCAGTATTCTGAGCTGTATAATGACGCTTTGCGAGCTCTCCGAATGGTTAATCGAGCTGCCAGAAGTCGTTGATTGCGCGTTTGTAGAATGCAAGGTAAGCGACGTTGAGTTCCGTGAGGGACGGTTAATTGATTCGCGCATTTCGCGCTCTTACCTTCGTAGGTTTCAAACACAATCGACAGTGGTGAAGACATTGGACCTTGGTGGCACGGTGGTGGCTGAGACAGATGTCAGGGCCATCGGGCCAGATACCGCCATGCTGCTCGATACGGCTTTCGCACTATGCAAGTGGCCTGATCAGCGTGGTGTTGTTCACATACTTGGAGCGTATTCCCCGAGTGCGCACCTGTTGAGCCAGCCGATCCATGATGTTCGGGGCGTACCCCCACTGATTCGTCGCGAGGCGGCGGACGCGCAATTTCTAGTCCGTTTGCTGGGTGATGCACACGGCTGGAGCAGAATTCTGTTGCGCATCTGGGGCGCAACGTCGGGTTACGGGAAGAGCCTGAGTCGGTTGACGCTGGCATCGGTGCTTCTGGTGCTGTGTCATGCTTTCGCGTTGCTTGCGGAGCGAGGTCAACTATTCGGGATTCATCCTCGCCCGATGCTGCTCGCTTCTGCGTTCTGGGAGACGCTTTTGGTATTCTTGGGTGTGGGTGATCTGAAGAATGCCAATGGCTGGACCGATCTGATATTTCTTAGCGTCAGAGTGAGTGGTTTTCTTGCGCTAGGTGTATGGATTACAATTGCTGCGACTAAGGTCAGCCGATTGGGGAGCGAATGATCTTAGGGTCTTTAAGGATAAATAGCGCAAGGTAGACTCCCGATGTATAATGGTTACGATGCGAAATGAGAAACTGATGCGATGCTTGGCTATGGACATTGGAGGCTCATCAATAAAGAGAGCTCTCTTCGATATGGTGGATTCAAAGGTTACTGTTGCGTCACCTCTTGAACCGATTGCGATTCAGTCTCGCGAATTCTCCGCGCTTCGCACTCTGGTTGTGGATGCCGTGGGTGAGGCGTTGCGGTCGAATGACGGGCTCCTGACGGTGGCAGTGAGTACGACCGGAGCTGTGGACCGATCTGGTCTAGTTCTCAGTGCCGGCCACTTCCACGGATACGAGAATATATCCTGGTCTGATATCTTGCGAGGCCGATACCCGATGCTGAGGAAGGTGCTTACCGTCAACGATGGAAAGGCGGCAACCTGGGCAGAGTACCGCGGGTTAGGTCAGGCGTCGGAGGTGTTTGCTCATTTCGTTGTAGGGACTGGGGTCGGAGGGGGCCTTGTGTGTTTTGATAGGCTTCTGTATGGAGACGACGAAACAGCCGGTGCACTCGGCCACATGAAGGTCGCGTTGAACAGCGACGCCATTTGTAGCTGCGGGCGAACGGGATGCGTTGAGACGGTTGCGTCCGGTCCTGCGATTGTCCGTGGGTTCGCCTCCCAAATGGGGGTACCCAGGTCGTTTGACCTTGATACGATTGCCGAGGCGGCTTCCGCTGGGAGCGCGGAGGCTCTTAGGGCGTTTGAAGTCGCTGGGAGTTGGCTCGGCGTGGCAATCAGCAACGTGATTAATGTTTTAAATCCTCGGTTCATCACCATCGGAGGCGGAGTGGTCCTCGCCTCGATGACAGTCGGCGGGGATGAAGGCGGTCCGTACCTGAGAGCAGCTGTCCGGCGTGCCCGTGAACTGGCGTTTGAAGATGTGGCGCAAGAGACGAGAATCGTGCCATCGCGATACGGGAACGATAGCGGAATGTTCGGGGCGGCACTCTTAGCGGCGGCGTAGGAGAAAGGGCGTGATCGTTATTGGCGCTTACCCGGATTCCGTCGGAGTTCAGCGGCAAGGCCTCTCATTACTTAGGTCTTTAGGCGAATTTGTTAGCCGGTTGGTGCCTAACGGCGTGGGGCTCCATATACTTCCTTTCTACCCGAGTTCCGGCGACTATGGCTTTGCACCGGATGATTGGTTCAAGGTTCGACCTGATCTCGGTGATTGGGGGGACATCGAACAGTTGTCTGCCGAGCGCCGGATCATTGTGGATGGAGTCTATAACCATGTAGGCGTTGGGCACCACTTCGTCCGCGATTTCTACGCGGCACCAACAACTGATGGTGCACTCTACGCATATCCTTCGCACGCTGGCGTTACGGGACCGTCATCGCCGCGGGGAGTTCCTGTCTTGCGACGGCACTCCTTACAGAGCGGTGCCTGGGATCTCTGGCAGACGTTCTCTACGGCGTCGGTCGATATTAGGCTGGACAATCCTGACGTGCAAGACGAAATCCGGCGCCACCTTGAATTCCTCGCTAATCGTGGTGTGTGGGCAGTGCGCCTTGACGGCTGCGCCTACTACGGTAAGTCACCCTGTCAAGAACAGTTTCATCACCCCGCCGCTCAAGGCTATGCTCGCGCCATTGCTGCCATGGCCAAGCACGCAGGTCTTCGAGTGCTAGCGCAACTAGACTGCGATCCACAGGGCGCTGCCTACTTCCCGCGAATACTCGGTTATGACGTTCCGGCCGTTGACTACGCGTACTCCGCACTTCTCGTTGAGGCTCTTCTCACCGAGAACGCAATTCCTCTCATGGAGCATTTGCGACGGACATGGCAGCTTCCCTGCGAAGTGGTCCGCCCGCCGCGCACACACGACGGGATCCTGTTGCAGTCCGACCTGTTGCCGTCTGCGTCATTCGACTCCATCGTCTCGATCGCACAACGCTTTGCGCTTCCGATTAGAATATCAAATGGGGAGTATTACGAATTGAACAGTTCGTTTCCACATGTGTGCTCACTTGGTGTAGATGGTGAAGGGATGTGGGCTCGGCTACGAATGATCGCCGCTCTGACTGCGTTCCTTCCTGGGTGGAGTTATTTTTACCTTCCGATACTTCTTGGGGACGTCCCTGAGGACCGCTATCGAGGCGATGCAGACCCACGGTTGGTGAACCGGTTGCCCCTCGACCCTGGCTCGATCAACACGTTTCTCGCGTCGCGAGATTTCAACAGGATGCGGTTGCTGCTCGCATATCTATTCGATCTTTCGCACCCGTCCAGCGATGATCACGGTTTGGCCGATCCTTGCGTTGGTCTTTATGGCGACAGTGTTATCTGCGTCAATTGGCCGGGCGCAGGCGCCCGATTATTATGCAATTTCAGCAAGAACCGTTCACTGAGGCTGGAGGTCTTGCACCTTGCCGAACCGGCCTACTCGGAACGAGCTAACGCCACGGAACTTCGGCCGCTAGGGTTCGGGATTTGGACATCAAACGTTAGGCCGTTTCACTTCGACTGGAGTTAAAGAACTTCTGCCCAGAGAGCACGGGCTGTATCCTTGTAATGTACTGGTGGGCCGCACTTTATGATTCTAGATGGATCAGTTGATCCCTTTCAGGTATGGCAGGACGCAGAACGATATCTTACGCTCGGTGCGAGGACATACAGCCCATTCTGCAACATCATGGATGTCGCTAAACGGCACCGGCCGCAGGACGGGGACCGAACCTTTGAGCTAGAGTCATTCTGGCTGAGCTATGATATCGGCAGCTATATCGCCAATGGAGTTCACTCTGAGCTTCACGACCTCTATCGCCAAGCCGACCGGTTCTTATTTGTTGTCCACCCTGATGTCTTGGCGATGCCAGGTTTACATCTTGGGTCATTGCTTGAGGGCACCTTGCGAGGTCCAGCGGTGGAGGTGGCACCATCGGCCAACGTTCGGACGGTTTTCGTCACGAGGATCGACGGTAAGGCCGTAGCCAGCCACTTTTTGAAATTACATTATCCGCGTCGAATATCGCGGTTCTTCCGTCCGTTGCCCCTTGAGGATATCGAAGTACAACTTTGGTCGACGAGACAACTAGCGAATGTCGGGCTAGCAGTGTTTCCAGACGTCGGGGGCGGCGTGCTCGGATCAGCACCGAGCGAGGCGTGGGGCTATATCGTTCGCGAAGCGACTCCGGCTAATGGACGGGGATTGCGGTACGCTGTGCCCCTGTTTGCGCTGTACTCGCGTGACATTCGGTCTCCGAGCGATCCGATACTGCTAGCTCAGCTCAGCCAAACCGGACACGCGCCCGCTTTGATTGAGACCATAGTGCGTGGAATGATCCAGATGTGGATCACTGCAGTATCAAAAGCGGGCTGCTTGATTGAACCTCACAGTCAGAACACGCTGTTCATGTTCTCTGGGGCGGATGACTCATGGCAGGTCGCCTACCGTGACGGAGGCATCTACGCTGACCCGCCAATATGTCTTAACGGAGGGGCAGTATCGGGCCGTCCACCGATCGACGAAATCGGTAGGGACGTTCAGATACCACGTGAGCAGCTGCTCAGTCTGACGTACGACACGTTTCTAGGCCACCATGCGCTTGCGTACCTGAGCCGTTCAGTGTGCGCAACATTTGGCATTAAAAGTTCGTTTATGCCGAATTTGGCGAAAAGCATCTTTAGCGAACTCGGCGGCCACGAATTGGGCCTGCCTGCTACTACCTTCGCCTTTGATGATAAATTATACCTGAACGAAGAGTTTCGTCTGTTGGATACCGAACAGCCGCCCATTTGGAGGTAGCTTCCGCCAGCTAATGATGAGAGTTCCCGATGACGACCGGTCAGGAATAGCAGCAAGCCTCTAGACGCAACGCACAGCCCGCCGATGACCTGGGTCCCACTTGCATCCTCAGAACAAATGACAGGACATTTCAGTCGAAAAGAGCAGTGAACCTCGGCAGTGAACAGAACTGTCATGAGGCGCGGGGCACGTCAAATCGGCAATAGCAGTTGGATTCATGTTTTGCCGCTGTTCCGTGGCCCGTCATCGCGATGCCCCGCGCTTATAGTCTATCGCCGCTTTCAGGAGGAACGGTAAGACGACCGTGGCATCGCAGTATATTTCTGCAAAGCGTTCTGTCTTTCCACCCTGAATTTTTCCCCAACTAACCGCTTCCGCAAACGTGCTTCCCGACAAATGTCCGAGGTGTTCATTGTCAGGGCATATACGAATACCAGCAACCAACGGCTCGATCAAGCGGCCAACCTCGTCGCCGTCTGAGGTCTCTGACCGAAGGTAAGCTATCATTTGCTGGGCCCAATTACGTGGCGCGCCGCCGCCTATGGAAAGCACGGCGACGCGTGTGGATCCCTTGAGCCATTCGGCGTACAGCTGTAGATCCCGAGACGGATCGTATAACGGGTGTGCCCGTTGTTCATGCTGTTGGAACTTATAAACGCATAAACCGATTTCCGAGTCGGTGAGGGCGGGCACGAACAGTGGAACGCCATGGTGGACCGCGGATGAGATAAGTCCCACATCATGCGAGAGATCAGCTATGTGTGCTATATGTGCGATAATCTCCGTACTGGCGTAAGCGTGGTCAGATCGTAGGCTGTCACAGGCACGAAGAACGAGTGCCTCCAGGCGGAGCAGATTCTCTTCGGGCTCAATGCTATCGTAAATTCGATTAAGCCGCCGAGCGTAGAGGTCTTGGTCGCTCAGAATTCCGTCATAAGCGAAATGAGACATTCCGCACTCCTCAACTATGCTATGCGTGACTACGGCACCAGTTGCGACGACCGCATGAACGATTCGT
This sequence comes from Bryobacteraceae bacterium, assembly GCA_049510555.1. Classification (GTDB taxonomy): domain Bacteria; phylum Acidobacteriota; class Terriglobia; order Bryobacterales; family Bryobacteraceae; genus Fen-178. The sequence goes on from JBEKYW010000019.1 coordinate 18,656, forward strand.
TCTGTAATTAGCCGACCAAGTGTGCGGCTGAGCTTGGCAATTGACATGGCACCTGACATGGTCAGGACGAGTCGGCACTCAGGATCGTCCATTACAGTCTTGAGGATTTGCCATGCGTGGCCGAGGCGGCGGGCTCCCAAGGACGTGTTCGCCATTGCTTCAAGGATCTGGTCCAGGGTGCCACATTCGGTAACATCAAGGGGCGCTAACGGTTTTGATCGGGACGGCATAGGGCATTCTCAGGTGAAACTGAACAACTTCCGGACAGGTCTGCAACCATGGCAGGCAACTTATGCCGGTTCAGGTGTTTCCGAGGTCTAGATTTCCTGAACGTCGATCACGGGAGCGGGGCTGCCGGCACGTCTTGGTTTCTCCATTTGGTCAAATGTATCATAAACGGCACGGGAGGGAAAGATCCGTAAATGTGCATCCCTAAAGCGGCCTAGGGTATCGCTCTCTTTTCTTGGAGTGGTCGGACGTCATGAACCGTCCTTAAATCACAATCTGCTTCACCTCATCGACGATGGTCGACTTTACAACCGCTCCCTCTCGGAGGCGGAGAGTCAAGCCCTCTACAACGGCGGCAGGTGAGCCCCTCGCACCATGCTGTTATCCGAGAGGGCGGCGTGCGAAAATCGACAGTATGGCCAGAGTCAAAATCGAAGAGATCATTGACCATTTGAGTTCCGAGATGCGGGGTGCCCTGGCTGACGCGCTCTCCGAGGTTGCGCCGGATGCCGACGTTGACGAGGACGACCTTTTTCGCGCCTTCAAGAAGGCCGTGTACCGAAGATGCAGTATCTGGGAGAATGTTCCCGACCAGTATGTAGAGTCCAGATAGCGCCGGTCGCCGGCAACGACGTAGGGTAGGAGAGGGTTTCCGCGCTGGCGGGAAGCAGGCCCGAGCCATTTCGTCAGAAGCCCTTCGTAGAGTGGTGCTATGGAAATCGATCCCGTCCCTGAAGATGTGCGGGAGTACCTACGTAAACATTTCCGCGACGTGAAGGACAAACCCTCCCAGGGCGACCATTACGTATTCAGCATGAAGTTGCGATTCGGGGAACGCCGTGAGCTGAAGGTCCACCGAAACATATTTCTGTTTTCTGAGGTGATTTCCGCCTAGTTGCGGGAGCACGATTTTAGGGCTCAGCTTGAACGAGGAAACGTGGAAACAGCAAAGCCCCTCGGTCGCTAAGAAGTTCAAATCGCGATACGCTCGACCTCATCGAGCGAGATCTAGTCACGGCGATGGGGACGAATCACAAGGGTTTCAAGAAGCTTGCCGCAAACGGCACGGCAAACGTTCTTGTAGCCGACACCGTTACCGCTATGCTGAGGAGGATGTCAATCCCAGGCCCACAAGAAAATACGGAGAGGGGTTCCTCGGACGACCCTCAACGGGACGGTGGCCGGCTCATCGGGTTGGCTCTCTGGCGCGAGCGCAGGCACACCGAGAAGCTGCTCAACGGCCTGCTCGTTGCCATAAAGGCCGAGATTGGATTGGCGGAGGAGAGAACGTTGGCCAAGCTTGAGGATATCGACACCTCCGTCGGCCTGATTGCCGGGGAGCTTGCGCGCCGAAACAGCAATCCACCGTCGAACGGCACTGCCTCATGATCAGGCCGGAAGCCTTCGCTCGGTGGCGTCCGTCAATCGCGAAAGTTCACGTATGGCTGCGAGCGTCTGCATCAGCTCACCCGCGTCCGCAAGGGTTCCAACGTCCTTCACGAACCTCGGCGTTGGTTTTATACCCCCCTCCGCCGACCGCCCACGGGGCGCAAGCATTTCTTCATTGGTAACCCGCATATTAGATGATGGGCTGACGAATCCTCCTTAGACGCCAGTTATGCTCAAAACAGGTTTGATCGGCTTCAGACCAAACCTTAATCTCCCTCGGTCTTGAAAGCGGCTTGGACTCCGCAGGATGAATCAATGGATCATAACCCGACACGGCAACACGCAGCATTTCATCTCGACAAAATCTTAGGACTCTCGAAATGTGGCCAGGGTGGACATTGGCTTGCGGCTGCCGGTCTGTGTCTTTTGCAACGTCTAAAATGAGGCGCTCAACCGCCGTGGATTCCGATTTATGAACATTCCGCGTGCTTCCCGCGATGATTGCGACGTAGCCGTTCCACGGTTGCGCAAAACGACGGCCATCTCGCCTGACATGATCCGTGAAGCGCTTGAGTATGTTTCCTTCGCCGATGTACGTGGGGCGCGCCATTGCGCGAGCATCCCAAATCACATACACGCCGATAGCTCCGATCAGTTCAGCCAAATTAACGTCACGAAATCTTTGAAAGTCCGCGTAGATCGTGTACACCTATTCTTCTCTCTGGGAAGCCCGAGTCGGACTTGGGCTCTAAATCATAGTCCGCTCCACCTCATCGACCGAGATCTCGTCGTCGCGGCGACCGCAAGGCCCCGTCGTGCGCGGCCATCGCCAGGCAACGGGCCTTTTTCACAGAAAACCAATTTTTTGTGGACTATCTTGGTTCGCTTTTTCTACGAACCTTTGGGAACGTGGGGTAAAGTATTGCTTCGCTCTCTGGTATGCCTCGTCGTAAACTGTTTCCAGCGCTGTTGCATTCGCGCCATCTGATATGGTGTGGGTCCGATCGCTGTCCCCGAGCTGAACGGTGAAGTTATCGAGTCCAACACGGACGCGAAATTGAAACAGCACGGCGAGTTGCGGGTAGATCCCGTTTCCTTGGGTAAGTGTCAATTGAACGTATGCGACCCACCAGCCGTTTCCTTCCCACTTCGCCGCGCCCATCGGGGTATAGATCGCCTTGGAATCCCGAGGTTCGGGTGGCAAGAACTTCACCTGGTCAGAGGGTGCACCGATGTAAGGAGCAAATCCCGTGAGCAGTCGAGCGATAAAAGACAGGGATCGGTCACGATAGGCGATGTCCTCGTTGTTGCATTGCTGAAAGGCTCCGCATAGTTCTTCGTACTTTGTCATATCAGCCTCTTTAATAGGAAACCATACCAGAATGAAGCATCAAATGACAATCCCCTCCACCTCAATCGAGCGAGATCTCTTCCCGGCGCCGATCATAGAGGCGCGTCGATTCGTGCGCGGCCATCTGCCGCGCGGCGTCCAGCTCTTCGCCGCTCTTCACGTATGGGGAGTGCTAACAGGGGCGCGCACGGTGGCGCATACTTTTACGATCGGGTCAGGTGGATGGCCCCTATATTCTGCCTGTCCCTTCCGGAATAATATTCACCCTCCAGTACGGTGTCCTCCTTGTTAAGGGAGAGCCGTGCCACGCCACGATGCGAGTGCATGGTTCCAGGAGCAGCGGCAGACGGTTCATTCATGTACTCATAGCTCATGCTACGCTCATCCGCCACCAATAGGTTTCCGGAGAGGCTGTGAGATTGCGATAAAGTTGTGCGGCCAGTGATCAGCATGGTCGTCCAGGTCTGTTGAATCTTCACCGTTATTTCGGTTGGAGTGGCCAACCCCGAAGAGACGCCGCCGGTCTCGGCTGGACGTACTTCACCGCGCCAGGTGCCTGACAGGTTCGGAATGCGCACAATGTGCAGCCAGCCCAGCAAGCTCCACTTCCAGACATATTTCTCAAAGAGCCCGTAAAATATGCCGTAAAAAGCCATCGTGTCGATCGGCGGACTCGCCCACCAGGGTGCTTTGATCTGATACCCGTCGATGATATGAAATGCTACAAACGCCGCGCCGATGGCTGCGCCGGCAATGAGGAACGGAATGTATTTGCGCTCATTGGAATCTGTCGAATAGGTATGTGCCATATTAGGTGTACCAGGTATCCCAGACCGTCTTGGCGGCTTGTACGAACGCCCGAAGAGCGGCTTCGGACCATTGCGTGGGACCGTTTCCGAATAGCGGCACGACTCCATTTTGACAGAGAAAACCGCCCGTCGCATTGCTCGCCAGATAGGAGAGAATCGCTGGAACCGTGTCGCGGAAGCTTCCGGCGAACAGGTGGTCAGGAATGTTGTGTAGAGTGCATTCAAGGAAGTATGACGGAGCAGCTCGATCGGCTAGCTGATGAGTGTCGATCAGATAATTTCGGAGGTTCTTGAAGATCCGGACTGTTGCCTTATACTGGCCACCGGTACGCGATGCCTGATTTTTGTTCTCGCCGCGTTCGATATGGTATTTCGGGTAATTGACAATCGGATTATTCGAAACGTCGAACAACTGAATCCCCCAGTGCGCGGTGAGGTTGTTTCGATCGACGAAGGTCGCGTACCGGCGGAACTGGACCGCGGGCACGACATCTGAGGGCCTACGACCGCAGCCCGTCTGGACCTTGATCGACTTTCTGCCTAAGGTGACTGAGTTATTTCCGTAATGCGATCGCAGAGCGTTGAGAGTGTCATCGCGAAGGTGAGTCCAAAGGTAGGCCGCGGGTGGGAAAAGGGCCTCATGAAATTGCTGCTGAGCCGGCGTGAGGGCGCTCAGGTCTTTGTAGAAGGTGCTTCCATACAAGACAACTACGTCCACGTCGCTGTCTGCGTAGATGTTCGTTGAATTCGCGTACGAACCCTGGAGGAAAATGTCAACGCCGCGACTGGCCAATGGGGATGTTGCCTTCAAGAGCGCCTGTCGGATGCTATTGTAGGCGGCGGATGAGGTCGCAACCGCACCTTGATGGGACCAGGTCTCAAGTTGAGATTGAGGGATCGGCATAGATGCAGGAGGTCTATTCTCTGCTTCCTTTGATGCTACCGCGCGCTGCATAGGGAGTCAAAGGTCGATGTTTGCCCCAACCCCATATCACTCGACAACCGCAACATTTGTCTCGGGCGGCATGTTTCCCGTCCTTGAGACTGATTGCGGTGCTGATATTATTATTCGGAAAGCGTCGATGGCGGTTCCTTTCCCGCCGCGTCGCGGTTCGATAATCTCATACGGGGTATATTCCTATGAAAATTCTCGAACCGACGCGGCAAGCTCCTCTTCGACCTCTTCATGGCCGTTAAGTACCCGCCAAAAGCCTTGAATATCGGGGATTATGCGGTTCGAGAATCCGCATACGGGGGGCACTACGGATGAGTCGGGGTGTGCGAGGACGCGAAAAAAGCTGAAAAGACCGCCCAACTCGGCGGTTCGAGTCTGCCCGGTTAAGAAGCCGGCCGGAAGGATCAGACGCTCGAACCGGCGGCGGAATGGCGGATGTATGCTCCGCCATGTGCTCCGTAGATCGACTAACGGCTTCGCGATCTCGTGGAAGTGCTCACGGACCTCATCAACCTCGATGGTCAGCCGGGAACGGTTCCGTTCGAGGCGGTTGCGCTGATCCGCGATGGTCTTGCGTTGGCACAGGAATTCCTGATCGGTGATGAGGCTTTGCGCCCGCATCCGGATGAGTTCCTGAAGTTCGCGGTCCAATTGCTCCCCCCGAACTCTCCTGTTGGCCGTCCGATTAGCGACTTCGGCTTGGTAGTCCTGTACCTCCTCGGCCAAATAGTCTCCGACCCGTTCCAAGATGACCGGCTGTGGCGCCACCGAGTCGAGGAATCCCTCGAATTCTTCATGGACGTGCCCTGCGGGATGGCTTTTCCCGCGGTTCGGGCAGGATGCCGCCTGGCACACATAATAGGGATAGCGCTGGCTGCGGCCACGCGAGAATGCGCCCGTGAGCGTATGGGAACAGGCGTCGCACCGCACGAAGCCACGCAGCGGAAACTCGGGTCTCTCCTTCTGGTGGGGCAAGGACCGGTTGCGCCGCGCAATGACCGCCTGCACCTGTGCGAATTCTTCCTTCGTGACCAGGGGCGTATGCTTCCCTTCGTATTCCTGGCCATCCCATGGATCAACCAGAATGCCTTTGTAATAGGGATTTGTGAAGAGCTGATACAGCGACTGCGGGCCGAACGATCCGCGGCGGGCGGTAGCAATTCCCCATGACTCCATGAGCCGGCCCATTTCGGCCTGCGTGTAGGCTCCGGTGGCAAAGAGCTTCCACGCCCGCTGGAGAAGGCCGAAGGTGGGTTGATCCGGCAGATCCGGAAGATTCTTCTTCTCACCGTTCGTGACGGAGCTCTTGTAGCCCAATGGCGGTCCCCACGGAAAGACGCCCTCCTGAATCCGGCGCCGCATGCCCTGGACCGTGCGCATCGCACGGACGTCATTGTCGAACTGGGCGACGCTCGCGAGGACTCCCTCCATGAGCTTTCCGGTCGGATCGGAGTCGATCGGCTCGGTGACCGAGACGACGCGCACGCCGTACTTCAGGAGATTCGTCTTGATGCTGTAATGATCGGCGATGTTCCGCGCGAAGCGATCGATTTTCCAGACCAGCAATGTCTCGACTTTCTCCTTGCTCTGCCGGCAAAACTCGATGAGTTGCAGCAACTGGGTCCGGTCGGCAAACTTCGCGGATTCGCCTTGCTCCACGAACACCTTCAGGACACGCATGCCTTTTGATTGCGCGAAGTCGCGGCAAGCCGCCTCCTGCGATTCGAGGCTTGTCCCTTCGATTTGCTCTTTTGAAGACACGCGGCAATAGATGACGGCGTTCATGGGAATGGATTGGTTTTTTCGCTGGTGCGGGGGAACCCTGACGACGTTCATACTACGTGCCCGCTTCGGGATTGTCAAAACCCCTGCGCGATGGCTCGTCAGAATGCTGCTTCTTCAGAAGGTAGAGGTCGAGCAGCAGACGCGCGGCGGCGCGCATATCGCTCCGCAGTTGGACCAATTGTACGTCAGAGTATCGGGCGGCGATCGGTCCCAGGAACACCTTGAACGATTCGAGGCTCTTGGGGTCGAGCGGTTCATTCGCGTTGTTGCGGACGCGCTTTCGTACCATGCTCTGACGGTATCCGCAGACAGGCTAAGCATTGAAGGACGCGGCAGTTGCTGTCATCGGCAGATTACGCCGACGCCGACGCTGCGTTCGCAAGCGAAATGCCGCATCGAAGGGCGCGCCGGAATCTTGTCTAAACGTCTGCCTTAAGACGACGTACCGTGCAACCGGGAACGGTGAGCGGCATTCTGCCCGATCGGATCGGCGGTGCGGCGAAATAAATAGATCCGTGCGGACCGCGCCGGTACATCATTGGCGAGATCCATATATTCGATCAGTTGCGCGGTTTCACGGGAAGGTCGCAAGTCTTTGAGGAGCTTGGTTACGCCTGAGGCCCCGCATTCGTACACCCGGAGCCATTCAGGCCGACCATCCAGAAACACGAGCCGGACCGTCGATGTCGGTATGCGGTCCTGCGCGAACGATGTCGTGGATGCGTAGTACTCCATCCCGCTTTTCATGGAACCGGGAAACTCGCAGGTCAAAACGACGTCGAACGGCTCCCGTGCGGACAGGCGTTCCAGGAACGGCACGGCGACTTTCTTCGACAATCCGTCCGCGCCGAGCAGGAGCGGCCGGATTCGGTGCACCCGCTTCGGATCGTGCTGCACATCGTAGGCAAAGCATTCGAGGCGCTCAAACGGAACGTGGTTGTCCGTGTCGATGCTGAATTCTATAGCGGATTCATGGGCCGCCCGGCAGTATCCGCGGTACCGCCACGTTACCACCGTGTCCTCCCCGTTGACCGTCACGACCTGGTCTGACTCCTGGACGATAAGGCTCCGGTTGAGGCGGCGTCCCAAACTCGCGACGTTCAGGGAGTCTATGCTTCGTCCCTCGATCTTGACCGCAGCCAGTCTGAGCCGCTGGCGCTGCTTCCGTGCATACAGAAAAGCGGTGGCGGAACCAGCGAGAAGGAGAAGACCCAGGAGCGCTAACCACCGGGACGACTCGATGAGCCCTAAAAGCCCGAGCGTTGTGCCCAGGATGGAGGACCAAGAGGCCAATGAGTCTTTGAATGAGTCCATTAGGGCGGGGACGGCGGGTCACGCGAGACCTCGTGTCGTGTGGAAGGAGTGGCGGGGACCGTGCTTACACGGTCATGTGATTGGGCGAAACTCGTTCGAAGGCGTACAGGCGCGGGTGAAGGCTTCAGCCACCGCCACCGCCGCCGCAACCCATCTGGTTCGCTACGCGCACCATCAAGTACCTCCTTCGAATCGCCAAAATCTATACTATAGTCTCTGGTACTATAGTGTAGATCGTAGCACCATAAGTCTGCGCATGCAAGAGCGTCGCAGACGAAAACCGGCATCCCTAACAGCGGAAAAGGCCTTTGGCGCGATCCTCCGGGCCGTCCGGAAGGAACGCGGGCTCTCGCAAGAGGCCTTGGCCTTCGAAAGCGGCTATCATGCAACCTATATCGGCCAGATGGAACGCGGAGAGAAGAGCCCGTCGCTGCGGACAATCATGAATCTGGCGAGGGCGTTGCGCACCCCCGGCTCGGAAATGCTGCGGCGCGTTGAAGCCCGGCTCACCAGGACGGTGCCGGAAAAGCCGCAACGGTAACGGTAGGTTTTCCCCAACATTCCAGGGACCCCCGCCACCTGACGTGCTTTAATGAAAGGTACACCTCGTCCTCGCGTACCGGAAGTGCCCTGGTGAACGTGCCGCTCACGGCAAGTTTTCCGTTCTTTCATAACCGTGCTGGGTCGGTAGGATGAGAATCAAAACCCACCCTACCGAATCCCGTGGCACATCAGAGATTACCAAACTATTTGCGCACCCATCGTCGCCGTCATGGTCTCTCGCAGGCCGAGATTGCGATGCTGTTAGGCGCGGTTTCCGGCACGAAAACTTCCCGCTACGAAAACTTCACGAGGATGCCGGGCGCGCTGACGGTCTTCGCACTCGAGATCGTGTTCGACCAGCCGGCGAGCGAACTGTTCGCCGGCAAATACCAGGCGATCCGCCGTGCGGTCCAAGAGCGTGCACGGCGCATGGTGAAGCAGTTGAACGCACGGCCGGGCGCCCGGCCCGGAAAGACTCTCCGCAAGCTGGAGTTGCTGCGCTCCATCGTCGAACCGAAACCAAGTTCCGCCCGGCGCGGCTGATCATGCGAAAGGAAACCGTCAAGCGGGTATTGGCCGTCGATCCCTTCAGCCGGGGCGTGGGCTTTGCGGTCCTGGAAAGCCCCGACCGTCTCATCGACTGGGGGCTGAGAACCACCGGACGGGCGGACAATGCGAGAGCTGCCCGCGTGATCGAAAAGCTGATCGGCCGATTCCGGCCCGACGTTCTCGCGCTCGAAGATTGGGATGCCGTGGGATCGCGGCGCTGCGAACGGGTGGAGAAGCTGCTGGACCGCATTGCTGCGGGCGAAAGGAAGGGCCTCCGAGTGCGCCTCGTGAGCCCGCGCCAACTCCGCGCCATCGGGCCATTCCCGCAAACCGGCACGAAGTGCGGGCGGGCCCGCTTGCTCGCGGAGCGTCTTCCCGAGCTGCATCCTTTCCTCCCGCCCGTCCGGAAGCCGTGGATGCCGGAAGACGACAGAATGGCCATCTTTGATGCCGTTGGTTTTGCCGTCGTCTGCTTTCCAGCGCGAACTCCCACGTCAGATCTGCAGGAACGAACGCCGGCATGACCAGTGGACTCACGCGTGCGGCTGCGTAGCCGTTTCTTGCATAGTAGCGCTGGCCTCTTCGCTACCCGGTGCACGGTTTTTGTGAAATCGCGCGTTGTGCTCAGGACTGCCACACACAGCGCAGGTCTTGGCTCTTGTGGGCGCGGCCGGGTTTACGCCGTCGTATCCCAGCAGGGCCAATGTCCGGTCGATGGTTTGGCGTTCAGCCAGGAGGAGGCCGATGGCCTGCTGGCGCAAGGCCTCGGCTTGATCGATGATCTGGCTCATATATAGAGGTGCGTTTGTACGGGGCAGGGTCAGTTTATTTCGCTTTCACTTCAAAGTTCAGAAGCGGCTCGATAATCTTCTCCGCTTCCTCGGCGGTCGCAACCAAAAGGATCTTCACGCGCGCCAAATCGAAGGGTCGGGTGACGACCTCTTCAAGAGTGCCGAGTTCCGAATCAAGCTTCTTCTCGATCATCTTACCGAAGCGCCGATCCCCGCAGAGGATTTCGATATCGCCGTCGTCATCGACCTCAAACCCTTCCGCCCTGAAATCGTCTTCCAGGGGAACGAGTTTGGCTCGCAACGCTACGATACCGTCCGCCATCTTCCGAGCATCGTCCGGCAAAGACTCCGTGATAAGCGCCTGCTTTCTGGAACTGCGGGCTTTAGAGTATTTGTCCTTCGCCTTTTCCCAGATGTCGCCGGTGTAATTCGCCAACTGCTTTGCCAGCGCCGTTCGCTGGGAGTCCGACAGTTTTGTGGCTTCGTTCATTGTTTTTGTAGTTATTCGTTCCTGCCCCGTACAAATCGCCAATTCCAGGATGGCACTGGGCGGGTGGCGGAGGGCAGCAGCAGGATGCGCAGGATTTGGTGCGTTGCAGGGGGCAGGGTTAGTTTATTCGCTCAGACTACATTGAGCGACCGCACGATGTCACGCGCCTCATCGGCGGTTCTTGCGGACCACACGTTAAAAACGGAACTGCGGAACGAGTCGAGTGCCTGGTCGCGCTCCGCCATCAAAGAACTCTTCTGATCCTCGAATTCACGGTAGGGCTGGCTGGACGAGTCATAATCCACCGAAACGAATCCGTCGTCCACGACCCGAAAGCCGAGGCGGCGCAACTGCTCGGAAGCCTCGCCCAGCTTCTCACGCAGAGAACGGATCTGCTCGATGACATGCCTCGCCTTTGACCCCGCCTCGAAACGGGGGATGTAGGAATCCTTCAACGACTTGACGCGATTATCGAACTCGCGCTCGTAACGCTGCTGCGCCTCCCTGATGAGGTTGGCAAAGGCCTTCCTCTGGTCGTCGGTGATTGGGGTTTGGTCATTCATGGTGTTGATTTGAATGTCGCGTTCCTGCCCCCTGCAATCGCAATTCAATGATGGCACGGAAAGGGCCTAATGGGATCTATGCAGGATACGCAGGAATCGGGTGCGTTCCAGCGGGCCAGGGTTAGTCTATTTCACTTGCGGACGAAGTGACCTTTTTCTGGGAACATCCGGAAATCGTCAGGATCTTCAAGGTCGTACTTCTCGAAGCAATCGTCACAGTACCCGGACCTAGGATGCTTGGACAGCGCCAGTGCACTCGCGTTGCAGCCATCGCAGTCGTTGAAGTTGCGGCGTGCCTGCAACCACGATGGCGAAACCGCCGCCATCCTCGACCTCCGATTCCTGGACCGTGAAACCGCCCGCTACCTCTTTCCCGCATACCGAACAAACATCGCCCGGTGTTTCGTGTTGCATGGTGGTCAAGGTTTGCCCGCCCGCTGGAATCGCAATCCCAGGATGGCACAGAGCGGAACCCGGACGATGGAAGCAGGATGCGCATCCTGCCGGGAACTGCGGTCAAACAAGTGTTGCTCGCTCGAAACGATGAAGGTTGCCGGGTCGAGGCCGGCGCCCGCCGCCCGCTTCGAGAGATTCGCCGCCCGCGCGAAGGTCCGCATGACGGTCACAACCCTGAATCTCCGGAACCCGAAGTCCTTTTCGCAAGCCACGGAACCGTGGTAGTCCCGATAGGCCTTGAGCTTCCGAAGGATCTGCGGCTCGCCGTCCTTGTAGTCGCCCAATTTCGCCCGCTCGATTTCGAGGAACAAGTAGGCTCCGTCCACTCTGAACAGGGCGTCCGGGTACACGCCGTGCTGGAGGTTCCTCTGCCGCCAGCGCACGTCCCAGCCCTCTTCTTCGCACCATCGGGCAAGCTCCAGGTGGAACCTGGAGATCATGACCTCGTGCTCTATGCGGGAGGGCTTGTGGCCTTTGATGGACTTGGTGGAATCGGTCGCGAACCCTTCCCGAAACGCCTTGGCCACGCCGCTGTCCGAGAGGCCGTAGGCGATGGGGATGGCGCCCTTCAGGTGCTCCTCGGGGGCGTAACGGATGCCATACACAAGCTGGGCGTCGATGAGCCGGTGGTAGTGCGCCTGCACCGCCCGCGCGGAGATTCCCAGAAGCTCCGCGGCCATCTTGGCATTGAGGCAGAAGTAATCAGCGAGGACCGCGAGGGCCTCGCGTTTGGCCTTCGTTTGTCGTAAAAGCTGCGGCATCCCGCTTGGATTCTAAATCCGGCGGTACGTCGTTTTGAGCGGGGCACGCATACTGCTCTAACGTGCGTTTCCTGATGAGGTTCGCGAAACTCGCGCCGGGACGCTGTCTCATCGGGTGCGTCCTGACCTTCTGCGCGGTGGCGTCGGCTTTCCGGTGTATCGCTTCCCCGACCTGGAGAGTGGCGAGGATCTGGGGGTCGAACGGGAGCGGCTTCAAATCGACGAGCACGGTTTCGGGTTTCGCGTCCTTGTCCTTAAGGAATCCCAGAATCTCCGGAATGTCTTCGTTCGGGTCGCGCTTATCATAGACGCCGGCGTAGGCAATGGAAGGCAACGCCCTCGCGAAAACCGGGATGTCCTGCGGGGACATCCGGAACAGGAACCACGTGGAAGTCCCGCCGAACACGGCGGAAAGGGTTTGGGCCGGTATCTGGGCGGTATAGTGATTGGCGATCGTGAGGCAGAGGTTGTATTTCCTGCATTGCGTCAGAATCCTCGCCATGTCGGTCCCGACTTGGAAGTTCTGGAACTCGTCGACGTAGACATGGTGCGATACGCGGCGGTGCTTCGGCAGTTCCGACCTTTTGAGCGCCGCCCGCATGAGCTGGGAGATGATCATTGTTCCGAGGATTATCCCGGCCTCGCTCGCCCCGCCGATGTTCACAAGGACGATGCTGTTGTCGTTCATGACTTCCGAAAACTTGAGCTTCGCGTTCGGCGTCCCGAAGATGGTGCGGAGGCGCGGGTTCTTCGCGATGGGGGTGAGGCGCGAAATGATGGGTTCCGTCTTTTCGTCGTTCGGGAACCTATCCCATTGGGCGCGGGTCTTCTCGGACACGCGGCCGAGTATCTGCTTCCTGCGGTCGGGGTCCTTGATGAAATCGTAAATGTCGATGAACGACGTATTGCCAGCCTCGAAGAGCGTGTAGATGATGTCGCGGACGATGCCGCCGAAGCGCACTCCGGGCTGGCCGCCGAACATCTCGGAAAGCCGGGTAAAGAGGTCAACCAGGTTTGATGCGACGGTCTGCTTTTCGTCCTCGTCCGAATAACTGAAGAAATCGATAGGGACCGGCTGTTTGAGGTCGAGATAGACCGTGTCCTCGACGCGCCGATAGGGAATCCAGTCGATGATTCCGGGAATGTGCCGGTCGGGGTCGTCTGGCAACCCGTTCCCGACGAGGTCGCCGGCCGGATCGATGATCGTCAGTCCCTTTCCCTCCAAAACATCCTTGTACGCCATCCAATGTACGAGTGTGCTCTTGCCATACCCCGGAAGGCCGGGAATCCAAACGTGCTGGGCGCGGATCTCTTCCGGCAGCGGCTCGATTATGCCCGTTTCGACCTGCCCGGTCGCCATTCGATTCAGATGGACGTGCTGGTTAAGCGCCTCGAACCGCTCCATCTCCTTCGCATGCTGCTTGTCGGAAAGTCCGGGCGCCCGTGGCGGCAATCTGTCCGGGGGATTGGCGATAATGCCCAAGTAGTGTTTGCGGCGCTTCCACCGCTTAATGGCCGCTTTCATTGCCGGGTATCCGATTCCTCCAAAGAGGGCGAGCATGAACATCGCTCCGAGGAATGAGGAACCCTTTGCCCCGGCGATGGCGTCGAAGAAGAATCCGATCGCCATGAGGACGCCGAAGCCGAAATACAAGGTAAGGCATCCGAATCCGGCAAGCCCTTTCGTGTTGCGCCACTGTTCCGCTTGGGCGTGGCTCAGCATCACTTGTCTCTCGTGGTCCGAGAGCGGGTGGCCGCTCAGGCTTGAGCCGCATTTGTAGCAGAAATGCGCTTCGGTCTGTTCGGTGTGACAGGCAGGGCAGGTCATATAACTCCGTTAGGAACCGCCGCGCTGTTCTGCCGATAGGCACCCACTAGGGCGAGCGAGGGGTACCCGCCGTCAGGCGTGGGACGCCGCAGCACGGGTCGTACTCGCGCTAGCCCGGCGCAACCGCTCGACTTACGCCGTCGGCGTCCGCGCGAAGTTTCTCGCGCAATCATACGAATAACCGAAGGAAATCCGTATTGAGTTTAGTGCGATAATATACCAGACCTCTTCCCGCAAGGGAAGGGGTTACCGGTGGTATTTCTTGCTTCATAGCCGCATTCTTCGCGCAGCGAGTGGGTCGGCTGTGGAGCGGGGAAATTGCGTCGGCTTCTCATCGCCCGAAAGGGTGGAGGTACTTCACTTTGAGGTTTGAAGATGGAGACCTTCGAGAAGATGTATTCGCTGAAGGAGGCCGCGGGGCCGCTTGGATGTTCGCGCGATTCGGTCGTCAGACTGATTCGTCGAGGACACCTCCAGGCGGTCGAGTTTCCGAGGATGGGAGGGCGCGGAAAGAACGTGAAACGCCAGATCCCGGAATCGGAGCTGCAGCGGTTTCTTGAGCGGAACAGGGGGCGGCGGCAATAGCCGCCCCTTTTATTTAATCCTCACGAGTTTCGGCGTTTCCCATGTGCTTTGCACGATGGAATCCAGCCGGTCCTGCCTCGATTTGATGAACTGTGAATAGTGCTTCATGACCACGCCGGGGCTGTTACCCAAGACGGCCGCCACGTCCTCCACGCTCGCTCCCTTAGAGAGCAGATCGGCCGCTAGAGTGTGCCGGAAACGGTGCGGGTGGTCGGGGCTTATTTTCGCTTCCTTGCACATGCGCTTGATGCGCCGCCGCCAAAGGTTCGAGGCGGTGTGCGGGTGCGTCGATTCGCCAATGAGGAAAAAATATCCCCCGCGCTGGGGGAGGGCCTGGAAAAGGGAAGTAAGCTGCGGCGGGATGACCACGCTGATCGGCGTGCCGGCCTTCGTGGTGTACAGAAATACACGGCCTTCCGACACCTGGGATACGCGGAGCAGTGAAGCATCGCCGATACGCAAGCCTGTGTGGCGGAGGGTGAGCACGAACGCCAACTCCCTGTCGTCTTCCGTTTGGGCAAGGATGTTCTGCACGTCCTCATCGCTGAACGGGAGGCGTGGGATTTGTTTCGACTTCGGAGGCTTGATGGGTTTCGCAGGGTTCTTTGGAATCCAATCATTATCGACGCAGAACGCGAAGAAAGTCCGTGTCCGCTCGATCTCTTTTGACGTGGTGAGAGCCGACAGTTTCCGTTCGCCGATGAGGTCGCGCACCCGTTGCTGGCTGAAGTCCGCGAGGTTCGTGATGCCGTTCGTCTCCGCGAACTCGGAGATCACTTTTTTCACGGTGCGGTACTTGCGGAGCGTGTTGTCGGAGAGCCTCCGCGCCTCACAGGATTCGTAGTACTTCTGCACGGCGTAGGCTACTGTGATTGCGGGCTTCTTCTCAGTGGGCGTGAGGTTCGCCTCACGCTCTTTCTTGAGCTGCTCGGCCCGCTCCCAGTTCCGCGTCTTCAGGGATTCGCGGACGGCCTTGCCTTCAAGGGTGCCGGTGGCCCACAACGGGCATCGGCACTTCTTTGAGATGCGGTCGTCGGCGAAATTGCACTTCTTCCGGTGGCGGCGGTAGATGGTGAGCACAATGCGCCTCTAACCGGAGTATGGGACAAAATCGTGTACAGCGCAATACGCAGAATATGAACTTGTTTGGAATCAATGTATTAGGCTGGCGGAGAGAGAGGGATTCGAACCCTCGATAGAGTTTCCCCTATACACGCTTTCCAAGCGTGCGCCTTCAACCACTCGGCCATCTCTCCGGCGCGGAGGCTCTCACCAGAATAACATGTCCCGGCGCACCCTGCTGCTCTCATCCGCTGCGGCGCTCGCCGCCTGCCGCAAACCTAAGGCCACGCGCTTTCCGGGGTATTGCTTCGTCGCCAATCAGGACGGGCGCTCGGTGGGCGTCGTCGATCTCAGCAGCTTCCGCGTCCGGAAACAGATCCACCTCGACGCCGCGCCCACGGTGGTCCTGCGGCATCCCAGCCGTGCCGCGGTTTTGGTTCTCGCGCCGCGGGGTGGGACGGTGTACGAAATCGACGCAGCGTCGCTTTCCGTCAGCCGCACCGCGCGCGCCGGCAGCCAGGCGGTCGACATGCAGATTTCCCCTCGCGGCGATGCCCTTTGGGTCCTGTACCGCGATCCCGCGGCGCTGGTCGAAGTGCCGCTCGATTCCCTGCGCCCTGCCCGCCGCATACGCCTTTCCGCGCCTCCCGACGGTTTCGATCTCAGCCGCGACAACCAGGCCGCCATCGCCAGCCGGCAGGACCGCCGCATCGCGATCGCGTCTCTGACCGGCGCCGCCATCGAGCGGACCATCGCGGTCGGCGCCGAGCCTTCCATCGTCCGGTTCCAGTCGGATGGCAAACAGTTGATCGCTGGCAGCCGGCCCGAGCGCAACGTCACCATCTTCGATGTCTCCACCGGAAAGACCGTGGTACGCCTGCCGCTGCCGCTCGAACCACGCCACTTCTGTTTTACCCCCGATGGCGGCCAGCTCTTCATCAGCGGCGACGGCATGGACGCCGTAGTGATCGTCTACCCGTACCAGACGGAGGTCGAGGAGACCATTCTTGCCGGCCATGCGCCGGGCGCCATGGCCATCACCGACACGTCACCCTCCTACCTGCTGGTGGCCAATCCGGACACCGGCGGCATCACGGTCTTCGATGTCGATATGCGCAAGCTGGTGGCGGTGGTCCAGGTGGGCCGGCAGCCGGGCTGCATCCTCGTCACCCCCGACCAGCAGTACGCGCTCGTGCTCAATGAGAAATCCGGCGACCTGGCGGTGATCCGCATCTTCTCGCTGGCCGGGCGCCACCGCTACAAGCCGGCCCCGCTGTTCACGCTGATCCCGGTAGGGGAGAAACCCGTCAGCGCCGCCGTGGTGGCGCTTTGACTGTTGATTCTATTCTGACGGGCCACCATGGATACGTTTCGAATTTCTCTCGCCCGGCAAGCCGATTGCGCCGTGGCTCTCGAACCGACGGAGTGAGACTACTCCTGGTGTTGTCGATGGCTTCACGGCCCCGACGACGACAGCGTTGTGCCGGCGATTCAGTCGGGCAGAGAATCCACGACTGAACGGAGCTGCTCTCCCAAAGCCGCGATGTGCTCGGTGACGATCGTCCACACGAGTTCAAGATCGATCCCGAAATACTCATGGATCACGACGTTGCGAAACGCGGCGATCTGTGGCCACGGGACCTCAGGGTGAGCTTCGCGAAGCGTGGAAGACAGCCCCCGGCAGGCTTCGCCCAACAACGCCAGGCGGTGCAATACTGCGCTCTGAATCAGAACGTCGCTCAAGAACGCTTCCCGGCCACGTTGGGAGAACCTGGAAATCAGTTCGACTTGCTCGACAGCATCAAGCAGACGGAGGCGATCGGCCCTCATAGCGAGACCGCGTCACGCATCACTTCAGACGCCAGGCGCGGCTTAAGTCCACGGCTGGAGACAACATCGACCTTGCAGCCCAACACCGTCTCGAGGTCGAGCCACAACCCTGTCAGATCGAGCAGTGACCGGCCCGGCTCGAAATCGACCAGGAAGTCGATGTCGGAGCCGTAGCGTTGATCGCCGCGAGCAACCGAACCGAACACACGGATATTATGCGCGCCGCGCCTTTCTGCCGCCGCGACGATCTGGGCGCCATATCGAGAGCGGACTTCCTCCAACGTCATAGGCAGTTTCTTCGAGTATGCCATAACACTGCAACCCGATGAGTCCGCTTCAGCGCCGCCGTGGTGGTGCTGTAACGTAGGCCACAAGATTGGCAGGCCACAAGAAACGATGGCCTGCCCCACCTACTTCTTTTTCCCCTGCGCGGCCACCGCTTCCATGGCGGCCTTGACTTTCTCGGGATCGCCCAGATAGTAGCGGTTCAACGGTCTCAGGTTCTCATCCAGCTCGTACACCAGCGGCATGCCCGTCGGAATGTTCAGCTCGACGATGTCCGGCTCGGGGATGTCGTCCAGGTACTTCACCAGCGCGCGCAAGCTGTTGCCGTGCGCGGCGATCAGCACCTTCCGCCCCTGCCGGATGACGGGCGCGATGGTCTCGTGCCACAGCGGCAGGAACCGCGCCACCGTGTCCTTCAGACACTCGGTCAGCGGCAGCTCCTCCTTGGTGAGGTTCCTATACCGCGGGTCGTGGCCGGGAAAACGCACGTCTTCGGGCGTCAGCTCCGGCGGGCGGACGTCGTAGCTGCGGCGCCAGATCTTCACCTGCGCCTCGCCGAACTTGGCCGCCGTCTCGGCCTTGTTCAACCCTTGCAGCGCGCCGTAGTGCCGCTCGTTCAAGCGCCAGGAGCGGTGGACCGGAATCCACATCAGGTCCAGCTCGTCCAGCACCACCCACAAGGTGCGGATGGCGCGCTTCAGCACCGAGGTGTAGGCCACGTCGAACGTGTACCCTTCCTCCCGCAGCACCGACCCGCCTTCGTGGGCTTCCTGGAGGCCCTTCTCGGAGAGGTCCACGTCCGTCCAGCCGGTGAAGCGGTTTTCCTTGTTCCACGTGCTCTCGCCGTGGCGCACCAGTACCAGCTTGATCACTGCCGGAACGCCTTTCTGCCGAGGAACTGGGCCGCCGGGCCGAGCCGTTCTTCGATGCGCAGCAACTGGTTGTACTTGCATATGCGGTCCGTGCGGCTGGCGGAGCCGGTCTTGATCTGCCCGGCGCCCATGGCCACCACCCAGTCGGCGATGAACGGGTCCTCGGTTTCGCCGGAGCGGTGCGATACCACCGCCGTGTAGCCGGCCGCCGCCGCCATCTGCATGGCCTCCAGCGTCTCGCTCACCGTGCCGATCTGGTTCAGCTTGATGAGGATCGAATTGGCGATGCCCTGCTCGATGCCGCGCTTGAAGATGGAGGGATTGGTGACGAAGATATCGTCGCCCACAAGCTGGATCTTCTTGCCGAGCGTATCGGTCATCAGCTTCCAGCCCGGCCAGTCCTCTTCCGACATGCCGTCCTCGATGGACAGGATGGCCGGATACTTCCGCACCCAGTTCGCCCAGTACTCCACCATCTGCTCGGAGGTGCGCTGGCTTTTGTCGGACTTCTTGAAGACGTACTTGCCATCCTGGTAGAACTCGCTGGCGGCCGGATCGAGGCACACGCCGATCTGCTCGCCGGGCTTGTAGCCGGCCTGCGATATGGCCTCCAGGACGGACTCGATGGCCTCCTCGTTGGATTTCAGGTTGGGCGCGAAGCCGCCCTCGTCGCCCACCGCCGTCGAGTAGCCCTTCTTGCTCAGGACTTTCTTCAGGGTATGGAACACCTCGACGCCCATGCGGAGCGCTTCGGAGAACCTGGCGCCCCCGAAGGGCGCGATCATGAACTCCTGCACGTCCACGGAATTGTCCGCGTGCGCGCCGCCGTTGATGATGTTCATCTGGGGCACGGGCAGAATGCTCGCGCCCACACCGCCCAGGTAACGGTAGAGGGGAGTGTGCTGGGCCGCCGCGGTCGCGCGCGCCGCCGCCATCGATACCGCCAGGATGGCGTTGGCTCCCAGCCGTCCCTTGTTGGGCGTGCCGTCCAGATCGATCATGGCGCGGTCGAGCTCGGCCTGCTGCGCCGCATCCTTGCCGTCGAGCGCACTGGCGATTTCGCCGTTGACGTGACTCACGGCCTTCTGCGTGCCCTTGCCGAGGTAGCGTGACTTGTCGCCGTCCCGCAACTCCACCGCTTCATGTTCGCCGGTGGAGGCTCCGGAAGGCACCGCGGCCCTTCCCATGCTGCCATCCGCTAGATAGACATCCGCTTCCACCGTCGGATTCCCGCGTGAGTCGAGAATCTCTCTTCCAATTACCTTTACGATTGTGGTCAATGTATGGCTCCTTGAATCGGGGGCCGGGGATCGGGGCCCGGGGGCCGGGAAAAGACTTCTCTCCCTGGCCCCCGGCCCCTGACCCCTGGCCCCCCGGACTGCTACGCCACCACCGTGATCCCGCCTTCGGTGACGTGATAACCCTTGGCGCGGTCGGCTTCCGGATCGAAACCGATTACACTCGATTCCGGAACCTTCACGCCCGTATTGATGATGGCGCGGCTGATCCGGCTGTACCGCCCGATCTCCACGTCCGGCATCAGAATCGAATACTCTATTTCACAGTAACTGTTCACGCGCACGCCCGGCGAGAGCACGCTATGCAGCACGCGACCGCCGGATACGATGCAGCCGGCGCTCACGATCGAATCCACCGCCACGCCCATGCGGCGCCCTTCCTGCGCGAATACGAACTTGGCCGGCGGCTGCTGCGTCGCCTTGGTCCGGATCGGCCAGCGCTGGTCGTACAGGTTGAATTGTGGCACCACGTCCACCAGGTCCATGTTGGCTTCGTAGTAGGCGTCCGGCGTCCCCACGTCCCGCCAGTAGGGCATCGGTTTATCGTTGATATCGCGGAAATCGTAGGCCACTACGCGGGCCTTCCCCAGGTTGCGCGGGATCACGTCCTTGGCGAAATCGTGGCTGGAATTTGGGTCCTGCGCGTCCTGGTGCAGCGCGCGCAGCAGCACATCGGTGTTGAACACGTAGACTCCCATCGACGCGCTGACCATCGAGGGGTCGAATCGCGAGCGCGCCGGATTCGAGTGCCGGGGCTTTTCCTCGAACCCCGCGACGCGGTAATCCAGGCCGATCTCCACCACTCCGAAATGAGCGGCCTGTTCCGGGGGCGCCTGGATGGTGGCGATGGTGACCTCCGCCTGGTGGCTCCGGTGCCAGTCCAGCATCTCGTGGTAATTCATCCTGTAGATGTGGTCCGCGGCCAGGATCAGGGTCAGCTCGGGAGCTTCGGCTTCGATGCTCTGGAAATTCTGGAAGACCGCGTCCGCCGTCCCCTGGTACCAGTCTTGGGATACGCGCTGCATGGGCGGGAGCACCTCGATGTACTCGCCCAGCGCCGCCGAAAGAATGTTCCAGCCATCGCGGACGTGGCGGATCAGTTCCAGCGATTTGTACTGTGTTAGGATAAGAACTCGACGGACGTTTGAATTAATACAGTTGGACAGCGTGAAATCGATAATGCGATAGGCGCCTCCGAAAGGCACCGCCGGCTTGGCGGTGTCCTTTGTGAGTGGATACAGGCGCTCGCCGGCGCCGCCCGCCAGCAGGATCGCTAGTACATTTTCCATTTTATCGTAAGTCCCTGAAAAGAAAGAGTATCCGGATATTTTGATCGATTGGTCCGGGCGGCATCCTAAAATTTGGGCTTGACTTTATTTATCAACCACCTATGATATCAGTACCTTCTGTGCGAAGTGTAGGAGTTTTTGGGGTCGGGCCTCACTCCTGGTGGCGCAAGATCCCGGAGAATCCAAATCCGCGCATGGGAATCTTGGTCTAGTGGGGAGGTGTATTTCGTTTGGCTGAAGTAAAGCTTCAGGAGGGCGAAACGTTAGAAAACGCCCTTCGCCGCTTCAAGAGGAAGGTCCAGCAGGAGGACATCATCAAGGAGGTCAAGCGGCACTCCTTTTACTTGAAGCCCGGTGAGAAGCTCCGGGCCAAGCAGGCGCTGGCCCGCAAACGAAACCGGAAGAAATCACGCCGGGAGATTGAGTAACGCGGTGGCGGGGCGCAAGCCCCGCCGCCTTATCCGACCACAGTTCAGGTTGATAACGGGGCAGGGTGGCCTATGCCGGAGTTTCAGGATCGCGTCCTCAAGTGCGCGGACTGCGGAGCAGATTTCGTTTTCACAGCGGGAGAACAGCACTTCTTCCATGACAAGAATTTCAAGAACGAGCCCAAGCGCTGCAAGAATTGCAAGACCAAGCGCCAGGGATCGCCGGGCTCGGGTTTTCGCAAAACGGAGACCATGACCACCTGCTCCCAATGCGGCCGGGAGACCACGGTTCCCTTCAAGCCCACTCAAGGCCGGCCGGTTTACTGCCGGGAGTGTTTCTTGAGCCGTAAGGTCTCGTCGGCGGCCGCGGGCGGAAGTCAGTAGCCTGGTGGCACCGGTGGGCGTGCCACCGGTGTCTTTGAGCCACATCAGGAATCACCGGTGGCAAGGGGGTGCCCTCTGGGCCCGGCGCTACTTCTTGTGGAGCGCCTTGTGCTTCCTGGCCCAGTCTTCCTTAATTACCTGCCGCGCGCGCCCCAGGGCCAGGGCATCCGGCGGCACCCGCTCCGTCACCACCGAGCCCGCGGCCACGTACGCGCCCTCGCCGATCTCAATGGGCGCCACCAGGGTGGAGTTGCTCCCCACAAAGGCGCCGTCTCCGATCTTGGTGACGTGCTTGCGCAGGCCGTCGTAGTTGCAGGTGATGGTGCCGGCGCCGATGTTCACCTTCGCCCCGATCTGCGCATCGCCCAAATACGCCAGGTGACTGGCCTTGGCGTGAGCGCCCATGTGCGTCTTTTTCAGCTCCACGAAGTTGCCGATGTGCGCGCCCTCCTCGACCAGGTTCTCCATGCGCAGGCGCGCGAATGGCCCGGCATGCACGCCGCGCGCCAGCCGCGACGTGGCCACGATGGTGAACGGGCCGATTTCCACCTCGTCGGCAAGCTCCGAATCGCGCACGATGGAGCACGCGCCCACCCGGCAGTCCGCGCCGATCACGGTCTTGCCCAGAATCTGCGCGAACGGCTCAATGACCGTGTCCGTCCCAACGCGCACGTCGGCGTCGATGACCACCGTCTCGGGCTTCTCAATGGTGACGCCGGCCAGCATCAATTCGAGCCGTTTGCGCTCGCGCAGGATGGCGTCCACTCGGGCCAGCTCCACGCGATCGTTGATTCCCAAGGCTTCATGCGGATCGTCAATCCGCACCGCTTCCACGCGATGGCCAGCGCGGTTGAAGATTTCCACCATGTCGGTGAGGTAATACTCGCGGTCCGGGTTATCCGGCCGGATCTCGTCCACGAGTTTCCAGAACAGGTCCGCGCGGTAACAGTAGATTCCCATGTTGGCTTCGCGGATGGCCAGCTCGTCCGGCGCGGCGGCCTTCTGCTCGACCACTCTGGCCACGCGCCGGGCCCCGAGGGCACCCCCGCCGCGAATCACGCGGCCGTAGCCCGTGGGGTCGTCCATCACAGCGCTCAGCAGGACGCCGCCCGCCTCGCCCGTGGCCGCGGCTTCCGTCAGCCGCTTCAGCGTTTCCGCGCGCAGCAGGGGGCCATCGCCGTAGAGGATCACCAGGTAGCCGTCCAGCCCGGCGAGCGTCTCCCGCCCCACCATCAAGGCATGTCCGGTGCCCTTCTGCTCCGGCTGCTCGATGAATCTGATGGCGGACCCGGAGGGCACTCCGGCCACGACCTTTCGCACCTCCTCGGCCTGGTATCCCACCACCACGAATATGCGCTCGGCCGGCGCCAGCTCCAGCGCGGTCTCGACCACATGCTCGATCAGCGCTTTGCCGCCCGCGCGGTGCAGCACCTTGGCCCGGCGCGATTTCATGCGCGTGCCGAGCCCGGCGGCGAGAATCACAACTGTCACGGGAATCTGCATCAACTCTATTATGGCTGGCCGCTCTTGTGCTGTCTGCCTTCTTGCGCCAGTCTTACCACCAGCGCGGCCGTGGCGCTGGGGTCGTGCCGCACCTTGCCGGCATGCTGCGCCAGGTTGCCGGCCGCCACCTTCAGTCCCATCTGGTAAATGGCCTCGATGTCGTTTTCCACTGGCTGCGCCGCTTCCCTGGCGTAGCGCTTCTTCACGGCGGAGGGAATCGGCCGGATGTTCACCACGGCGTAATCCAGGAATTTTCCGCCCGCGTGCTGGTGGATCGCGCGGATGTGATCGGAAGCCCGGAACCCCATGGTTTCGCCCGGCTGCCACATCAGGTTCACGAAGTAGGCCTTGACGGCCGCCGACCGGCGGATGGCCGAAGGAATCCCTTCCACCAGCAGGTTTGGAATCACGCTGGTGAACAGCGATCCCGGCCCGAGCGTAATCACGTCCGCCTCGGCGATGGCGCTCAGAGCCGCTTCCAGCGGCCGCACCTTTCGCGGAATCAGGCGGATGCGCTTGATCCTGTGCGAGCTGCGGCTGATGCGGGTTTCTCCCACCACCCGCGCGCCGTTTACCAGCGTGGCTTCGAGCGCCACGTTGGCAGTGGTTGCGGGATAGATGCGGCCCGCGATTTTGAGCACTTCCGAGGAAACTTTCACGGCGTCCGGAAAGTCGCCCATGATCTGCGTCAGGGCCGTCAGGAACAGGTTGCCGAAGCTGTGTCCCTTAAGCCCGTGGCCGGACGGGAACCGGTACTGGAACAGCCGGGAAAGCAACCCCGCATCCCCGCTCAGCGCCACCATGCAGTTGCGGATATCGCCCGGCGGCAGCACGTCGAATTCGCGGCGCAAGCGGCCGGAGCTGCCGCCGTCATCGGTCACCGTGACGATGGCCGTGATACCCACCGCCGGCGCGGTTTGCTTCAACCCTTCGAGGACCGCCGATAGCCCCGTGCCTCCGCCGACGGCGACCACACGGAGTGGCGAGGTATCCTCCATTGGACAGATGACGGGCATGCCCAGCCCGGCTCCTTTACCAGCCCTTCTTCTCAGGATAGAGCAGCACGTCGAACGGCGGCTGATTGGCCAGCGGCGCGAAGTCGGCGTCTTGCCGGGCCATGATGCGGTTGCGCGGCTCCAACTCGATGGCGCGCTTCAAATTATCATGCGCGCTGGCCAGGTCGCCCCCCAGGGCCTGCGCCAGAGCCAGCGTGTAGTAGATGTGGTCCGCTCCCGGCGCGAGCTGGAGGGCCTGTTCGAGGTGCGCGCGGGCTTCCGCCACGTTGCGCGCGTTGAGCAAAGCCACGCCGTACGTGTAGTAATCCTCCGCCGAGCGCAAGTCCAGCGTGCCCTGTTGCAGACGCCGGTCGCACATGGCGGCATGCAACTGCGCGCGATGCGCCACGTCCCGCTCGGGGCCCGCCGCCGCCTGCAAAAAAAGTTCCCGGGCTTCCTTTAGAATCCGCGCGTGAAACAGTTTCATGGCGGCCTCGAAGCTGGCGAGCTGTTTTTTGGAGCTCGGCGGCTGCGCCCCCGCGGCCGCGCGAGAGGCGGCTGCCGCACCGGTGTGTTCGGAACCCCGGGTCATCTTGGATGTCCGCGCTTTCTTCAGTTGCCTGGCGGTCTTCGGAGCGGAACTCTTCTTCTTCTCGGGCATGATGGCCAGCCCAGTTCTGGCACGTCGAACGATATGCGTTTATACCAGACAGCGGCGTGTCCGCGCAACCGCCGCTCCAAGCTACCCCAGCCCGGCTTCCCGCAGAAACCGCGCGGATTCCTCCGGCGGCGTCGGATTGATATAGAACCCCGTCCCCCATTCGAACCCCGCCACCTTGGTCAGCTTGGGCATGATCTCCAGGTGCCAGTGGTAGTGCGGCAGCGGCGCTTCCTGCACGGGCGCGCTGTGCACGATGAAATTGTAGGCCGGCCGCTCCAGTGTCTTGTCGATCTTGCGCATGGTGGAGCGCAAAACCCAGGCCAGGTTTTGAAAGGTGGGAGCGTCGGAGTCTTCGAAGTGCGATTGGTGCCGCTTCGGCAGAATCCACGTCTCGAAGGGAAAGCGGGGCGCGTAAGGCTCGAGCACCGTGAACCGGTCCGTTTCCATCACCAGGCGCGTTCCCGCGGTGCTCTCCTCGCGGATGATGTCGCAGAAGATGCAGCGCTCCTTCAAGTCGTAGAACAGCCTGCCCGCGTCCACCTCTTCCTTGACTCGCTTGGGAATGACCGGCAGCGCGATGAGCTGCGAATGCGGATGCTCCAGCGACGCCCCCGCCGCCTCGCCATGGTTCTTGAACAGCAGGATGTAGCGGAACCGCCGGTCTTTCTTCAGGTCGTTGACCCGGTCCCGGAAGGCCCACAGCACCTCTTCGATTTGGCGCTCCGGCATTTCGGCGAGCGTGGCGGCGTGGTCGGGGGTCTCAATGATGACCTCGTGCGCGCCGATGCCGTTCATCTTGTCGTACATGCCTTCGCCCTGGCGGTTGAGCTCGCCTTCGATCCCCAGCACCGGGAACTTGTTGGGCACCACGCGCACGCGCCAGCCCGGCTCGTTGCGCCCGCCGCTGCTGCGGTAGGCCAGAATCTCCGGCGGCGTCTTGTGCTCGTGGCCGTAATCGAACGGGCACACGCCCGAGGCGGCAGGCGGAACCGGCTGCCGGATGAAATCGTTGGGGCGTTTGGCGCGATCGGTGGCGATGATGACCCATCGCCCCGTGATAGGGTCCTTACGCAATTCGGGCAAGTGGAGAGATCCCTCCGAGATGAGCAGCAGGATTCAGCAACAAATGATTATAGCGTGACCGAAAAGGGCAAGCTAAAGCATGCCCCACCCTCAGGCTCTGCGGAACGCGTCCCGGATCCACTCGATCCGCACCGGTTTCTCGAGCACCACGCTGACGATGTCGAAACGCACCTTCTCCCATTCCACGCCGGCGCGCCGCGCATAATCGCGGGCCGCCCGCCGCAGGTGCTTTTGCTTCTCGGCGTCCACCGCGCGGTCCGGCTCACCGAACTCGGCGCTGGCGCGCGTCTTCACTTCGACGAACACCAGGGCGCCGCCGTGCCAGGCCACCAGGTCGATCTCGCCCCCGCCCGATGGCGGCTGGTAATTCCGCGCCACAATCGTGAAGCCGCGGCGGCGCAGGTACCGGTGAGCCAGGTCTTCGCCCAGCCGCCCATGGTCGTCCTGGAGCGAGCGGCGCCGCAGGACGTCCGCCATGCGATAGATCAGCCCGATCACTTCAGGACTTCGAACTCGAACTCCATGGCCTTGCCGCGCACCACGTAGCATAGATAGTATTCCCAAAAGCGCCGGTAGTGCGGAAAGCGGTTGACCAGGAATTCAAACCCGAGCCACCTCCAGAAAGCCAGTAGCTTTACCCGCACGGAAATCTCGCGAAATCTCACTTTCGAGTAGTAGCCGAACCCGCCGTGGTCCTCGCCGAAGCAGCGAAAGCTGAAGCTGTTCAGGTGGCTCTTGTGGGTGGGGTCGCAGAACGAGCTGAAATCGGTGTAGTGCGGGGTCTCGATGCGCACCGTGCCGCCCGCGCGCACCAGGCGGTGAAACTCCTCCATGGCGCGCATCACGTCGTTGACGTGCTCGATGACATGGATGGCGGTCAGCCGGTCGAACGAGCTGTCGGCGAACGGGTAGGGGAACCGGTCCAGGTCCGCCAGCACATCGGCGCGGCTGGCGGGATTCCGGTCGATGCCGATGGCGCCGGCCTGCTTGCGGATCCCGCAGCCGACGTCGAGGATCTTCATCTCAGGCACTCTTGCAGCGTCTCCACGGCAAAATCGCACTGGTCGCGTGTAATCACCAGCGGCGGGCACAGCCGGATCGTGCTATCGCCCGCGCCCAGCACCAGCAGGCCGCGCTCGAACGCCTGGCGCAGCACGCGGCCGCGAAGCTCGGGCGCCTTTTCACGCGTCCGCTGGTCGCGCACCAACTCGATACCGATCATCAGTCCCAGCCCGCGCACGTCCCCCACGTTGGGAAACCGCGCCGGCCACTCGCGCATCCGGTCCATGAGATGCGCGCCCATGCGCGCGGCGTTTTCCATGAGCCCTTCTTCCAGGAGCGCAATCGTCACCAGCGCCGCCGCGCAGCAAACCGGGTTGCCTCCGAACGTGGAGGCATGCGCGCCCGGCGGCCAGGTCATCAGGTCCGCGCGCGCCACCGTGGCCCCCAGCGGCATCCCGCTGGCGATCCCCTTGGCCACGGCGAAGATGTCCGGCACGGCGCCGAAATGCTCCGCCGCCCACATCTTGCCGGTGCGCCCCATCCCGGACTGCACCTCGTCGAAAATCAGAAGAATACCATTTTGTCCGGCCACGCGCGCCAGCTCGTCGAAGAACTTTTGCAGAGGGACGACGTACCCACCCTCGCCCTGCACCGGCTCCACCACGATGGCGGCGGTTTCGTCCGGCGGCGCGATGGTCTTTAGGAGCGTGTCTTCGATGTGCTTCACGCATTCCACCGCGCAGCTTTCCGGTTGCCGGCCGAACGGGCACCGGTAGCAGTACGGGTACGGCGCGTGCACCACGCCCGGGATCAGCGGGCCGAAGCGGCCGCGCTGCACGGCCTTGCGCGCTGTGAGTGAGAGCGCCCCCAGGGTGCGCCCATGAAAACAACCGAAGAAGGCGATGATCTTGTCGCGGCCGGTGGCGTAGCGGGCCAGCTTGACGGAGCCTTCGATGGCTTCGGCCCCCGAATTCCCGAACGAAACGCGCCGCGCGGGGCGCCCACTGGGCCCGCCGGGCGCGATCTCCGCCAGTTTCTCCGCCAGCGCCGCCATCCCTTCGTAGTAGAAATCCGTGCCGGACATGTGGATCAGCCGCGCCGCCTGCTTCTGGATGGCCTCCACCACCCGTGGATGGCAATGCCCCGTCGCCACCACCGCGATGCCGGCGCTGAAATCGAGAAAACGGTTGCCGTCCACATCCTCGATGATGGCGCCCTCGCCGCGCTCCGCTACCAGCGGATAGCTCCGCGTGTACGACGGCGATACCACCCGCGCGTCGCGTTCGATAATGGCCCGCGCACGCGGACCCGGAAGGGGACCGATCAGCTTCGGAAGATCGCCCATACCAATCTCCTGTTTAGTTGTAAGGGTTGATGACCTGCGCGCCGGAAGGCGCGCGCCGCAAGGAGCGGTGTGGAGTCAATCGGAGGCGAACAGGGCCGGACGGGAGCTGGAGGGCGTGCACTCCATGTCTCTATTGTACGCCCGTTGTTACAATGTCGGAAACGTGCTTGAGCCTGAAAAGCAGGAAGTCCTGACTCAACTGGATGAGGGTCGGAAGGCTCTTTCCGAAGCGTTGGCAGGAGTCGATGAGCAAATGGCCGTCTGGAAGCAAATGCCGACGACCTGGTCGATCCTTGAGTGTGTCGAACATGTAGTGGTGTCGGAGGAGTTTCTCCTCTCTAGATTGATGGCAGCCCGAGCCTCGGCATCTGCGCTTCCTAACTCGACACGGGAGAGCATGATATTGGAAAGAGGAATTGATCGAACCACGCGTGTTGAATCGCCTGCAGTTGGAAGGCCTCGTGGCCGTTATCTCAATCTGCAAGACGCTTTCACGAGCTTCTCCGCGGTTCGAGCGCGGACGATTGATTGGGTGGGTGGGCTGGAGGGAGATCTTCGCTCCTGGCTCACGGATCACCCCCTCATCCCTGGGCCAGTCAATGGCTATGAGATGCTTCTGATCATTTCAGTGCATCCACGAAGGCACGCGGAGCAAATCAAGGCAATCCGGATTTCATTTGAACAGGCACAAAAGGCGAGCGAGTCTGCACCCTAGATAGCCGAAGACGCCGCAGGGCAGACGGCCCCCGGCAAGCCGCCGCCTCTTACTCCCCGAATACCCGCGCGAAGATCTTGTCCACGTTCCGCAGTTGCCGTTCCAGCGAAAATGCCTCGCCGATCTGCTCCGGCTTCAGCACGGCGCGGATTTCCGGGTCCGCCTCGATGGCCGCGCGGAAATCGGCCTCTTCCTCCCAGGCGCGCATCGCGTGGCCCTGCACAATGTGGTAGGCCTGCTCGCGCAGCATGCCCGCGGCCGCCAGATCCAGCAGCAACTGGCCGGAAAAGACCAGGCCGCGCGTCATCTCCAGGTTGCGGCGCATGCGCTCGGGATACACCAGCAGCTTGTCCACAAGATGCGTGGTCTTGTCGAGCAGGTAATCCGCCAGCGTGGTGGAATCCGGCAGAATCACCCGCTCCACCGAGGAGTGCGAGATGTCGCGCTCGTGCCACAGCGCGATATCCTCGAAGGCCGCCTGCGCGTTGGCCCGCACCACCCGCGCCAGGCCGCAGATCTGCTCCGAGGTCACCGGGTTGCGCTTGTGCGGCATGGACGAGCTGCCCTTCTGGCCGCGCGCGAAGTACTCCTCGGCCTCGCGCACTTCGGTCCGTTGCAGGTGCCGCACCTCGAGCGCGATCTTCTCGCACAGCGCGGCCACCAGCGCCAGCGTGGCCACGAAGTTGGCGTGACGGTCACGCTGGATCACCTGGGAGGCCGCCGGCGCCGGCCGCAGATTCAGCCGCGCGCAGATGCGTTCCTCCACTTCCGGGCCGATGTGCGCGAAGGTCCCCACCGCGCCCGAAATCTTCCCCACGCGCACGTCTTCGGCCGCGGCCTCGAGACGCCGGCGATTGCGTCCGGCCTCCTCGTACCAGATGGCCAGCTTCAGCCCGAAGGTAATCGGCTCCGCGTGCACGCCGTGCGTGCGGCCGACCTGCGGCGTGTGCTGGAACTCGAGCGCGCGGCGCTTCAGCACGGCGCGCAGGTTTTCGAGGCCACCCAGCAGAATGGCCGAGGCCTGCTGGAGCAGCAGCGCCTGCGCGGTATCCACCACGTCGTTCGACGTCAGCCCGTAATGCAGCCAGCGCGATGCGTCGCCGTGCCCGGTTTTCGCCATGGTTTCGGCCACGGCGGTGGTGAAGGCGATCACGTCGTGCTTCACTTCCTTCTCGATTTCGAAGATCCGCCCGGCGTCAAAGGCCGCGTGCGCGCGCAGCAGGCGCGCGGCGTCCGCCGGCACGATGCCCAACTCGGCCAGCGCCTCCGAGGCCGCCAGCTCCACTTCCAGCCATTGCTGAAACTTGTTCCGGTCGCTCCAGATCCGGCCCATTTCAGGCCGCGTATATCGGGGAATCATGGTGCACTCAGTATTGAAACACTTCCGACGGGCTGCGCTGCTGGGCGATAGACAGCCGCGTGTTTAGCCCGCGCTGCTCGAGCGCCTGGGTGGCGATCATCCGCACGATCGCCGGGTGGTTGTTCTGCTCGCTAAGATGCCCCAGCACCAGGTTGGATGTCGAGGAGTCGAGGTCCTCGATGAGATAGTCCGACATCCGCAGGTTCGAGAGGTGCCCCACCCGGCTCATGACGCGCTGCTTTACGGACCAGGGGTAGGGGCCGACTTTCAGCATGTCGAGATCGTGATTCGATTCGAGCAGCAGCAAGTCCGTGCGCCGCAGGTGAAACTTGACGGATTCCGGAATGTAGCCGAGGTCCGTGACCACCCCGATGCGCACGCCCTGAGCGACGAAACAGAAGGCCACCGGGTCGATGGCGTCGTGCGGGACGCTGAAGCTCTGGACTTCGATATCGCCGATCTGGAAATTCGCGCCCGCCTGGAACGGCTCGAGCCGCGGCACGGATTCGCCCCAATCGATGGCCGGCTCGGCCAGGCGCGTCAGGTAGATGGCCGCGCGGACGTCCGGGTTGCGCGCCAGCACGGGCAGCCCGGCCACGTGATCGGAGTGTTCGTGGGTGATGAGGATGGCGTGGATGCGGCTGAGATCTTCGCCGATGGCCGCCAGCCGCCTGCGAAGATCCTTCATGGTCAGCCCGGCGTCCACCAGGATGCGCGTGTTTTCGGTGGCCAGCAAGGCGGCGTTCCCGGAACTGCCGCTTGCCAGCACGCAGAACTTAACCGTGCCCGTCTCCTTCGACTCTTCAGAATACACCGTTTTGTCCGCGTGAAACTAACCGCGGAGGTGCGGAAACGCGGAGAAAAAACGCGGAGGTTGACGAGAGATGGGGAAGGTTCTCTTCCGCGGGTTCGAACGCGGAGGGAGCGGAGACACACGGTGCTAAAGAGGACTCTGTGTTTGCCGCAGGCGCGATTTGTCGCCGGGGGTCTCCGTGCCTCCGCAGTAAGGCGGACGATTTTGTGGCATGAACCTGGAGCCGTGTGCCACACTTTCATCATGAAAGCCGCTCGCATTCACCAGCACGGCGGCCCGGAAGTGCTGGTCTACGAAGACGCCCCCGAACCCAGGCTGAGACCCGACCAGGTTTTGGTCCGCGTGCGCGCATGCGCCCTGAACCACCTGGACCTTTTCGTGCGCGCTGGAATTCCCGGGATGAAATTCTCCATGCCGCACGTGCTGGGCAGCGATATTGCCGGGGAGATTGTCGCGGCGGGCGAAGTCTGCGAGCGCGTCAAGCCCGGCTGGCGGGTGCTGCTCTCGCCCGGGCTGAGCTGCCGGCAGTGCCAGCAGTGCCTCTCCGGCAACGACAATCTCTGCCGCCGCTACACGCTGTTCGGCTACGCCGTGGACGGTGGCAACACCGAGCTGCTGGCCGCGCCCGAATACAGCGTCATCCAGATTCCCGACGATCTCAGCTTCGAGGAGGCCGCCGCCGCCCCACTGGTGTTCCTCACGGCTTGGCACATGCTGATGGCGCGCGCGCGGCTCCAGCCGGGAGAGGATGTGCTGGTGCTGGCGGCGTCGAGCGGCGTCGGCTCGGCCGCCATCCAGATCGCCAAAATGTTCCAGTGCCGCGTGATTGCCACCGCGGGCGGGGAAGCCAAGCTGGCCAAGGCCCGCGAGCTCGGTGCCGACTACGCGATCGACCACTACCAGCAGGACATTTCCGCGGAAGTCAGGAGGATCACGGGCAAGCGCGGCGTGGACGTGGTGATGGAGCACGTGGGCGTGGCGACGTGGCCCAAGAGCCTGGAATCGCTGGCGCCCGGCGGGCGCCTCGTGACCTGCGGCGCCACCACCGGCTACAGTGCGGGAATCGATCTGCGCTACCTGTTCAGCAAGCAGTGGAGCCTGCTCGGATCGTTCATGGGCGGCATGGGCGAGCTGCACCAGGTGCTGAAGTTCGTCTTCCGGAAGCAATTGAAGCCGGTGATCGATACGGTTTATCCGCTGGCCGAGATCCGCGCTGCGCACCAGCGGCTGGAGAACAAGGAACAATTCGGAAAGGTTGTTGTGAGGCCGTGATGTGGTCCGCCGGTTGGATCGCGCTCCGGGTTTGGTGGCTTGCCTGGGCCTGGCCGTTCGTGTTCCGGGCGCCGCACTATCAGAAACGCCCATCGATCACGGCGATCGGCCCCACTCTTGCCGGACTGCTGCTCGAAGTGCTGGCGGTCGCTATCGCGGTTGCGCTTCGTCTTCCACCCGGCCATCCGCCGGGGCTGGCTCGCATTCTGGGATCGATGGTTTTCGGCCCGATCGCTGTGGCCCTCTCCTGGACTTCGGTGAAGCACCTGGGGAAACAGTTTCGAGTGAACGCAGGCCTGTACGAAAACCATGAACTCGTGCGCACCGGGCCGTACGCCATCGTGCGGCATCCCATCTACTCCTCGGTGCTGGCGATCCTGCTGAGCACGATTCTGCTGCTGACTCCCTGGCGGTGGGCGGCGGTGTCGCTGGCGCTTTTCGTGGCGGGGACCGAGATCCGCGTGCGCGTCGAGGACAGGCTGCTGGCCTCGCGCTTCGGCGCGGAGTTTGAGGAGTACCGGAAGAAGGTTCCGGCGTACGTGCCGTTCGTGCGATAGCCTCCCGTACGACATCCGCCTTCGAGCGCCCGTTCCGCGAGTTTCATGGAGTGGGATGCTCCATCGGCGTCAACTACGCGGTTTACGCCATGACGCCTTAGCGTCCCGGTCTTCTCTTCCGCAGCCAAGCCTGCAAGAAATAGACCGCGAAGCCGGCGCCCATGATGATCCAGAAATGCACGATGCGCAGGGTCACAACAAACACCGCCATTCCAATGGCGAAGCTCCACATGAAGGTTTCGCCGGCGAAGCCATCCACCCAGTTGGGCCGGCGCCCGCCGGCTGGGACGCGCGGGCGCAAGGAAGGCCAGAGCCGCGGGACCGCTTCGAAAAACCTGCGATAGCCCTCCCCCTGCGATTCCAGGAGGCCCGCCTCCTCGCGCAGGATCAAACGGTAGGCGAACAGGGTCATGCCTCCGGCCAGAACAAAAAAACCCGTCCGGCTGGCCATTAGCCCCAACCCGACGGCGAGCAGAATAGTTCCCAGGTAAAGCGGGTTGCGAACGCGCCGGTAAGGCCCATCGGCCACCAGGCGGTCGGAATGCAGTTCACCGTCATGGACCACCGAGCTGTGGAGGTAGGCCTCGGCCCATGACCGCACCAGCGCCGCCAGGGTGGCGATCGAGGTGCCCACGGCGAGAATCGCACGTATCCAGCGGACCGCCAGTGGCGAATTCAGGCTCACTCCGTGGCCCAGAATCATGTGCGCCACCGCCACGGACATGTTCATGCGGTCCCATATGTAGCAACCAAATCCCAGGTAGAAGATTCCCGAGATGATCCAGAAGCGATATCGGAATTCGAATTCCGTGGCGCGCCAAATCAACGCACACCTCTCCGCCGGAATCTCCATTGCGGAGGCGCCGGCCAAAGGTCATTGTAGCTTGCGCGCCGGGCGGCTACAGCGGCCCTCCGCTCGGGCCCAGAGGGCACCCCGCTCGCGGCTCAGTGACGAGGCGTTCCCACTGAGGGCGAAATACGTCAGCGAACGTCCGATGGAATGACTTACTTAGTTTCCGCCGAACTTGAGCAGGGCCATGAAGACGCAGACGAATACCGCCAGGCCGAACAGGACCGTGAAGGCGACCTGCGTCTCGTTCAATCGGGAGCCTCGAGCAGCCCGAGGCGCAGCCACTTGCTCCCCCTGAGCCGGCGCCGCGGCGGCTTGTCCAACCGGATCGAAGACCTCCGCGGGCAGCATGTCGACTGGTTGCAGCTTGACCGAAAAAGGGATGTAGCCGAAGGTTTGATTGGAGGTGATCACCTGGCGGAGCTTGCCGGGGTCGTTGAAGGCTACCAGCAGGTCCCCTGGCGCAACCCGGGCCAGCACCGGCGAGTTTACGTCGGCCCTGTCGTACACCGGTGTGCCAGCCCCCAGCAGACGGTAGACCCGCCCCATGGGGTTTCCCGTGGTCAAGGCGGAGAGTTCGTCGCGCGGGATGGTTTCGGCCGGTTCGGGTCTGGTCAGCGGCGGGTGATCGCGCGCGAATGCTTGCCCGGCGCGGACAGCGCCTTCCACCACGGAAACGGCCACGGGTTGCTCGAGCTGCGCCAGCCGGGTGATGCGTTGGTCGATGGGGGGATGCGCGGCCAGGGGATTGCCGCTGAACAGGCCCACGCGAGCGCCGCGCGGCGAAGGATCGGCGAGGTAGAGATGGGCGATCACCGGGTTTGAGCCAGGCACGGACGAACCGGCGCCGCGAATCTTGGCGAGGGCGCGCAGCAACCCTTCCGGGTCGCGGGTGAGCCGGGCGGCGTCGGCGTCGGCGAGGAATTCGCGGCTGCGGGAGATGGCCGACCGGATCACGCACGCGAGCAGCGGCGCGATGACGAACACATACACGAGCACGGGGAGCAGCGCCAGCAAGAGCAGGAGGCGAAGCCAGCCGGAATGCGACCTCGAGCGGTACAGCGTGGACTGCGGGCGTTCCTGGATGCCGCGCCGGAGCAGCAGATACGGCAGCCGCGGCAACAGCGCCAGAGCCGCGACGATGGTATTCAGGCGGGTGTCCCGGTTGCCGATATGCGAAAGCGCGTGCGCCAAGACGCCCTCCAGTTCGCGAGGATCGAGCAGCGCCAGCAGACCTTGAGTGACCGCCACGGCGGAGTGCCATGGGTCCATGCCGGCGGCCAGCGTATTGGGCGCCGGCGAGTCGATCACATAGAGCCTGGGCGTGGGGAGTCCGGCGGCGGCCGCGAGCCGCTCGAGCAGGCGATAGACCTCGCCCTCGGCCGAGCTCGCCGGGCGAGCGCCGCACAGGGACAATACCCGGGAAGTCGGAGAGGAGCAAAGGCCCCAGAGCACGAGGGCCAGCACCGCCAGCAGGCCGGCGGCCACCAGCGTCAACACCAGCAGGCGGAGCCTTTCGTTGGCCGCATTCTCCTGATCGCGGGCCGCGTGTAGCTCGTCGAGCTCGCGCCGCCACTGTTTTTCGAGGTCCGGGTCGGACTGGTGATGCAGTTGCCCGTGGATCTCGGAGTGGTAGGACCTGAGCGCCTCGCCAAGGTCGATTTCCCGCGCCAGGCTCTGGTGCGAGTGGCCGCCCGCCTGAGAAACGACAAACGCGGAGAAGCCGAAGCTCACCGCCAGCACGAACGGGACCAACGACGCTGTCGCCAGGACCGCCAGCAGCAGGGTCCTGCGGCGGTTCCGGGCGATGCGGCCGCAAGCCATTGCGGGTTGGGAAACTGCGGGTGACATATTACGCCGGCGCGAGGTTCCCGACGAAGGGAGCCCAGAATCCGATCTTACGTGAACCTATCCCGCTCTCACTACTCCCTTTGGTTATGGATCTCACGCGTTTGTGGAAGCCGGATCGGGAACCGCAATCGCCCGGCCGGTAAGCTGGGCTGCCCTGGGTGGCACCCATTTCCGCAAGGCCTCGAACAGGTCCTCCAGACGGATCGCAATCTATCGCCCGCGGACATGGTTCGAATCGTCTGGCTGACCTTGACGATCGGCAGAGGGCATCTCACTCCCTTGCAATCCAAAACGCGTTCGTCCATGGCTTCACCTCTCCGGCGGCGACCGGGCGGGGGCGGCGTCTCAGCTCACGAAGCACGAGTTCGCCGCCCATCGCCTTCATCGCTCGGGCATTCGGTGCGTTCCTCAGCCGGAACGCTGTCAGGTTCCGTATGCCTTCCTGGCCGGACGCCAGGATCCCATCGGAGGTCGCAATACCCTCGCGCTGTACTTATCGGCGGATTTTGTCGCGATTTGCGCAATTGTGCCAGGTTTCCGGCGTCCCCGGCACGGATTTCTTATTCCGAGGCCGCCGAGCCGGCGGGCTTCGGGAAATCGTTGAAGTGCAGAATGGCGTTGGCCAGCATGTTGAACTCGCCGAGATTCTGCCAGCGGTAGCAGGGGTTGGTGGCGAACAGCACCACGCGTCCCCGGCCGGTGGGAACGTCGGCAATCGCCGGGCGTCCCCTGGTTTCCGCCACGCCCTTCATGAGGCCGCTGAGCACGGACTTATCGGCGCCCGGAAACTGCATCAGCACCCACTGGTTCCGCTCTTCGGCCGGCACCCGCAGCAGCGGACCATTGGCGTACCGCACCGGGACCAGTTTCTCGGAATAACCGTAGAAGATGGGATGAGCGGGTTTCAGAATCTCCGCTTCCACAATCGGTCCGGGAGCGTAGAACTGCGCCGAGGGGCGGGACGCGTCCACCGTCCGGGTGATTCCGAATTCGGCGGGGAAGAAACTAGCGGCGCCCAGGGTGATGAGCAAGCCGCCTTGGTTCACGAACTTTTCGAACTCCACGACGCCCGCGAGGCCCATGCCGCCGGTGATATCCTCGGATTCCCCATATTCGCCGAGGCTGGGGAACTGCGCGGTCTTGGTGTAAGCCAGGGGTTTGCCCTTTGACTCGATGTCGAACACCAGCGACTTGGCGCCTCCGCGGCCCTGGCTGGGAATGACGATGACGTCGTAGGAGTCCCTCAAATTGCCCTTGCGGACCCGCTCCTTGTAGATCAGGTCGTAGCTCACCTCGAAATAGTCGAAGGCGTAGCGCACCCATCCCACGTCTTGCGTGCTGCCCCAGACGCTGTACACGGCCAGGCGCGGCAGGTCCACCGGGTGTTTCGGAACGCCGGGCGCCTGGGCCAGCGCCACCGCCTGGAGGCCCAGCTTTTCGATCTCGCTTTTCACCCGCGGGCTCGAGGCAACCAGCAGAGACCCGGCCGGCAGTTCCGTATTTCCGGCCTTGACCGGCTGTTCGATGGCTTCGAAATTCAGGTCCTTCAACCGGTATCGAAGCGTCACCAGGGAGTTCGCTCCATTGTGCAGAACCGCTAGCAGCGGGCCATCGCCCTTTACTGTGCCGGTGATGGTGAGCGTGTCGACCGGTTCCGCCGGCGCGTCGAGAATCCGCTTATCGGCGGTTTCCCGCACCTGGGCGTGACTCATCAGGCCCATGGTCCAGGCGGTATCGTCGTAAGTGCGCAGGTTGGCATCCGGAAACTGCTGTTTCTCGAGCAGGATCTTGGCCAGGCGTCCATAGGGCTGGTTGCGCTTTACCAGGAACGATCCCGCCGGGAAAGTTCCCTCTTGCAGTTTCACTTCCGCGGTGGCCCGGCCCACTTCGACGCCTTCGAGGCGCAGGACATTCACGATGAAGGCGACGCGCGTCATGTCGCGCTGCCCGGCCGGGATGACGTAGCCGAAAGGCGCTTCCGTCTTTCCCGATTCGATCGAATTGCGGCTCTTGTCGTAAAAGTTCTCGAGCACCGTCTTGGAGAATCCCGACGTCAGGTCCAGGGCCGAGAGCACTCCCGTCTCCATGTAGTTGGTGTTGTTGCGCATGGACCACACCACCTCTCTGTATGGTGGTAACGGCCGGTACCATTCGCGCGTGGTCATGCTGCCGCCTCCCCCGCCGCCGGGGCCGCCCCGTCCGCCCTCCCCCTCCGGCGCGTCCACCCGCCGCTTCATGGTGTTGGCGCCGCCGTTGCTGAACGTTTCATACATGCGCAGGATGCCGTTGTGGTTCGAGGACATGTACCCCAGATAGCCGGGGGACCACATATCCACGAAGGCATGCGTCCACACGCCCGGCATCCCGTAGCTGATCATCTTAGTCATCTCGAAATTCGAGAACCACGGCAGCTCCGCGTACAGGATAGGGTCCAGCGTCGGGTTCTGCGGCGCCTGGCCGCTGAAGGTATACATGAATGGTTCGGATTCGTGCAGGTCGTGCATGATGGGCGGGTGCCATTCCAGGTAGAACTTCAGCCAGTTGCGCATGGTCACCTGCGAGTAATTGATGTCGCGGTTGTTGTCGTGGTAGATGTACTTGCCCCAATAAGGCGGCCCTGCCACGCGGTCCGCCTCGCTTTCTTCGCCCAGCTTGTGACGGTTATACCAGTCCACGTAGCGGTCGCGCCCGTCGGGCTCGGCCACCGCTCCGATCATGACGATGACGTTGCGCCGGATCTGGTCGAACAACGGCGATTCCTCCACCGCGAGGCGGTAGGCCAGCTCCATCAGCATCTCGGGAGGCCCGGTCTCGGCGCTGTGCAGGCCGCCGGTGAACATGTAGATGGGCTTGGCCTGCGCGATGATGCGCCGGGCCTCCTGTTCGCCGACGCCGCGCGGGTCGGCCAGCCTGGCGAGGTAGCCCTTGTAGGTGTCCAGGTTGCGGATGGTGTCTTCGTCGGAAAGCGCCACCACGATGCACTCGCGGCCTTCGTCGGTCACGCCGGCGGGCAGCACCCTGGCGCGTTTCGAAGCCGCCGCCAGCGCCCGATAGTAACGGCCAATGTCGCTGACGTGCGTGAGTTTCTTGGGAGCTCCGATGTAGTAGCCCAGCACATCCTTGGGACTCGGCACGCCGGCAACCTTGGGCAGGTGATCGACCAGCGGGCTCATAAATTCCGGGCGGGTGGTCCATTCTTTCACCAACCGGGCGAACTCCTCGTCCTGAGGCTGGCTGATCTGTGCCAGTGCCGCGACCGCGAAGCCGGCGGCCAGAACCGAGGATGCGATGATGCGCGTAAGTTTCATGTTGTTCTCCGTGTTAAAGCTTTCAGCTTTCAGCCACGCCGGCGCGGCTGATAGCTGATAGCTGATCGCTGAGAGCTTTTAGCGCCTCGGCAAAGAAATCGTGATGTTGCGATACTTCATCCCGCCCGTATGATCGCCCTGGATATAGAGCGGACCGGGTTCGGCCTCATTCGAGTCGAGGGCGCCGCCGGTGATTCCCGGAATCTCCTGGTGGTCGATGGTGGTGACGCCGTTGCGAACCACTGTCACAATGCGTCCCACCAGCGTAACGTCGAAGCTCTCCCATTCGCCCGGCTTGCGTGGCAGGTTGGCCGAGGGAGCGATAAATCCGTAGATGGACCCCACCCGGTGGAATTCATCATTGAAGCTTAGCGGTTCATACTCCACCTGGATCTCGTAGCGCCCCCGCAGGTACACGCCGCTGTTGCCGCCCTCCGGGCAGTTGTATTCGACGTGCAGCTTGAAATCGTCGAACTTCCGCGTAGTTTTGATGTTGGCGCCTTTCTCGGTGTTCAGCAGCACTCCGCCCTGCGCCACCCAGTGGTTGTCGGCAGCGGTGGTGGGTTCCCATCCGTTCAGATCTTTTCCGTTAAGCAATGGCTCGGGGTTGGTCCACGCCGGTGGTGGCTCGCGTTTCAGTTCGGGCGCGCGCAGTCCCGTCAGCAGACTTACCGTATCGCCGCGGGTCTGAACGCCGGTGAGTACGTCGCCCTTGACATCCAGCGCCCAGGTGGTCGCGGGTCCCTTGGCGTCCGCCGCGGAGACCGTGAGGGTCAAGTGCGTCCCCTCCAGCTTTACGTCGGACGCCGGGCGAACGCTGCCGCTGCGCGGCTGGATGCGGACCGCGGGTTTTCCATCCCTGTCGGCCATCTCCATCCAGTCGGGGTACGAATCTTTTGGCGAGGTTACCGTGATATCCCATCGGCCGGCAAACGGGTTTGGCGCTTTCTGCGAAAGAGCCGGGACCAGAAGTGCCGCCGCAACCGTGAGTAGACCGCAGAGCTGTTTCATCTCAGCTTAGTGTATCCGACCGCGCAGGGCAGCTCGGGGACCCCGGAAACGGGCCGTTCCGGCTGCCCCACTACTGGATTCTCGCCACCCCCGGCTGGGGATGCGGGAAGTTCGTCATCACCGCGGGATCGTGCCCGGGAATGACCAACCGCGGGCTGGCTGCCAGTTGCTTCATGCGGTCCTGCGCCCGCAGGTTCGACGCGGCGTCGAGCGTCGCCGCGATGGGCACGTGCTTTTCCAGGTTTTCGTAAAGGTACACGTTGTCGCTAGCCAGCACCACCGTTCCCGCCCCGGTGTTCACGGCCACAAACTGAGACGCATAGGTGTGCTTTCCGCCGGTGTAACAGGTCACGCCCGGCAGGATTTCCTGCGCGTCGCCATTCACCAGTCCCACCCGTCCTTGCGTGTTCAGCTTGACGAGCTGGAGCACGTCGTCCGGGTCGATGCCGCCGTGCGTCCGGGCCGATTGCCAGGCCTCGCCCGCGTAGTACTGCAATTCCTCCTTCTGAATCCAGATGCGAGCCTTCGGAAAGAGGTCCATGCCGTCGGCGTGGTCCCAGTGCAGGTGCGTAATGATCACGTCGGTGATCTCCTCCGGGTTGACACCGGCGCGCTTGACGGCGTCCGAAGGCTTGACGAAATCCGTGACGTGCCACTGCCGGAAGAACTGGTCGTGATAGAAGCCCGAGTCCACGAGGATGTTGCGACCATTGCCCCGCACCAACCACACCATCATGGCGATATCGAGCTTGCGCGCGCCGTCCGCGCCCGCCACCAGGTCGGCCACGCGGAAGTCCGGGAGGGTGGCATAACGAATCGCATAAACCTCATACTGCGGCTTGGGCTGCGCCATTGCGGGAGCAGCCACCGCAACTACGGTAGCAAGCAGCCAACGTTCGACTCTCATCTGGCTTTGTCCCCCGGACCGACGCTCAGCACGCACACGGTCTGGTCATCCACGATGTGCACGTCGCGGAAATCCAGCCCTTCCGCGCCAGGGACCGCTGCTGCCCGCAGTTTCATCGCCTATGCTCGATTTCAGAGCCCAAACGCGGCCGGATATCTGACCTTGCCGCGAACGCCATCGAGAGCACCGGGGCTGAGTTCCATCGCCATGAAGGCGTCGGAAGGGAAAGGGCTTTCGAGAGAGCCTGCCTTCTCGCTGGAAAAGCCAAAGCGGGGATAGTAATCGGGGTGTCCGACAACGATGACGATCTGCTCACCTCGCCCGCGCAACAAATCTAGGCCATGTCGGATCAGTCGTTCACCGATGCCCCGACGCTGATGTTCGGGTAACACGGCCATGGGGGCCAATGCCGCCGCCGAAACCGAGCCAGTGGTTGTCTCAATCGACATCCGACTGAATAGGATGTGCCCGACCATTCGCTTCTCTAGCTCGGCAACAAGTGAGACGAGCACGACACCTTCGGTGCGCAAGCTATCGACCAGGTCAGCTTCGTCCGGACCGCCGAAAGCTGCTTCGTTGATTGAACGGATCACCGATCGCTCTTCAGTGTCTTCAGTGTTTTCGCCACGGACGATCACATTGTCTTCTGGATGCACGTGCTCGATTGCATTCATATTGTTCCCCCATTGTATATGCAGGCTGCGGCCCGCCGGGATTCGGCTCTCCTTAGCATCCATCAAGAGCGAGACCACACACAACCGCTCTGTCTTGCGGAGCCGCTCCGCGCCATCACATACTGGTTTACATGCGGACCGGTCGGATGCTTGCGGCTGCTGCGGGATGCGCACTGGTGGTGTGCGCGCTGTGCGCGCAGAGGCCATTTCGCGAGTACCCGGCCTGGGAGTACAACAATTTTCCGATCCCGCCGGATTGGAACCAGCCGGGCGAGTGGACCTTCGCCCGTCTCATGTACCCCACCTACCACATCCCCATCGACTGGCAGTTTCGCGGCTTGGACTGGACGCACGGCAACACCAACTGGACCATCGACTACCCCCGCTCCGACCGGCACCTGGCCGCGGCCATCCGCCGCCTGACGCGCATCGAGACGCGGTCCGTCGAACAGCCCATCAACCTGGACGAGGACGACGACGTGTTCAACTATCCGTGGCTGTACGCCGTCGAGGTGGGCCATTGGGAGTTGACCGATTCGCAGATCGCCAAGTTCCGCGAGTTCCTTCTGCGCGGCGGGTTTTTCATGTGCGACGATTTCCACGGCACGCAGGAATGGGCGGTCTTCATCAACAGCATGCAGAAGGTGTTTCCCGACCGGGCCATCGTGGAGCTCGAGAACGGCGACCCCATCTTCCACACGGTATTCGACCTGGACGACCGCTACCAGGTCCCCGGCATGCAATACGTTTACAGCCACAGGGTATACGAAAAAGACGGGACGGCGCCCCGCTGGCGCGGCATTTACGACGACCGCGGCCGCCTCATGGTGGCCATCTGTCACAACATGGATCTGGGCGACTCCTGGGAGAACGCCGATGATCCCAAGTACCCCCAAAAGTTCTCCGCGCTCGGCATTCGCATCGGAGTGAACTACATTACGTATGCGATGACGCACTGAGAGGGCGGTGGCAGCGTCGCTTCGGCCTCCGCGGCGCTCGCTGGTTCATTGTCAGCCCGCCAGAATCTTCTCGGCCGCCGTCCGGCCCATGCGGACGCAGTCGGGGATGCCGATTCCCTGGTAGGCGTTGCCCGCCAGGTAAAGGCCGGGAACGGACGCCGCCCGCGCCTCCATCTCCGCCAGCCTCTGTGGATGCCCCACCGTGTACTGCGCCATGGAGCGGGGCCAGCGGGCAATGCGGGTGAAGCGCGGCTGGGCGGTGACGCCGGCGATCTCCTGTAGCTCGCGCGTGGCCGCCGCGACAATGGCTTCGTCCGATTCGTCGAGCACGCCGGCATCCTCCATGCCGCCCAGGAAGCAGCGCGCCACCACCGTGCCCTCCGGCACACGGTACGAGAACTTCGTGCCGGCCCACGTGCACGCCACCAGCCGCCGGCGCTCCTTCTTCGGCACCAGGAACCCAAAACCGCGCGGCGGCGCGCCGGGTGGGCGCGCCAGATCCGCGGCGTCGAAGCCCAGCGCCACGGTCATCGAGGAGCTATAGGGCACCGTGCCCAGCAGTTCGGCCAGGCGCGCGTCCACGCCGCCCAACAGGGCCGTGGCGCTGTGCGCCTCGCATGCCACCACCATCCGGTCTGCTTCCAGCCAATCGCCATCCGCCCGGATGCGGAAACCGGCGCCCGCGCGCTCGATGGTTTGCGCGCGGCATTGCCGCACTTCCACCTTGCCGCGAATGTTGGCCGCGATGGCGTCCACCATCTGCCCCAGCCCGCCCTTGAGCGTGCGGAACAGCGGCGTGGCGTGCCGATCGCGCCCCGCCTTGGCTCGCACCGCCAGCACGCCGCGAGTGAGGCTGCCATATTGGTTGGCCAACTCGACAAAACGCGGCAGCACGCTGGTCACGCTCAACTGGCTGGGGTTGCCGCCATAGACCCCGGAAAGCAGCGGCTCCGCCAGGTAGTCCAGCGCCTCGGCGCCGTAGTGCTCTTCGATGAACTCGGCCACGGATTCGTCGCCCGGTTTCGGCCGGGGCGCGCGCAGCAGTTCCGTCCCCATCCGGAATTTCGTTCTCCAGCCCAGCAGGCGGGTGGTGAGGAGCGGCAGAATTTTGGTGGGCACCATCATCATCAGCCCGTCGGGCAAGGGCATGAGGCGGCCGCCCTTGCGGACGTAAGTGACGCGGAGATGGTCGTTGGAGCCGATGACCTGATCGGCCAGCCCCAGCTCGCGCAGCAGCTCCACGGCGGCGGGCTTGGCCGAGAGAAAACTGTCCGGCCCGGCCTCGAGGGTGCAGCCTTCCACGCGCTCAGTCTGGATCACGCCCCCCAACCGCGGCCGCGACTCGAGGATGGTGGATGGCACGTCGCCCCTGGCGAGATAGTAAGCCGCCGAAAGCCCCGAGATGCCGCCGCCGATGATGACTAC
Source organism: Bryobacteraceae bacterium (assembly GCA_049510555.1). Taxonomy (GTDB): domain Bacteria; phylum Acidobacteriota; class Terriglobia; order Bryobacterales; family Bryobacteraceae; genus Fen-178. The sequence goes on from JBEKYW010000019.1 coordinate 62,793, forward strand.
CCCAGGCATGGCTGTCCCCACCGCTCCCTTACGGTCGCGGCTCTGAACGAGGCGCCGTACGGAGCCGCGACCGTAAGGGAGCGGTGGGTTGATCTCACAAACATCGCTTGGCCACCTCGGCCAGCGCGGCGGTGAACTTCGCGGACCCGTTCAGCGCTTCGGGCCGGAGCAGGGAAATGCCGCGGAAGGCGGCGTAGCCGCGGAAAAGGATGTCGATGTCGTATAGCGTCTCAACGTGATCACACACGAAGCCGATGGGGTCCACCACCACCTCGCGGATGCCCTGGGCGGCATAGCGGTCGAGGCAGGATTCCACGGTAGGCCCCAGCCAGCGGTCGTCCGTCATGCCCTGGCTCTGGTAAGCGAAATCCCAGTCCGCCAACCGCACGCGCGCCGCCACCGCCGCGGCCGTCGCGCGCGCCTCGCGGTCGTACGGATCTCCGGGGCGCCCTTTGGGCCCGAGCGCCTTTTCCGGCAAACTGTGGGCCGTGAAGAGAACCTTCTTGCTTTCCGCCACCGGCTGGAGTTTCTCCGCGAACGCGTCAATCAGCAACGGGTCGTCATGAAAGCTCTTGGCCCACCGAATCTCCGCCGTCACACCGGCTTCGCGCCCGGCCTCCTCGGTGCGCCGGATGTACAGCCCCACGCTCGACTCCGAAAACTGCGGCGCCATGGCGATGGCCGCCATGCGCTCGACGCCCGCCTCGCGCACCCTCTCCATGGTTTCCCGAATGAACGGATGCCAGTTGCGCATGCCGAAGAAGACCGGAATCCCCAGCATCCGCTCGAGCGCTTCCGCCTGCGCGCGCGTCCACGCCAGCAGCGGGGATGACCCGCCGATCGCTTGGTAACGGCGCTGGACTTCCTCGACGATTTGCGGGGAACCCGGCCTGCCGCTCCGCACCAGGCTCAGATAGCTCTCGACGTCCTCCAGGCGTTCCGGCGCTCCGTGGGCGAGCAGCAGAACCGCCCGCTTCATGGGCGGAATTCCCGGACCATCTCCACCACGGCCTTGACGTTCTCCACCGGCGTCTCGGGCAGAATGCCGTGGCCCAGGTTGAAGATATGGCCGGGCCGGGCGCCCGTGCGCTTCAGCAGCTCGTGCACCTTGGCGCGCAGCTCAGGGAGCGGCGCGAACAGCGCCACCGGGTCCAGGTTGCCCTGAATGGCCGAACGGTAGCTGATGTCCATCCATGCCTGGTCAATGTTGATGCGCCAGTCGACGCCCATGACGTCGCCGCCGGCGGCGTGCAGCTCGCGAAAGAAACCGGAAGCGCCCGTGCCGAAGTGGATCACCGGGACGCCCGTGGAGCGGATGCGCTCGATCAGCGCGCGCGAGTACGGCGCGGCGAAACGCACGTAATCGTCCGAGCCCAGCGCCCCCACCCAGCTATCGAATACCTGGATGGCGCGCGCCCCCGCCGTCACCTGCAAATGCGCGAACGGCGCCAGCACGTCCACAATCTTGCCCATCAGCCGCCGCCACAGCGTCTCGTCGCTGTACATCATCTTCTTGGTGCGGATGAAATTGCGCGAGGCGCCGCCCTCGATCATATAGCTTGCCATGGTGAAGGGCGCGCCCACGAACCCGATCACCGGCACCCTGCCGCCCAGCGCCCGCACCACGATCTGAATGGCCTGGCCCACGTAGCCGAGGTCGTCCGTGTTGGCGGTGGAGAGCGAATCCACGTCGGCGGAGGTGCGCGCCGGGTTGGCGATCACCGGTCCTTCGCCCTTCTCATAACGCAGCTTGAGGCCCATGGGCTCGACGGGCAGCAGCAGGTCCGCGAAAATGATGGCGGCGTCCACGTCCAGCATTTCCACTGGCTGCAGCGTCACCGTGGCCGCCAGGTCCGGGTGCTTGCAGATCTCCAGAATGCCGTGCTTGTCGCGGATTTGGCGGTACTGTTTCAGGTACCGGCCCGCCTGCCGCATAAACCACACCGGCCTCACATCCGTCAGCCGGCGACGGCAGGCGTCCAAAAAACGGCTGGTCATTGGAGCCACGCGCATGGCTGTTCCATCCTGTCTTCGCAAAAAAACACGCGAAATTGCTTTGGCTTGTGCCTGGCCGCCCACTGGCGGCCGTTGACGAAATACGGCTTGGCCCACGCCTCGCTGTCGATGGTGCGCGGCGCGATCACCGAAACCGATACGCTTCCCCGCGCCGGGTATCCCGTGCGCGGATCCATGATATGGGCGTAAGTGCGTCCCTCCGCCCGGAAGAATTTCTCGTAGCTGCCCGAAGTGGAGATCGACATGTCCTTCAAGAACACCTCGGCCGCCGCCTGGCTGGGGCGCCGCGGGTCTTTGATGTTCACCCGCCAGCCCTTCGGCTCCGAGGGCGGAGCCCCCATCCCATAAATGCTGCTGTCCGACGCCGCCACCAAAGCCATGTGAACGCCCTTCTGTCTCAAAACACCCGCCATGCGATCCACGGCGTAACCCTTGCCGATTCCGCCGGGGTCCAGCTCCACTCCCGGGCGGTCAAACCAGACCGTCCGCGCCGCCCGGTCCAGGTGAACGTGCCGGTAACCCACTTTGGTCAGGGTGGCGGCTACCTCCGCCCGGTGGGGCAGACGGCCGGCGCCCTTGTAGAACCCCCAAAGCTTCATCAGCGGGCCCACCGTGATATCGAAAGCGCCTGCACTCTCGCGGCTGTATGTCACACAGGCCGAGAGCAACTGGAACAGCTCGGGCGACGCCTCCACGGGCTTTTCGGCCGCGTGCCGGTTGACCGCGCTCCATTCGCTTTCAGCCCTGTAGTTGGAAAGCATTTCGTCGAGCCGCCGCGCCTCGTCGAAAGCGGCGTCGGCGGCCGCCTCCATCTCTATCCGGTCATACCCATACAGGACGATGGAATACGTCGTGCCCATGGCGTCGGCGCTTTTCTCCAGCCGCAGCAGTTCCGGCCGGTCCGCCGCCAGGGTCCCCGACAGAAACAAAACTACCACAAATTGTTTGAGTTTAGGGCTAATTTTCGGCACGGCCGCGAGATTTTTTCGCCCGCTTCAGCAGGAATTCGATCCGGGTATCGGCGTCGGGGCTCTTGTCACGCTCGAAATGCAGTTCCGGGACGCGCCGCAGACTCAGCCGCGCAGCCAGTTCGTGACGTAAATAATGCCGCGCGTGCTCCAGCGCCGCCAAAGATTGGATCTGCTCGCGCTCATCCCCCCGCACCACGACTCTGATGCGGGCATACCGCGCGTCGGAGCTTACGTGCACCTCGGTCACATCCACGGCCAGGAGCCGGGGGTCGTCCAGCTCGAAGCCGATAATTTCGGCCAACTCCTCGCGGACCGCCTCCGAGACCCTTAATGTCCGCCGTTCATCCATAAATCAGGGGCCGGGGGTCGGGGGCTAGGGGCGGGAGGAAACCTCCGTAGCCTGCCGCCAGCCTTTCAGCCCTAAGAAATCAAGCCAACTCCGAGGCGCGCAGCGCCGAGCACCATTCCCTGGCCCCCGGCCCCCGGCCCCTGGCCCCTGCCTTTCATGCCAGCCACTCCACGGTGGCCTCCGCCAACTCGGCTCCCAGCAGCGCCGCCGCCTCGTCTTCCACCGATTGCAGCACTCGGGCGGCGTGCGCGTGGTCCGGGGAGACCGTTACCGCCGCCACCGCCGCGCGCTGCCACAGGTCCTGGTAGTCGATCTCCGCCACTGCCACATTGAACTTGTGGCGCAACCTCTCCTTCAGGCTCTGGACCACGTGGCGCTTGTCCTTGAGCGAATGCGAATTCTCGAGCCGCAGCTCCAGGGTCAAGACGCCGATTACCGCCATGGCATTAGGCGAACACTTCGTTGGCCACGCGCTCGGTGACGAACGCCTCGATGACGTCGCCCTGCTTGACGTCGGCGTAATTCTCCAGGGTGATGCCGCACTCCATTCCGCTCTTGACTTCGCTGACGTCGTCCTTGAACCGCCGCAGCGAGCCCACCTTCCCGGTGTACACCACCACGTTGTCGCGCAGCAGCCGCACCTCGGAATCGCGGGTGATGGCGCCATCCTGCACCACGCATCCGGCCACCGCTCCGACCTTGGAAATGCGGAAAATCTCGCGCACGTCCGCCTTGCCCCTGTAAATTTCCCGGAACACCGGCTCGAGCAGGCCGCTCATAGCGCGCTTCATCTCATCGGTGAGGTTGTAAATGATGGTATGCAGCCGGATGTCCACTTTTTCCTGTTCGGCCAGCGCCGCCGCGTTGCGCTCGGGCCGCACGTTGAAACCGATGATGATGGCGTTCGACGCCGAGGCCAGCAGCACGTCGGACTCGTTGATGGCGCCCACGCCGGAATGAATCACCAGCACCTTGACCTTGTCGTTGGACAGCTTTTGCAGGGTCTCGGTGAGCACCTCGGCCGAGCCGCCCACGTCTGTCTTGATGATGATGGGCAGCTCCTTGACCTCGCCCGCTTCCATCTGCTGGTGCAGTTGCTCGAGGGTGAGCCTGGTGGATTTCGCGAGCGCCGCCTCGCGCGCCTTCTGGTCGCGGAAATTGACGATCTGCTTGGCCTTGGCGGTGTCGGTGACCACCTGGAAATCGTCCCCGGCTTCGGGCAGCGACTCGAGCCCCAGCACCTCCACCGGCATGGAGGGCTCGGCCTTGCGGATGGGCGCGCCGCGGTCGTTCTGCATGGCGCGCACCTTGCCGAACACCGCGCCGCAGATGAAGAAATCGCCCACGTGCAGCGTGCCGTTGCGCACCAGCACGGTGGCTACCGGGCCGCGCCCGCGGTCGAGCTGCGCCTCGATCACCGTCCCCATGGCCGGCCGGCTCGGGTTGGCCTTCAGGTCCTGCATATCGGCCACCAGCAGAATCATTTCCAGCAGCAGATCCAGGTTTTGGTGGGTCTTGGCCGACACCGGCACCGTCACCACGTCGCCGCCCCAATCCTCGGCCAGCAGGCCGCGGTCGGAAAGCTGTTGCTTGATGCGCTCGGGCTGGGCGTCGGGCTTGTCGATCTTGTTGATGGCCACGACGATAGGCACGCCGGCGGCGCGGGCGTGGTCGATGGCTTCGAGCGTCTGCGGCATCACGCCATCGTCGGCCGCCACCACCAGCACCACGATGTCGGTGACTTTGGCGCCGCGGGCGCGCATGCGGGTGAAGGCTTCGTGGCCGGGCGTGTCGATAAACACGATCTTGCGGCCATTCATTTCGACGTGGTACGCGCCGATGTGCTGGGTGATGCCGCCGGCTTCCCGTGCCGCCACGTTGGCTTCGCGGATGGCGTCCAACAGCGAGGTCTTGCCGTGGTCCACGTGGCCCATGATGGTGACCACGGGAGCCCGCTTTTCCAAGTCTCTGGCGTCTTCGGCCTCTTCCACCGCCTGCATGGCCTCTTCCTCGTAAGTGACCGTGGCGGTGGAGGCGCCGAAATCGCGGGCCACCTCGGTGGCCAGCTTGGAATCCAGCGTTTGGTTGATGGTGGCGAAGATGCCGCGGTCCAGCAGCTTCTTGATCACCAGGTTGGCCTTCACGTCCAGCTTTTCGCAAAGCTCCTTAACCGTGATGCCTTCCGAGATGGTGATCTCGCGGTTGATGGGCGGCGGCCCGGTTTCCACGTGCCGGCGCGCGGGCCGCAGGATCTTCTCTTCCTCGATGCGCTCGCGCTGCGGCCGGGCGCCGCGCTTTTCACCCGCGCGTCCGCGGGGCTGTTCCAGCGGTGGCGCCATCCCCGGCTCGAGGCGGCCTCGCGACGTGGGATGCTGCGGGCGTGGTCCGGCCGACCGGCTGGGGGGCACTCCGGGACGGACGCCTTGCTTGGCCACCAGCGGCTGGCCCGGGCGGATGGGGCCGCGATAAATCGGCTGGCCCGGAACCGGCATGCTGGTGATGGGCTTGGGAATCCCGGGCCGCGGCGCGGCCTGGCCCGCGGCGGTCCCCAGGGCCGGAGCGCCGGCTTTGGGAGTGCTCAGTTTCGCCACCAAATCGGGTCGCGGCGGCACCACCGGCCGGGCGGCGGGTTGGCCCGCCAGCGGGCGGGACCCATAGGGTACCCCGCCCGGCGCGGGAAGCGCCGCCGGGTATTCCACCAACCCGGTCGAAGCGGACGGACGTGGAACCTCGGGGTGCTGGCGCGGAGCCACCAGCGGGTGTGACGCCGCCGCGGGGGCGGCGGGGCGCAGGCCCTCAGCCGCTCCCAGAGGGCTCCCCGCCGGAAACGGCTGGCGCGGACCCGAGAGGATCTGGCCTGGTCTCGGCGCCGGGCCCAAAGGGCTCCCCGCCGGGCCCGGCAGCGGTTTGGCCGAAGGAAGAACGGGACGGCCGGGCGCAATGATCGCCGCCGGGCGAGGCGCTTCGGCCACCGGCGGATGGATGGGACGTCCGCCTGCCAGCGGCGGCCGGATCGGCACCGCTGGTGCGGCGGAGCGCTCGACAGGCGGTCTTTCGGCCGAGGGCGGTGCTTCCGCCATGGCCGGGACCGGTCCCGCTTGCGCCGGCGGCGCCGGAAACGGCTCGGCTGCGCCCGCCGGGCCGGCTTCGCCCGGGACCTCGGGCCTCTCCGCCGCGAGGGGCTCGGCCTCGGGCACCTCAATCCCATACAGGCGGCGCAGCTTTATCGCGACGTCTTCATCGATTGAGCTGGAGTGCGTCTTCTTCTCGGTGACGCCCAGTTCCGGGAGCCGCTCCAGTATTTCGTGAGCCTTGACTTCCAACTCCCGCGCCAGCTCGTTGATTCGAATCTTTTTCATAGACAGAGCAATCTGCTTCTACGTGCCGAGGCGCTCCTAATTGTCGCGACCTGGGGCGCCCCCTTCCGGCCCGGCTTCCTCACCGGGCCCGGCGCCCTCCGGGCCGGTTCCTTCGGACTGATTGTGAGTGGGGGAACCCGCGTCCTCTATCGTACCAAACTGCTCCGGAGTTTCTTCGATTTCAGCCTGTTCCGATGGGGCGGCCTCCAGCGCGGGAGCGGGGCTTGACTCCGCTTCGACAGCGGCTGGAAGTTCCCCGGCTGCGGTGGCCTCTGTCCCGGCGGCTTCTTCCGCGGCGTGCTCCCCGGCCGCGGCGAGGCCGGCCGGGGCGTCCGCGGGACCGCCGCCACCGGCCGGCTCCGCCTCGCCCTGGCCCTCCTCCTCGAACTGGCTGTAGTAGGCGTTGACCGCCTCCTGGATCTTCTCCACCAGTTGGGGGCCGATGCCTGGGATCTCCTCGAGTTGCTCGGGCGTCATGCCGCCCAGCTTCTCGATGGTGCCCACGCCCGTCTCGAGCAGCGTCTCGAGCAGCTTGTCGGGCAGGCCGTAATCGATGAGCACGGAAACCGGCGCGCCCGGCGCCACCAGCGCGGCCATCTGCGACTCGACTTCCTGCCGCTTCTCTTCCTCGCTCTTGATATCGATTCTCCAGGTCAGCAGCTTGGCTGCGAGGCGCACGTTCTGCCCCTTCTTGCCGATGGCCAGGGAAAGCTGCGAATCGTCCACGATCACTTCCATGTGCTTTTCCACCGGATCGAGGATGGTGATCCGGCTCACCTTGGCCGGGCTGAGCGCGTGGGTGGCGAACACCACCGGGTCGTCGGAATATTCGATGATGTCGATCTTCTCGCCGCGCAGCTCGCGGATGATGGACTGCACGCGCATGCCCTTCATGCCCACGCAGGCGCCCACGCTGTCGACGTCGCGGTCGCGGCTCTGCACGGCGATCTTGGTGCGCTCGCCGGCTTCGCGCGCGCATCCCTTGATGGCCACCGTGCCGTCGTAAATCTCGGGGACTTCCTGCTCGAACAGGCGCATCACCAACTCCGGCGCCGCCCGCGACACCACCACGCCGGGACCCTTGCTGGCTTTGTCCACCAGGCGGATCACGCAGCGGACACGGTCGCCCACGCTGTAGCTTTCCAGGCGCGACTGCTCCTTCTTGGCCAGCTTGGCCTCGGTCTTGCCGAGGTCCAGGATGTAGTCCGGCCCCTCCACGCGCTTGATGGTGCAGTTCACCAGTTCGCCCGTGCGTCCGGAGTATTCCTGGTACACGGTTTCGCGCTCGGCTTCGCGGACCTTCTGGAAGATGACCTGCTTGGCGGTTTGCGCCGAGATGCGGCCCAGGGCTTCGGTGCTTTTGTGGATGCGGGCCTCGGAACCGATTTCGGCCTGGGGATGGATGCGCCGCGCCTCCTCCAGCGTCATTTCGTGAACCGGGTCTTCGACCGTCTCCACCACCTTCTTCACCGCGTAGAGCTGGATGGCGCCGGTCTTCGAGTCCATTTCGGCGATGTAGTCTTCGTTGGTGCGGTAGTGCTTGCGGGCGGCGATCATCATGGCGTCCTTGACGGCGTCCAGGACGATTTGCGGATCGATGCCTTTTTCCTTGCTCAGTATCTCGATGGACTGAAAAATCGTTTCCAAAGTGCCCTCGTTGTTCCCATTCAGTTTCTGGCTGTGTTTCTCTCCGGCGGGCTTACGGCTCGAACTTCAGATTGGCCTTCTGGATCTGCTCGAACGGGAACCGCAGGGTTGTCCCCGGCTGCGTTTCGAGCGCGATGGAGCCGTTATCGAACCCGGCCAAGGCGCCTTCCCAATGGCGCCGGCCGTCTCGTGGCTCCCGGAGAGTGATTCTGGCTTTCCTGCCCTGGAACCGCTGATAGTCCTCAGGCTTGAGGAGCTTACGTTCGACCCCGGGAGAACTCACTTCGAGCGTGTAACGCCCGCCCGGGACCACATCTTCGACGTCCAAAATGGTGCCCACCTGCTGCGCCACCAGCCCGCAATCGCCGTGGGTGACGCCGGCGGGCTTGTCGATGGAGATCCGGACAAAACGGTGGCCGCCGCCGCCCTTGACCTCCACCTCGACCACTTCCAGGCCTTCCGGTTGGGCCACGCGTTGCGCGATTTCCTGGATTCTAGACGCCACCGCTTCCCGCATTGTCGTTCCGCGCGAAATCCAACAAAAAAGTGGGCTTTCGCCCACTCTCATGGTTCGACACTCAAATCTCATTGTAGCGTGTTTGGGGCGCAAGGGGAAGAGGCGATATTAGTGCGCGGCGTCCTGGTGAAGAGCGTAGAATGAAGGTGGTGCATTTATGCATAAGAAGCTCTTAATAGCCGCTACCGCGGTAGCTGCCGTTCTGGCGTTGACGGCTTGTTCGGAAGCTCCCACGCCATCGGAGATAAAAAAAGCGGGGGTTGAAACCAAGGCGGAGCCTCCCAAACCTCCCGAGCCTGTGGCGGCGCAAACCGCCTTCTATGAAATGTACAAGCCGGCGCGCACCTGGGCTCCAGACCTCCTGGCGCTCAGCCTGATCAGCAACGAAGTCCCCAGCATGAAGAGCGAGGCTGGGAAGTTTCCGATGTGGACTGCCGTCTTCGTCTCGCCCGGCCGGCGCGAGGCCCGCACTTTCACCTACTCGGTGGTGGATGACGGAGCCACCATCCACAAGGGGGTCAGCGTGGGCGGCGCGGAACCCTGGAGCGGCGCCACACCCAACAGCAGTCCGTTTCAGACCACCGGATTCGTGGTCAATTCCGATGCCGCCTATCAGACCGCATACGCCAAGGCAGAGGCGTGGGTAAAGAAACATCCTGACAAGAAAGTGGCTTTCTCCCTGGGAAGCGCGGCCCGCTTTCCAGCGCCAGTGTGGTTCATCATCTGGGGCGACACCAAGTCGGGCTACGCCGTTTATGTGAATGCCACCACCGGCACGGTAATCGGCAAGTAGACTTTTCCGCGGACTGCGCCGCGAAAAAGTGGCCCCTGCGCGGGGCCACAGGAGTCAGGAGTCGAGGAAGTCAGAAGCCGGAATGCACAACACACACGCAGGTCGATTCTGACTTCTGGCTTCTGACTTCTCAACATCGACAGGTTTTTGTCGATGTTGGCGCCGTAAGCGCCTACCGCATGCTATACTGAAGTCCTGGCACTGCTCTAAGCGGCCCTGTCCCGTTCCATCACGCCTTCTGCCATCCGCGGAGATTCCGAATCGCTCTTGAAATCCATCGAAAGGAGAAGTCTCTGATGAAACCAGCACGATTCGTGAAGCATTATTTGCTGGCCAGCGATTTCGATCAGACCCTGAGTTTCAACGACTCCGGCATTATCCTCAGCGAGCTGCTGGGGACCTCGGGCTTCCGCGAGAAGGTCGCGGGGCTTTCGCGCATCCACCTGGTCCAGCAGGGCGGGGAACTGGCGTACTTGCTCCTGCACGATCCGGAATACCGCCGTGTGCGCAGGGAGCATCTCGTGGAGACCGGGAAACGGATTCGTCTGAAACAAAACATCCGCCTGTTGTCGCAGTTGCTGGAAGACCTGGACGGGCTGCGCTTTTCGTTCTATGTGATTTCGGCGGCCCCGGAGGAGGTGATCCAGTCGGCGCTGGAAGGCATTGTTCAGCCGGACCACGTTTTTGGAACGCGCTTCCAGTACGATCCGTCGTCGGGCGAGATTCAGTCCATCGCGCGGGTCCCGGCCGGCTACGGCAAGGTCGCTGTGCTGGAGGACCTGCGGTCCCAGTTGGAGATCACCTCCAACCAGCTCGTGTACGTGGGCGATGGCACCTCGGACATTCACGTCATGTTGCACGTCAACCGTAACGAGGGACTCACCATTGCCGTGTCCGAAGCGAAGCACGTGGCGCAAATCGCCCGGCGCACGGTTCTCAGCGACGACGCCCTGAGCGTGCTGGTACCCATCCTGGAAGAGATTGCCGGGTGGGACGCCGCGCAGATTCGCGCGCTGTTCGAGGCGCATGGCTTCGCCGTGCAGGAGTGGAACAAGATGCGCACCGATTCGGTCGTCATTCGGGAGACCGGCGCCGCCGAGGCCGTCGCCGCGGAGTAAATCGTCTTAAAATTGGGGAGGCTCCGGAGCATGCGAATTCTCGAGCTTCCCGAAATCCGGCGTCTGCTGGTTTACCCCGAGCTGATCGCGCGCATGCGAGAAGCGGTCGTGGCCCATTCGCGCGGCGAGTGCGACACGCCCATGCCCATGCACCTCGATATCGCGCCCCAGCAGGCCGAGGTCCACATGAAGTCCAGCTACCGGCGGGGTGGGAAGTATTTCGCGCTCAAGACCGCCAGCACCTTTCCGGGGAACGCGGCGCGCGGTCTGCCGACCGGCAACGGCATGATGCTGCTTTGCTCCGCCCAAACCGGCGAACCCCTGGCCCTCCTCGCCGACGCCGGGCACCTCACCGACGTGCGCACCGCCGCGGTCGCCGCCATGGTGGCGCGCGAGCTGGAACGGAATGATACGGTCCTCGGGATTCTGGGAACCGGCATCCAAGCCCGCCTGCAAGCGCAACTGCACGCCGAGGTTCTCGATCTCGAGACCATTTGGATCTGGGGCCGCACGCCGGAGCGAGCCGCCCAGTGCCGCCGGAACTTGCAGGATCTGCTGCCGCGCACCGAAGTTATGGCCACGGATGCACCGGCCGAGGTCGCCCGCCGGGCGCGCCTGATCGTCACCGCGACTGCATCCCGCCGGCCGCTTCTGTTCGCTTCCGATCTCCAGGCCGGCACGCATATCTCGGCGGTCGGAGCGGACTCTATCGGGAAGCAGGAGCTTGATGCCGGCATCCTGCGCCATGCGGCGCTGCTGCTGGTCGATTCCCTGCGCCAGTGTGAGAAGCTGGGGGAATTGCAGCATGCCCCCGCCGAGTGTGGGCGGGCCGCGGAGATCGGCGCGTTTTGCGAATCGCGCCCCGTCTGGGACCGCGCCGGAATTACCGTGTGCGACTTCACCGGGCTGGGCGTCGAAGACCTGTACATCGCCGAGTACTGCTACGAAAAGTCAGCCGCCTCCTGGAGGGGCGCACTTTGAAAATCGACCAGTTCGAAATGGAGCGGATGCAATCGACGTGGGAAAACATCGTCGAGATGGACATGAGCGAGAGCGGCATCCGGCCGGTCACGCTGCGCGAGATGGCGGAAATGGGCCTGGACCTGGATGCCATCCTGAACATGCCGCTCGGCTACAGCCAGTCGAACGGCACCATCCCGCTGCGCGAGAGCCTCGCCGCCATCTATCCCGGCGCCACGGCCGACCACATCGAGGTCACCAACGGCACCTCGGAAGCCAACTACCTGCTGGCGCTGACGCTTCTTCGGGAGGGCGACGAGGTCGCCTTCGAGGTCCCCAACTACATGCAGTACGGCGGCCTTCCCAAGAGTTTCGGCGCCGAGGTCCGCCGCTTCCGCCTGCGCATCGACCGCGATTGGGAGCCGGACTGGGACGAATTCGATCGCGCCGTGAATGCGAAGACGCGTCTCGTCTATATCTCGAATCCCAACAACCCCAGTGGCTCCGTCCTCTCCCAGGACGCCATGCGGCGCATCGTCCGGCGCTGCGAAGCCACGGGCGCCTACCTCCTGGCCGACGAAGTCTACCTGGGCGCGGAGATCCACTGCGAGCGCACCCCGAGCTTCTGGGGCATGAGCGACCGCGTGATCGTCACCAGCGGTCTTTCCAAAGCCTACGGAATCCCGGGGGTGCGCATCGGCTGGATCGTCGGTCCGAAGGAAGTGGTGGCGGAGTGCTGGAGCCAGCACGATTACCTTACCATTGCGCCGAACAAGATCTCCGATGCCGTGGCGCGCGTGGCCGTCCAGGCCGAAAACCGCGAGAAGCTTTACGCCCGCACGCGCGCCATCTTGCAGCACAACCTGCCGATTGTGCGCCAGTGGGCCTCCGGCTTCGGCGGCTTTCTGACGTTCCGCGAGCCGCGGGCCGGCGCCCTGTGCCTGATGCGCTACCATTCGGCCACGCCGAGCTGCCAGCTTTGCGAGCGGATTCGCGTCAACCAGAGCGTCTTAATCGTACCCGGCGCTCATCTCGGACTGGAGGGATTCATCCGCCTCTGGCTGGGCGGCAAGCCGGAGTTCCTCACCGAGGGCCTGCGACGCATCGGCGAGGAGTTACGGAAAGAGCAGGTCCGTGGCTGAACCGAAGACGGAGCCCGCGCTGCGGCGCGAGCTCGGCCTGCGCGACGTCACCCTCTTCGCCATCACTTGTATCGTGAGCACGCGCTGGATTCCCGCGGCGGCGCACGCCGGGCCGGGTTCCATCACGCTGTGGCTGCTGGCGGCGGTGTTCTTCGTGGTTCCGCTGGCCATCGCGGTGGCGGCGCTCACCATCAAGTATTCGGGCGCGGCCGGCGGCCTGTATGTGTGGACGCGCGGCGATTTCGGCCCTTGGCACGGGTTTCTGGCTTTCTGGGTTTACTGGATGGGGATCGCCTTCCTGCTGCCCAGCGCCGCCATGTTCTACATGAGCGCGGGGTTTTACGCGCTCGGCCCCGCATACGCGCACCTGGCCGGCGATCGTCTCTGCCTGCTGGCCGCGTCGCTGGCGGCCATCTGGATCGCGCTGGGCACCAACCTGGTCGGCCTCAAGATCGGCAAGTGGACCGAGAACCTCGGCGGCGCCGCCACCTGGCTGCTGGGCGGATTGCTGGTGGCGCTCGCGGCCGTGGTTTGGACCGAGCGCGGCGCCGCCACCCCGATGCGGATTCTCCCCCACTGGGATTGGCGGACCGTCAGTTTCTGGTCCACCATCGCCTATGCCATGAGCGGTCTGGAGCTGGCCGGCCTGATGGGCGGCGAGATCCGCGACCCCGCGCGCACGCTGCCCCGCGCCGGCTGGATCGCCTCCGGCTTCATCACCGTCTTCTACTCGGCCACTACCATAGCGCTGCTGGTCATGCTCCGGCCGGAGAGAATCAGCGAGCTGAGCGGTCTCGCGGACACCGGAGATGCGGCCTCGCGCGCGTTGGGCGCGGGCTGGCTTTCGCCGCTGATCGCGCTGCTGGTGATCGCCAGCGGTCTGGGACAAATCGGCGGCATGGGCACCGCGGTTTCGCGCCTGCCGTTCGCCGCCGGAACGGATCACCTCCTACCCGCGGCCTTCGCCAGGGTGCATCCGCGGTGGGGCACGCCGCACGTCTCCATCCTGGCGTTCGGCGCCGTGGCATCGTTTCTGCTGGTGGCGATGCAGCTTGGCGACACCCTGCGCGCGGCATACCAGGAATTGGTTTCACTGATGGTGATCGCCGGGTTTCTGCCGTATCTGTACATCTTCGGCAGCGCCTGGAAGGCCGGGAGACGGCTCAGCGCGGCGTCCGGATGGGCGATTACCGCGTTGGCGATTGTGTGCTCGGTGGTCCCCACCGCCGAGATCGCCAACGTCTGGCTGTTCGAGGCGAAGCTGGCGGCGGGCACGGCCGCCGTGATCGGATCGGCATGGCTGGTCTACCGGCGGAACGCGATCCGTCGATAAGATATCACCGGTAGACCGGCAGACCAGCTGGTAGTGTCTGAACTGAATTGCCCGTTTTCGGGGCGGGCTTGAGATCCCGCCAGTTAAGGCGAATTATTTCGTCAACGCCCCATTCAGCCCCGGCAAATTAACTTTCTCAAGAAAAATCGTCACATTGTCCGGCGTGGACTCCATCTTCACGTACGAGTTTTCAATGTAGCGCGAACCGACTGAATGCTTAAGGTGAAATGACGTTGAGCCAGCCGGATTGGACGGAGGGACGCCGGGTTCCCAATCCCGAAACCAAAATTCCACGACATCGGTACGTTCCGATAGATCGAGGGCGCTGAAAATATCGATAAATAATAAGTTGTTCAGATCTCGAGATTATTTCTCTTGATTCTCACGACATAACTGGCGCAGAATGACACCACAGGATGTTCACAGCGAAAATCCTGTCTGAGAGGATCAACAACTATGAAGAACATGCACGGAATGGCCATCCCGGTCTCACTTGTACTCGTCGCGTTACTAACGCCGGGAGCACAGGCAGGAGCGATCGTCGATGGAGGGACGCTCCTGACGCAGTCTTACGCAGATGAGATTGCCAACTGGCTAGGTTCAAGTAATGTGACTTTCACGATTCTGTTCACAAAAGGCGCCGGTGACACCGCCGATAACTTCCACGCAGCCGTCGACGGGCAGGGTGCGACTATCACCTTGCTTCAAGAGACTGTTCAGAATCAACTGATCGGAGGATACGATCCTGTGAGTTGGCGGTCTGACAATACCTGGACCCTAACTCCCACCGACGCAGAGCGAACAGCGTTTGTCTTCAACCTAACAACTTCGGTGATTCTCCGACAGAACCTTTCCTCTGAGGGCGACTCCGGAATGTACCAGACTAAGAACGATTTCGGCTACGGCCCTCTCTTCGGAGGAGGGCTAGGCGGGTATTGGGACATCGGCGTGGCGCCAAACCTCACCGATGGCTCATCCTGGAATTACGCATACGGCGGCACGAGCGGATACAACAATGTGTTCGGTAGCAACTTCCACCAAAACGTTTACGGCGCCATGGAAGTTTTTGCCGTGACCGGCTCCAGCGTCCCAGATCCATCATCGCTCACACTTGTTCTTGGCGGCGGGCTGCTCGTGGTTCCCGCGTGGCGCAGGCGCTACCGGGCTCGGTTCCCCGGGGAAGCTCAATTCTCTTGAATGGATCCGGCGGCCCGGGCTACCCACTGAAAGCGGTACAGGGGCGCTGAAACGCGCGCCAAGAGGCGGCCTGAGCTACTTCTCCTCCGCCACCGCAATCCGCGCACTGGCGCGCTCTGTCGCCGCGGGCCGCGTCTCGGCACCATCTCTGCGGTGGAAGGTCTTTGCGCTTACGGCTGCTCTATCGGCGTAACGCCCCGACCTCTTCACGCGCCTTGCTATAATCCGGTGAGTTTCTCCGAAAGGGTATCCCTATGCGCTCGAAAACTCTGCTTTTTGTCCCCGCGATTGCTCTATCGTTGGCGATTTGCGTTTTTTCCCAGACCCTGCCCAAGGGTGTCCAGAAGAAGGCCTCCATGGGAGGCATCACCGAGTACGATTTCCCCAACGGGCTGAAGGTGCTGCTCTATCCCGACCAGGCCAACCCCAAGGTCACCGTCGACGTCACCTATGTGGTGGGCTCCCGTCACGAAGGCTACGGCGAAACCGGCATGGCGCACCTGCTGGAGCACATGGATTTCATCGAAACCACCAAGGGCCGGCAGATCAAGAACGAGATCGTCAACCACGGCGCAGCCTGGAACGGCACCACCTCCTTCGACCGCACCAACTACTTCGAGACCGTCACCGCCAGCGACGACAACCTGAAGTGGGCCCTCGGTCTGGAGGCCGACCGCATGCGGAAGATCAAGTTCACCAAGCAGATCCTCGACACCGAGATGACCGTGGTCCGCAACGAGTTCGAGCGCGGCGAGAACAGCCCGCAGAGCATCCTGCGCGAGCGCGTCGAGGCCACGGCCTATATTTGGCACAACTACGGCAAATCCACCATCGGCTCCAAGGAGGACATCGAGAGAGTGCCGGTCGAGCGCCTCGCAGCCTTCTATAACAAGTTCTATCAGCCCGACAATGCCGTGCTGGTCATTACCGGGCGGCTCGATGAATCGAAAACCCTGGGCTTCGTCGCCAAGACTCTTGGAAAGATCCCGCGTCCCGCCCGCAAGCTCGATCAGACTTACACGGTGGAGCCGCCCCAGGATGGCGAACGCTTTGTCGAGCTGCGCCGCGTTGGCCAAGGGCAGGAAGTGATCGTGGCGTACCACGGCCCGGCCACCGCCCATCCCGACACGGCCGCGCTGCAGGTTCTGTCCGGCGTCATGAGCGGCGGCGGAGGTGGACGTGGCGGGCGCGGCGGCGGGGGTGGTGGCGGCGGCCAGGGCCGTCTCTACAAGGCGCTGGTTGAAACCAAGAAGGCCGAATCGGCCAACATGTCCGTCGCGCAGTTGCACGATCCCGGACTAATCACCCTGACAGCCACCCTGAACAAGGATCAGTCTCTCGACGAAGCCCGCAAGGCCTTGATCCAGACCATTGAAGCCGTGGCCAGCGATCCCCCCACCAGGGAAGAGGTGGAGCGCGTCCGGACGGGGCTTCTCCGCAACCTCGAGAACAGTCTCTCCGACCCGCAATCCATCGCCACCGGCGCCCTCAACGCCGCCATCTCGCAGGGCGACTGGCGGCTGATGTTCCTCGAGCACGACCGCCTCAAGGATGTCCAGGCGGCCGACCTCGTGCGCGTCGCTAAAGTGTACTTCAAGGCCTCCAACCGCACGGTCGGCTACTACATTCCCGACGCGGCCCCCGAGCGCACCGTGGTTCCCGCGACGCCCGATCTGGGAGGGCTGCTGAAGGATTACAAGAGCAGTGTGGTCATCAGCCGCGGTGAGTCTTTCGATCCCACGCCCGCCAACATCGAAAGCCGCCTGGCGCGGAGCAAGCTCTCCAATGGCATGAAGGTGGTGGTGCTTCCCAAGAAGACCGCCAACGACGTGGTCACCGCCGTCATCGAATTGCGCTTTGGCGACCGGACCACGCTGGCCGGCAAGAACGCCGCGGCGCAGTTCGCCGGCAGCCTCATCAACAGCGGCACCCGAAGCAAGACGCGCCAGCAGCTCGCCGACGAGATGCAGAAGCTCAACGCCCGCATCGTGGTTTCGGGCGGCGGTGGCGGCGGATTCGGCGGACGGGGCGGCGGCCGCGGCGGATTCGGCGGCGGAGGCGGCCCCTTCAGCGCCAGCGCCAGCATTTCGGCCCCCGCCGGCAACTTCGTGGCCGCCTTGCGCCTGGCCGTCGAAATGTTGAAAGAACCGGCCTACCTCGCCGACGAATTCGACCGCGTGCTGTCCCAGCGCGTCAAGGCCCTGGAGGTTCCTCCCACCGAGCCTACCCAGCTTGCCGCCGAGACGTTGCAGCGCCATTTGAGCCCCTGGACGAAGGGCGACGTGCTGTACAACGCCACGCGCGAAGAGCAGCTCGCCGAGCTGAAGAAAGTCGCGCTGGACGATGTCAAGAAGTTCCACGACCAGTTTTACGGCGCCAGCTACGGCGTCTTTGCGGTCGTCGGACCCCTCGATCAGGCGGCCGTTCAGAAAGCCGCGGCGGAGCTGCTCGGCAACTGGAACACCTCGATGGCTTACAAGCCCATCGCCGCCAGTTACCGGAAGGTGGCTCCCATCAACCAGAAGATCGAGACGCCCGACAAGGCCAACGCCCAGTTTGAAGCCGGCGTGCGCTTCCAGATGTCGGAAGACGATCCCGATTATCCGGCCATGCTGCTGGCCGGCTACATGTTCGGCGGTCCCATCACCTCGCGGGTTTCCGACCGCATCCGCAATCGCGAAGGCTTGAGCTACGGCGCCAACGCCCGCGTGGCGGTTCCGGCCGAGGGCGATTCGGCGCTGCTCTCCGGCACCGTCAGCCTCAATCCGGTGAACGGTCCCAAGGTGGAAGCCAGCTTTAAGGACGAACTGGCCAAGACCCTGCGCGACGGCTTCACCGCCGCCGAAGTCGCCGAAGCCAAGAAGGCCTACCTGGATTCCCGCATGGTTTCGCGTTCGCAGGACGCCGCTTTGCCGGCGCTGCTGGCCTCGCAAGAGCAATACGGCCGCACCATGAAATGGGAAGATCAACTCGAAGCCAAGATCCGGGCGCTCACCCCCGACGCGATCAACGCCGCGTTCCGCAAGCACGTGGACCCGGCCGCCCTCTCCATCGTCAAAGCCGGCGACTTCAAAGCCGCCGGCGTCTACCAATGATTCTGGCGATCGATATCGGCGGCACGAAGTTCTCGATGGCGGTGTTCGACGGCGCCCGCATGGTGCGCCGCGAATCGCGCGCCACCGATGCGGAAGGCGGCCGCGAGTGGATGCTCGGGCGGATCGGCGAAATCGCGCGCGAGTGGCAGCGCGAGGTCCGCTTCGAGCGTTGCGGCATCGGCTTCGGAGGCCCCGTGGACTTCGCCGCGCAGCGCGTGGTGCTCTCGACCCACGTCGGCGGCTGGCGCGAGTTCGACCTCCGCGGTTTCGTTGGCGACCTGACCGGCGCGCCCGCGGTGATGGATAACGACGCCAACGCCGGCGCCATCGGGGAGGCCGAATTCGGGGCGGGGAAGGGCTGTTCGCCGCTTTTCTACATGACGCTCTCGACGGGCATCGGCGGCGGCATCTACGACGACGGCCGAGTGTGGCGCGGAGCCGATTCCTACGGCGGGGAGATCGGCCACCTCACCATCCGGCCGGGCGGCCCCGAGTGCTTGTGCGGCGCGCGCGGTTGCTTCGAGCGCATGTGCTGCGGCCTGTGGCTGGAGCGCGATTACGGCAAGCCCGCCAAGGAGCTTATGGAGGACCCCGCATTCGTGAAGCGCTACGTGGTGGACCTGGCGCTGGGGCTCAAGGCCGCCATCATGCTGCTCAACCCGCGGCGCATCGTGATCGGCGGCGGCATCAGCAAGGCGGGGGACCGCTTGTTCGTCCCGCTGCGCGCCGAGCTGCGCCGCCAGATCACGAGCTGGTCCGCCGCGCGCATCGACGTGGTGCCCGCCGCGCTGGGCGACGACAGCGTGCTCTACGGCGCGCTGGCGCTGGCAAGGGCGGATCTAAGGCCGGAGCAGTAAGAGTACCGAATGTAACGTACAGAACAGGCGGCACTCACAAATCTTCGAATCCCGCAACATTACCGTATACAAGTCCGTCGTGGCGGTGTACACTTTTCTCTGCGAATGTCGGCAAAGCGACTGCTGCGGGACAAAGACAAGAAATTCCGGCTGCTGTTCGAGGAACACCCGCAGCCCATGTGGATTCTCGACCCCGCGAGCCAAAAGATTCTGGAGGCGAACTCCGCGGCGGCGGCGCTGTATGGCTATTCCCCCGACGAGTTTCGCGCCATGACCCTGGCCGGTATTCAGGGCCCCGAGGAAGCCCGGCGCTTCCGGAACGAGATCGACGATCCCGCGCGCCCGGCGGCCGGCGCCTGGCGTCACCGGACTGCCAGCGGGCGTATGATCGACGTCGAAATCGCGGCGCATGAAATCCAGTACGGCGGGCGCAAGAGGCAGCTCGTGGTCCTGATGGATATCACCGATCGCCGGCATCTCGAAGACCAGTTCCGGCAGGCGCAGAAAATGGAAGCCGTGGGAATGCTGGCCGGGGAAGTGGCGCACGATTTCAACAACCTGCTCACCATCATCACCGGCTACGGCCAACTCATTCTCAATCAACTGCCGCCCCACGATCCCAACCGGCGATCGGCGGAGCAGATCATGGAAGCCGGGGAGCGCGGCGCGGCGCTCACCAAGCAACTGCTGGCCTTCAGCCGGCGCCGGCTCTTGCAGCCCAAGGTGCTCGATCTGAACGCGCTGGTCGCCAGCCTGGGGACCATGTTGCAGCGGCTCATCGGCGAAGATATCGAGTTGCGGCTGGTGTTGCCTCCCGATCTGGGCCGCGTGCATGCCGACCCGGGGAACATCGAACAGGTGCTTATGAACCTGGTGGTGAATGCGCGCGACGCCATGCCGAACGGCGGAACGCTCACCATCGAGACCGCCAACACCTGCCTGGACGAAGGATACGCCAGCCGGCATGTCGCCGTGAAGCCGGGCCCGTACATCCTGCTGACGGTGAGCGACACCGGCGCCGGCATGGACGAAGCCACGCAAGCGCGCCTTTTTGAGCCGTTCTTCACCACCAAGAGCGACGGCAAGGGCACCGGTCTGGGGCTTTCCACGGTGCTGGGAATCGTCAAGCAGACGAGCGGCGCCCTGGAAGTGTCGAGCGCGCTGGGACGCGGAACCTCGGTGAAAATGTACCTGCCCCGGATCGATCAGCCGGTTGCCACGGAGCCACTGGAACCCCATGCCGAGGCGGCCGGCGGCTCCGAGACGTGACCGGCAGCGGTAAGACCACTCACGTGGGGAAGCAGCGGCACAAGCCTCCCGGCTCGCGCGGCCGTGCCGTGCGGCGAGAATCCGCACGCTACAATCGAGTTCTATGCACAACTGGAACAGGCGCCTGCTGGCGCTGGCGCTGCTGGCTTGCGCGCCCCTTGCGGGCGAGATCCGGTCGCTCACCATTCTCCATACCAACGATCTGCACGCGCGGCTCTCGCCGCTGGAGGACCGGCAGGGCGGCTTCGCCTATTACGCTACCGTGATCCGGCGCGAGCGCGCCAATTGCAGCGATTGCATCCTGTTGTTTGCCGGCGACCTGGTGCAGGGCTCGCCGGTTTCCACCATTTTTCACGGGCTTCCGGTCTACGAGGTCGCCAACCTGTTCGGCTTCGACGCCGCCACGCTCGGCAACCACGAGTTCGACTACGGCTGGATGCAGGTGCGCAAGTTCATCCAGACCGCCAAGTATCCCATGGTGTCCTCGAACCTGGTGGGCGCCGGCGGCGAGTTGTTCACCTCCCAGCCGTATGTGATCCTCAACGTCAACAAGCTGCGCGTGGCGGTGATCGGCGCCATGACGGACACCCTGCGCGATCTCTCGCAGCCCCAGCTCCTGGGAGAATGGCACACGCTACCGGTGGTGGCGACGGCGCGGAAATACGCGGCCGAGCTTCGCGACAAGTCCGACCTGATCGTGCTGCTGGGACACATTACGGGACAAGAGGAGGTGCAGTTCCTGAATTCCGCGCCGGAGATTCCGGTGCTCGTCACCGGGCACATTCACACCGGCCTGAGCCAGGCAATGTCGCGCGACGGGCGGGTGCTGGTGCGGGTGAAGGGCTACGGGGCCGAGCTGGGCCGCCTGGAGTTGCAGGTGGACACCGAAAAGAAAGCGCCGGCATCGTGGACCTGGAAGCGCATCCCGGTGGATTCCACCAAGATTGAGCCTGCCGCGGACGTGGCCCGTGAAGTGAAGCACTGGGAGGATGAAGTAGCCGCCCGCGTCGATCAGCCCCTGGCCGTTTCGAAGCGCCAATTCGGAAGGGTCGAGGTGAAGCGCCTCATCGAGCAGGCCATGCGCGACGAAACCGGCGCCGATTTCGCCTTCATGAACCTGGGCGGCGTCCGCGACATCGTGCCGCAGGGCCAGTTGAAGGTCCGCAACATCTGGGACATCATGCCCTTCGACAACACCGTCGTGGTTGGAACCTTCAAAGGGCGTGAGCTGCCGCCGGTAGTGCTGGGAGACCGCAAGGTGGATCCCGACCGCGAATACACGCTGGCGGTGAACAGTTTCACCGCCGAGAACCAGGGCACCGGTGAGAACCTGCGGACCACCGGCCTGGAGTTTCCGCACGACGTGGGGCTGCTGCGCGACCTGCTGGTGGATTGGTTTCGCAAGAAGAAAGTGATCGAGTAAGCGGCACCATGCTGATCGTCTTCGCGGGAACGACCGCTCTCTGACGTTCGCGGCTCTGAAGCGCTTTCCGAGCCGCGAACGTCAGAGAGCGGTGTGCTACGCCTTTATTCTCGGCCGTTCCTTGCGCACGAAGTCGGTGTCCTGCTTCGGCTCGCCGTCGCACTCGATGGCAATCGTCGTCACCGGATCGTCGGGCGCTTTCGCGGGCAGGTTTACGAAGCGCACGCGAAACTTGTCCTGCTCGAACTTGACGTCTTTGCCGGTGGCCAGCAACCGCGCGGATTTCACCTGGTTCATGAGGCCGGCCAGCGCCACGGTTTCGCCGGGCCAGAAATGTACGTGCATGTATAGCGTGTTGCCTTTGCGTGTGAAGCTGGCATAATTCGAGCGCCGCGGCTGGCACACGTCGGTGTCGTAAATGGATTTGCCGTTCTTGTCCATCCACTTGCCGACGGCGGTCAGAATCCGGACCGATTCCTCGGGGATCCCGCCGTCCGGCCTGGGTCCGATGTTCAGCAGGTAATTGCCGGTGTCGTGCGCGCAGGTGATCAGGTTGCGCACGATGGTTTTGGGCGTCTTCCAGTCGTCGTCGGCCTTCTGATAGCCCCAACTGTCGTTCATGGTCATGCAGGATTCCCAGGCGCGTTTCTGCTCGGCCTGGATTCTCTGCTCCGGAGTGGCGAAATCGCCATCCAGCCGGTTGCGGTTGTTGACAATGATCTCGGGCTGGAGATGGAACACCATGTCGTTCATCTTCTCCGACTCCCAGCCCTTGGCGTCGAGCGGCCACGCCACGTCGTACCACAGGATGTCGATCTTGCCGTAATTGGTGAGCAGCTCCCGGATCTGGCCGTGGACGTAATCGACGAAACGGCGGCGGGCCGCTTCGTCGGTGGCCGAGCGCGCGCCGTCTGGATGATGCCAGTCCATGAGCGAGTGGTAGAAGCCGACGCGCAAACCCTCGGCGCGCGCGGCCTCGACGTACTCTTTCACCAGGTCGCGCCCGGGGCCTTGTTTGGGCGCGCAGTAATCGGTCAGCCTGGTAGCGAACTGGCAGAACCCTTCGTGGTGCTTGGTGGTCATCACCATGTACTTCTGGCCGGCCTGTTTGGCCAGCCTGGCCCAATCGCGCGCGGCGTTGGGCTTGGGCTTGAAACGTTTGGCGAGCTGCTCGTACTCCGCCACGGGGATGCCTTCGTTTTCCATGACCCACTCGTGGCGCCCGAGCACGCTGTAGAGGCCCCAGTGGATGAACATGCCGAAGCGGGCTTCGTGCCACCACTTCATGCGGGCTTCGCGGTCGGCCTCGCCGCCGGCGGCCATGGCGGTGGTGGTGGAAGCCGCGGCCGCGGCGCCGGCGGCCATCATTTGCAGATAATCGCGTCGAGTCATTGCTTGCGCTCCTGTGGGTTCAGCATAGCACGCCGGATTTTATCGATAAAGTACCCAGCCGCGCGGCGGCTTCACTTCACCCGGCGGTACACTTCTTTCCGGTTTCCCACCCTCACCACGAGGACGAGGAGGACCTCGTCCCGAATCTGATAGATAACGCGGTAGTTCTTTCGCGGTAGGCCAGGACTCAGTCTCCCAGTTCCCGCATGAGGTCAAGAAGAGGAATGGTCCCCTTCTCTTTCGCCTCTTTCAGGGTGGCGCGGGCGTCCTCGATGTCGATTCGGTCCATTTCCGCCCGGGTCAACCGCTCCCAGGAGGCGAAGGTCATCCATAGGAATGACGGCGGCCAGGTCTTTCCCGCGGCGGGAGACAATGGTCCGCTCCTTCCCGTAGGCGGCGCGGTTGACGACTTCGGGAAACTCTTCCCGCGCTTTCGAGACATTCAGGCGTCTCATGGTAATGTACCGATCGTACAATTCGTACGAGTTGACTACCAGTATCGGTCAGGAAATGCCGCGCCGCGCGCGCCGATTGCGAACTTCCGGCGCTTGAAGTACAGTAGGGGAACACACGGAGGTTTTATGGCTTTTTGTACGAGTTGCGGCGCCGAGGTAGCTGGCGCGTTTTGCAAACAGTGTGGTACGCCGGTGAGGGCCGCGAGTGCCTCGCCCGCCCCGGTTCCTCCACCGCAGCCGACTGCTGGCGCAGTTCCGCTACAGCGAAAGACCAGCCCCCTGGTTTGGGTTCTGGTCATCGTCCTGGGGCTGTTCGTGCTGGGCGGCATCGTCACGGCGGGCTTCACCTGGTTCGTCGTACACAAGGTCCGGCAGGCGGGTTTCGATCCCGAGCTGATGCGGCGCAATCCCGGTCTCGCGGTGAGCAAGATGATTGCCGCCGCCAATCCGGACGCGGAGGTTTTGAGCACGGACGAAGGCAGAGGCACCATCACCATTCGGGACAAGAAAACCGGCAAGGTGGTCACCATGACCTTCGATCAAGCCAAGAACGGCAAGTTCAGCTTCACCGCGCAAGGCGACGACGGCAAGACCGCCAGCCTGGAGATCGGCGCCGGGGCGGACAAGCTGCCGTCGTGGGTTCCCGCCTACCCGGGCGCGAAGGTGGAGGGCACCTTTGCCATCAAGGGAGACAGCGGCGAGGCCAACGGTGGCACTTTCACGTTCAGCACGCCGGACGCGCCCGCCAAGGTGATGTCTTTTTACCAGGACAAGTGCAAGGAACTCGGGATCAAGGTCAAAATGGTGACCAACATCAACGACGGCGGCATGATCGTCGCCGCGGACGATGACGAGGCGCGCACCCTCAATGTGCTTATAGGCACCGGCCGGGGTGAGACCACCGCGCAGGTGACATACAAGTTGAAGAAGTAGCCGCGGTCTATCCGTGGCCGAAGTACATCAACCAGCCCAGGCCGAACAGCGCCACCAGGAAACAGACAAAGGTGTAGACGCCGTAGTGCAGGCGATCGCGGTCCGTGCGCTTGGTCACCACGCCCAGCACCACGGAGGTGAACAGCGCAAACAGGAGGGCCGCCTCAAAATGCGAGAGATTCATCTTGGGCATCAGTCCTTCCTCCCCGCGGCGATTTCGAAGGTATCCACCATCGCCAGCACGTTGAGCAGTCCGGCCGTGACCAGAAACTTGGTGCCGTAATCGTGGATGTGCCCGGCCGTATCCGGCTGGTTGTAGCCCAGCCATACGCTCAGCAGGTAGAGAATCCCGGAACACACGTCGCCGATGAAGCCGCCGGTGTTGATGAGGATGGTGAGGATGTCGCCGCTCTGCGGCTGGAACATCGCGCCCCGCATCATCAACCCGCAAAGAAACATCCCGGTGACCGCCAGCAACAGCAGGGCGCCCCGCCCGGTGCGCTTGAGCAGGAAATGGCCTCCGCCAGGGATCAGCCAGGCCAGGCCGACCGCCGGCGCCCAAACCCCGAAGGGAGGCATAGGCTGCTTCGGTTGTTTTTCCTTCGCCATATGGATTTCTTTTGAGTGTAGCAGCTAGGAAAGGAACCGGCGGCAAGACCACCGGCGCTCCCCGGGCCCTACAAGACCTCGACTTCACGCAGCCAATCGGGGCGTTTCAGCACCTCCCGCGGCTTGCTGCCGTCGGGCGGGCCGATGATGCCGTCGCGCTGCATCATATCCAGGATGCGCGCGGCGCGGCCGTAGCCCAGCCGCAGGTGCCGCTGCAACGTGGAGGTGGAGGCCTTGCCCATTTGCAGCACCAGGCGCACCGCCTCTTCGTACAGGGGGTCCTGGTCGTCGCTGGGCGGCTCGGCGCCGGACACGCCCTCGCCATCGTCGTCGCTGGGCGGGGCGATCAGGAAGGACTGGTCGTACTCCGGCGCGGCCTGCGCCTTCCAGAAGTCCACCACGCGGTTGATCTCGGTTTCGGTGACGAACGCGCCGTGGACCCGCGTGAGACGCGAGGAACCCGGCGGCAGGAAAAGCATGTCGCCCTTGCCCAGCAGGTGTTCCGCGCCCATGACGTCGAGGATGGTGCGCGAGTCCACCCGCGTGGCCACCCGGAAACTGAGGCGCGCGGGAAAGTTGGCTTTGATGAGACCGGTGATCACGTCCACGCTGGGCCGCTGCGTGGCCAGCACCAGGTGCGTGCCCACGGCGCGCGCCATCTGCGCCAGGCGCGTGACGCTCTCTTCCACGTTGCGGCCCTCGATCATCATCAGGTCCGCCAGCTCGTCGATGATGATCACGATATAGGGCAGCGGCTTCAAATCATCCGCCGTCTCTTCCTGGTCCACGAAGAGGCTGCGCGGCTCCTCCCGCAGCTTGCGGATCTTCTTGTTGAACTGCTCGATGTTGCGGACGCCGTATTCGGCCAGGAGGCGCAGCCGCCGCTCCATTTCGAGCACGGCGTTGCGCAGCGCGTTGGCGGCCTTCTTGAGATCGATGATCACCGGCGTGAGCAGGTGCGGAACGCCCTCGTACAACCCCAATTCGAGGCGCTTGGGGTCCACCAGGATCAAGCGGACCTCCTCCGGCGTGGACTTGTACAGGATCGACATGATCATCGAGTTGATCATGACGCTCTTGCCCGAGCCCGTGGATCCCGCGATCAGCAGGTGCGGCATGGCATCCAGCGCGGTCACGCGGATGCGGCCGTTGATGTCCTTGCCCAGCGGGATGGTGAGGCGCGAGTGCGACTGCGCGAACTCGTCGGATTCCAGCATCTGCCGCAGCGCGATCAGCTCGCGGCGGGTGTTGGGGACTTCGATTCCCACGGTGGGCTTGCCGGGGATGCGCTCGATCAAGATGGATTCGGCCTGCAGGCCGAGGCACAGGTCTTCAGTGAGGGTGGTGATGCGGCTGTACTTGATGCCGGCCTCGGGCTTGAACTCGAAAGTGGTCACCACCGGACCGGGGTTGATCTGCACCACCGAGCCGAAGACGTTGAACTCGTCGAACTTGGCCTTGATGCGCGCGGCGGTGTCCTTGAGCTCCTGCTCGTCGTAAGGGTTGCGCGCGGGAACCTCGTTGAGGAGCTCGGTGGAGGGCAGATGGAAAACGGGGGCCAGGGGCCGGGGGCCGGGGGCCGGGGGCCGAAGATCGAGGGCCAGGGGCTGGAGATCGGTGTCTTCGATGGGGCAGATGGGGATCTCTTCGAGAGCGGTGTAGCCGGCTTCGGGTTGTGGCTCTTCGACCAGCGCGACGGGCTCCGGCTCTTCGGCGACTGCTGGAGTCTCGAAGTGCCTCCGCCGGCCCTCACGGGCCTTCTCCATGGAACGGGCATGCGTGCGCTCGCGCCACGCGCGCCACACGCCGGCGCGGCGCCGGAACCAGCCGATGGGGCCCGCGAACCACTCGCCAAGCCGGGCGAGCGTGAACGTGGAAACCAGGTAGACCGAAACGATCACGGCGGTGGCGGTGGCGAGCAGCGCGCCCGCCAGGTTCAGCGAATCCACCAGGTATTTCGCCAGGGCGAACCCCAGAGTGCCGCCGATGCGAACCGCGCCGCCGAACAGGCGCAGCGGCGCGAAAGAAAGCGCGGCGCACACACCCAGAGTGAGCAGCGCCGAGCCGAACATCTTCACCGCGCCGGCCTGCAATTCTTCCGAACGGATCCATTTCCATGCGAGGAGGAAAGCCAGCAGCGGGAAGAGAAAAGCGGCGGCGCCGAAGGTTTGGAAAAGCACATCGGAGAGATACGAGCCCGGATAGCCCACCAGGTTGAGAGGGCGCGAGCCGGCCGCGGTGTCCCACGAAGGGTCCTGGGTGTGGTACGAGACCAGGCTCAACAGGATCACGAGGCCCAGCGACAGGAGCAGGAAACCGGTGACTTCGTTGAGCCTTCTGTGCGGTGTCGGAGATAAAAGCTTCATCACGCTGGCCGGCGGATGAAAGCCAGAGCAAGTACTATTATGCCAAAAATAATTCGATAGTACACAAACGGACCGAGACCGCTGCGACGCAGATAATGCAGAAACCATGCGATCACGGCGCAGCCGGTGAGCGCGCTCACCGCCACCCCGACGAGAAACGGCGCGTTCAGGATGGCGGGAAGGCCGCCGTGCTTGTGCGCGTCGTAGAGCGCCTTGCCGGCCGCCGCCGCAATCGCCGGGGTGGAGAGCAGGAAGGAAAACCGCGCCGCGGATTGCCGGTCTAAATCGCGGAACAGCGCGGCCGTGATGGTGATGCCGCTGCGCGAGGTGCCCGGCACGATGGACAGCGCCTGCGCCGCGCCAATCACCACGGAATCGGGCAGGTTCACGGAAGCCAGATCGCGCAGCTTGCGTCCCGCCTTCTCGCCGAGCCACATCAGCACGCCCACGGCCACCAGCATCACGCCCATGACGATGGGGTTGCGCCAGGTGGTCTCCGCCTGTCTTCTAAAAACCCAGCCAAGTACGCCCACCGGGATGGTGCCGACCGCCAGCAGCCACAGCATCATGCGATTACGCTTCAGCTCTTCATCGTGGCCGAAGCGCATTCCGAAGCCCTGCGTCAGGATTTGCAGCCAATCGCGAAGGAAATACAGCAGGACGGCCAGAAGCGTGCCGATGTGCAGAGCGATATCGAAATCCAGCGCCTCGGCCCGCCAGCCGAGCAGCCATGAGGTGAGGTACAAGTGCGCGGTGCTGCTGATGGGCAGGAATTCGGTGAGTCCCTGGACCACGGCCAGAACGATGACCTGCAAGAGCGGCATAAGGTCTTAGCGTGAGGGACGGGGCGAAGGGATGTCAAGCGCGGGGGTTGGCGGTAATAGCCATTAATGGCTAGTAACCGTGGCCGTTTCCAACGCCTGGTATCCCGACACGCGCACGGCATCCGACAACGCGCAGAAGCTGGCCATTCAGTGCGCCACCGACGCCTTTTCCAACGTGCTCAAGGAATTCTGGCCCGACGTAAAGCGGCGTCTCCGCAGAAAACACGAAAACGTCGAGACAGCTTCAATCCGCTAACTCGCCGCCGCTTCGCCCGCCTCTTCCAGCACGCAGATATCGTCGAGGTTGCGGTACTTCTCGTCGAAATCCAGGCCGTATCCCACCACGAACTGGTCCGGAATCTGGAATCCCACGTACTTCACGTGCACCGGCCGCAACCGGCGCTCGGGCTTGTCCAGCAGCGCCGCGATGCGGATGGAATGCGGCTTCCGCTGGTCCAGCACGTGCATGAGGTAGTTGAGCGTGATGCCGCTGTCGACAATGTCTTCGACGATCAGTACCTCCGCGCCTTCGAGCGAAATGTCCAGGTCTTTGGTCACCTTCACTTCACCCGAGGTGGTCTTCCCCTTCCCATAACTGGAAATGCCCATGAAGTCGATGTACACGTCGCGCTTCATGGCCCGCGTCAGGTCCGCCAGAAAGAAGGCGGCCCCCTTCAGAATGGCGATCATGTGCAGGCGCCCCTCCGGGTAATCGCGGGAAATCTGTTCGCCGAGTTCCTTGATCCGGACCTGGATCTTCTCGGAGGGGATTAGCACCCGCAGCTTTGGATCGGTCATGGAGCTTCCATTATCCGCCGGGCACGAGCCGCGTGCTCATCGGCCCGATGTGAATGTGCGCGCCGGTCGCCCTGCCGGGCACGGCCTGGCGAAATGCGAAGTAGGGAATGTGATTCTCGGTGAGGAACTCGCGCAGCCACACGCCCTCCGGCTGGTCGGGACGGACGGCCACGTCCACGCGCCCGCGGTGGTCGAAGCCCAGCGTGCGATGCGCCGCCGTCTCGCCCATCGCGCTCACCGGCAACGGCTTGCCGAAATGCCCGGCGAACGCCATTTCCACCCGCCCCAGCATTCCCGCCGTGAAAATGCCATCGCCATCGTAGCGGTCGGCGATCTTAGGCGCCTCGGCCGGCTCCTGCGCCAGCTTGATCGCCAGCGATTCTTCCGCCTTGGCCATCTCGATCAGTTCGCGCACCAGGCCGGCGCGCGACCCGGCCAGGTCCGACTCCTTGCGCGCCAGGTCCAGCTCTTCCAGGAACGCACCCAATGAGAGCTGCGACGCCGCGCCCGCCTCCACCAGCCGTTTGGCTTCGTCGAGCGCCTTCCTGCGGCGATCAAAGCGGCGGCTCGCGGCGGCCATCATCTCGTCGGTTTGTCCCGCCGTCAAATCCTGGCCGTACAAGGTTTGCCGCAGAATCGCCGCGTCCTGGGCATCGGCGATGGCCTCTTCAGCTTTCTCCAGTTGGATGCGCGGAACCGCCCCGCCCTGCACCAGGGCGCGCAGCTTCTCGACTTCGGCCTGGGCGCGCGCCACCTCGGGGACATCGCTGGTTTGCGCGTAAACCGAGCCCGCGCACACCAGTAACGGCAGTCCCCAGCGCCAACGCATAAGACCTCATTGTAGTACGATACTCACAGGAGCGTGTTCTGAGAAAGGCAGACCCGAAAGCAGCCCAAGACACCCCAGCCGCCATCCCCACCTGGCTCGTTGCTGTCCGCGCCGCCGAATCCAAGAAAGCCACCGACATCCAGGTCCTGGACCTCACCGGCATCACTTCGTTTGCCGATTTCTTCGTGATCTCGACCGGCGCCAACCAGCGGCAGATTCAAGCCATCAGCGACGAAGTCGGCCTCCAGTTGAAACAGCAGGCCGGCGAACTGCCTCTCAGCATCGAGGGTTACGACCAGGCCGAATGGGTGCTGGCCGATTACGGCGACCTGCTGGTCCATATCTTCTCGCCCAAAGCCCGCGAGTATTACAGCCTGGAACGCCTCTGGCGCAGCGCCAGGACGGTCGAGATCCCGCCCGAGTGAAGATCCATCTTTATTTCATCGGCAGGCCCAAAGACCCTCATGCCAATGCCCTGGCCGAAGATTTCCTGGGCCGCGCCGCCCGCTACTGCCCCGCCGGAATGCGCGAAATCCGTGCCGATCGCTTTGACCTCTGGGCCAGGCATCCGGCCGCGCGCAAGATTTTTCTCGATCCCGCCGGCAAGCCCATGGATTCCGCCGCCTTCACTGCCGTGATCTCCCGGGCCGAAATGGAGGGTCGGGACTTGGTCTTCCTGGTCGGCGGCCACGATGGCCTGCCCGCTGGCTGGGCCGTGCGCGCCGACCTGCTGATCTCCCTTTCTCCCATGACCTTTCCGCACGAGCTGGCCCGCGTTTTGCTGGCCGAGCAGATCTATCGCGCCTTGGCAACCTTGCGGGGACATCCCTACCCGCGCTAACGTAGATCCTGCATGTCCTGGTTTAAGCGCGACAAGCCGCCGGACGAAAAACTCCCCGTTGTGGAGAATGGCGAGCGCCGCGTGCGCACCGAGGGCCTGTGGCAAAAATGCGAAGGCTGCCGCCAGATTATCTGGAAAAAAGAGCTCGAGGCCAACTGGAACGTCTGCCCCAAGTGCGGAGCGCACTCCCGCATGGACGCCGTCTCCCGCCTCAAGCTGCTCCTCGACGGCGGCCAGTTCGAGCAGTTCGACGCCCGTCTGCGCTCCTCCGATCCGCTCGGTTTCGTCGACAGCAAGCCTTATAGCGAGCGCCTTGAGGCCAATCGGCAGGCCACCAAACTTTGCGATGCGCTGATCTCCGCCACGGGAAGCCTGGACGGCCGCCCCATCCAGATTTGCGCCATGGAACCACGCTTCATCGGCGGCAGCATGGGCTCGGTGGTGGGCGAAAAAATCGCCCGGGCCATCGAACGCGCCATCGAGCTCCGCCAGCCCCTGGTGATCGTTTCCGCTTCCGGCGGCGCCCGCATGCAGGAAGGCGCCATCAGCCTCATGCAGATGGCCAAGATCTCAGCCGCCCTCATGCGCTTGGACGAGGCCCGCTTGCCGTTTGTGAGCGTGCTCACCGACCCCACCACCGGCGGCGTCACCGCCAGTTACGCCATGCTGGGCGATCTCAACATCGCCGAACCCGGCGCCCTCATCGGTTTTGCCGGACCGCGCGTCATCGAGCAGACCATCCGCCAGAAGCTGCCCGAAGGTTTTCAGCGCGCCGAATTCCTGTTGAAGCACGGCATGCTCGACGCCGTGGTCCCGCGCCTGGAGCTGAAGCCGTACATCTCCAAAGCGCTGAAGTTTTTTGTGGCGTAGGGGCGAGGCAGGTTTCGCCCGCATCCGATGAACTACCCCGACTCGGTGCACTTCCTCTATTCGCTCGGCAACGAAATCAAGACCGCCAAACTCGGCCTCGAGCGCATCCGCGCCGTGCTTGAGGCCCTCGGCCGCCCGCAAGACCGGCTCCGCTTTGTGCACGTCGCCGGAACCAATGGCAAAGGCTCGACGTGCGCCATGCTGGAATCGGCCTTGCGCGCCGCCAGCCGCGGTACCGGCCTGTTCACCTCGCCGCACCTGGCCGAACCCACTGAACGTATCCGCATCGACGGCCACCCGGTCGCCGCCGATCGTTTCGCCGAAACTTTCAACCGGGTCCACTCCGCCGTGGAAGAACTGCTCTCGGCGGGCGCCATCGATCTCCATACCACCTACTTCGAAACCGTCACCGCCATGGCATTGCTGGTTTTCGCCGAAGAAGGCGCGGACATGGTGGTGCTCGAGGTGGGCCTCGGCGGACGTCTCGACGCCACCAACGTGGTCTCGCCCGATCTGTGCGTGATCACCCCCGTGGATTTCGACCACGAAGCTTTCCTGGGCAAAAGCCTGGAATCCATCGCCGGGGAAAAAGCCGGAATCCTGAAGCCCGGTGTGCCTGCCGTATTCGCGCGGCAGCGTCCCGAAGCCGCGCGCGTGTTGGACCAGCGGGCCGCGGAGCTTTCCATTCCGGTGGCCCGCAGCGCCGACTGGCCGGTTTCAGATCTCGAACTGGACGCCTGCGGCAGCCGCTTCCGGCTCTCCGGCGAGCGGCAGCTTCGCATCGCCTGCCCGCTCGCCGGAGAGCACCAGGTGGAGAACGCCGTCACCGCCGCCGTGGCCCTGGCATGCCTGAGGGTTCCCGATTCCGCCATTGAAGCCGGCATCGCGCGCGCCCGCTGGCCCGGCCGCCTGGAGCGCGTCTCCAAGCGCCCCGAGATCGTTCTCGATGGCGCCCATAACCCCGCCGGCGCCCGCGCGCTGGCGGCCTACATCGATCGCTTCTACTCCCACCGCCGCGTGCGCCTGATCTACGGCGCCATGCGCGACAAAGCCATCGACGAAATCAGCGGCATCCTTTTCCCCCGCGCCCAACAGGTGATCGTCACCGCGCCGTCGCAGGCCCGCGCCCTCGCCCCCGAGGCTCTGCGCGATATCGGCGCCCACCCCGGCCTGCGCACCGCGCCCACCCTCCGCGACGCCCTGGCGCTGGTGGAAGACGCTTCGCCGGAAGACGCCATTTTTGTAACCGGATCTCTGTTCCTGGTGGCCGAAGCCCGCGCCATCCTGGTGCCGGATTCGTGAGCTACACCGTCACTTCAGAAGTGCATCGATGGCCGCTTGCGAGATGGCTTCATCCACTTCGCTGGCCGCGCCGCTGCACGCCACCGCGCCGATGGTTTTGCCGTCGACCTTGACGGGGAGTCCGCCGCGGTTGGGGAAGCCGTCGGGATAGGCCAGCACTCCGAGATTGCCGCCCTTCAACGACTCTTCGGCCACCGCCGAGGGCCGCCCGTACAGGGCCGCATACTTGGCCTTTTTCTGCGCGAACTGAATCGTGCTCAGCGTCGCTCCATCGGCCTTTTGCAGGAACAGCAGGTTCCCGCTTTCATCCATGATGCAGATGGTCACCTGCACGTTGCGCTTCTGCGCCTCGCTTTCCGCCGCCGCCACCATGGTCTTGATGGCAGCCAGATTCAGATACTTGCGCGAAGGCAGCTCCGCCGCCGACGCCAACAACAACGCGCTCAGGCACAACACCAAAAGTTTCAACATGGGGACATGATAACCGAAAAGGGGCCGGCTAAAAGCCGGCTGCGGGCAGGATTGCCCGCCCCACTGCTATGATGAACCTCGGAGCGATGAGTTTCCTCCGGTCCCTGTTCTTCTCCATCCCGCTGCTCGTGCTCTCCACCATCGTCATGGGCGTTCTGTCGCTGGTAGCTTCCTTCTTCGACCGCACCGGCAACTCACCGCACCGCGTGGCCCGCGTCTGGGCCAAAATGTTGCTGGCCGTCAGCTTCATCCGTGTCCGCGCCGAGGGCCTGGAGAAACTGGACCCTCACGGCAGCTACGTGTTCGTCGCCAATCACGCCAGCTACATGGATATTCCCGCCATCCTGTCGCGGCTCCCTTACCAGTTCCGGTTCTTCGCCAAGACCGGGCTTTACAAGATCCCCTTCCTGGGCACTCATCTGGGCCGCGCCGGGCACCTGCCGGTGGATCGCTCCAGCGCCCGCGCTTCGCTCAAGAGCATGAGCGAGGGCGCCCGCATCCTCGCCGAGCGCCGTATTTCCGTGCTGCTCTTCCCCGAAGGCGGCCGCTCGCCGCAGGGCCTGCGCGAATTCAAGGAAGGCGCGGCCTATATCGCCATCAAGGCCGGCGTGCCGGTTGTCCCTCTGGCCATCGTGGGAATGCGCCGGCTCCTCCCCATGGGCTCGATTCATATCCGCAGCGGAAAGGTCGTGTTGCGCGCCGGCGATCCCATTGCTACCGCGGGCCTCAAGCCCTCCGACCACACGGAGCTCACCCAGCGCCTGTACCGTGAGGTATCGCACCTGCTCGAAGAACCCACTCCCGCACCCGTGCGTTAAGCTCGGATCATGGGTCCTGTCGTATGGCGGCACCTCACTGCGGCGCTGTGCTTTCTGGCTGTGCTGCCGGCTGCTGAATTCACCACCTACATCGGAGATGTCAACGATTACCACGTCGCGCGCGTCGCCGCCGATTCGGCTGGGAACACGTACCTTGCCGGAAGCCGCATTGCCGGCACGTTGTCCGAAGCCGTCGTCATGAAGCTCGACCCCGCAGGCAAGATCGTCCTGTTCACCATTCTCAGCGGCAAGGGCAGTGACTCGGCCAACGGCCTCGCCGTGGACGCCGCCGGCAACATCTATCTAGCCGGCTCCACATCCTCCCCGGATTTCCCGCTGCACAACGCGTTTCAATCCACGCCCGGCCCTGGCTTCGTGGTGAAGCTCAGCCCCGATGGCAGCCAGTTGCTCTACTCCACCTACTTCCCCGCAGCCATTAGTGCGCTGGCCTTGGACGCCGCCGGCAACGTCTACGTGACTGGCTCGACCTGGGCGACGAGCTTCCCCGTCACCCCTGGCTTGCCCGCCGGATGGGTCTCCTTGTACTCGATCCCGATAACCACCGGCGCGTTCCTCACCAAGATCTCCGCCGACGGCTCGCGCATTGTCTATTCGGCGCTCTTCTCCGGTTCCTCGGTCGATTGCGGCGCGGGCAGCAGTTGCTTCACGGGCGGCCGCTACACCACCGGCGTCTCCGTGGCAGTGGACGCCGCAGGCAACGCCTACCTGGCCGGCAACACCAACACCACCAACCTGCCCACCACCCCCGGCGCGTTTCTGACGAAGGGCACCGGCGCTTTCGTCGCCAAGGTGAACGCCGCCGGATCGGCTCTCGCCTACCTCACCTACTTCGGCGCCACCAACTTCATCTATACTCCCTACGCCAACCCAGCCAACATCGCCGCCGCGCTCACGGTGGATGCCGCCGGCAACGCGTATCTCGCCGGCTCCACGTTCGATCCCAGTTTTCCGGCCACCGCGGGCGCATACCAGACCACCTTCGCCGGCCCGTATCAGCCCGGCGTCCCCTACCCGCTTCCGCCCACCGACGCCTTCGCCGCCAAGCTCAACCCCAGCGGCACCGCCCTGGTCTGGGCCACCTGCATCGGCGGCAAGGGCGCGGACAAAGCCAATTCCGTGGCGCTGGACGCTTCCGGCAATGTCTGGCTCGCCGGCGTCACCGCCTCACCGGAATTCCCCAACCTGCAAGGATGGTCGAACGGCGGCGATTTCCTTGCCGCGCTCAATCCCTCCGGCTCCGCCTTGACCTACTCCGCCCGTTACCCCAACGACGCCGCGTCGCAATTCGTGGCCGTCGATTCCGTGGGACTTTTGCACGTCGCCGGGCCCACCGGCATCGTCGGGACCGTGGCGCCCAGCGGCACACCCGCGATGCGGATCTTCGGCGTCGCCAACGCCGCGTACGGCCCGGTCCTGGGCCGCATCGTAGCCGCCGAACTCATCTCCATCTACGGCCCGCACATCGGCCCCGCCACGCCGGCCACGGCCACCGCCGATGCCTCCGGCGTCCTGCCGACCTCCCTTGCAGGCGTGCAGGTCCTCTTCAACGGCGTGGCCATGCCGCTCCTCTACGTCTCCGATTCCCAGATCAATGCCGTCGCCCCCCAGTCCGCGACGCCCGGCAGCTCGATGACCGTCCGCATCGTCTCGAACAACGTCACCAGCCCCGATTTTCCGGCCACCGTCATCGCCGCCGAGCCCGAAGTTTTCCGGAACCCCGATGGCACCGCCGCTGCCGTCAACCAGGACAGCTCTTTGAACTCGGCGGCGAACCCCGCCAAGGCTGGTTCCATCGTTTCAATCTGGGCCACCGGCACGGGCTCGATTTACCCCCGGCCGCGCGACGGCCAGATCTCCAACACCGCTCAGGATTATTATTGCTGCCAGGTTGGCATCTCGCCCGATTACAGCCTCGGCCCCATATCCCCGCCGGGACCGGTCGTGCTGTACGCCGGAGCCGCGCCCGGCATGGTAGCGGGGGTGGTTCAGATTAATTTCCAGATACCCGCGCCATACATCCACGCGCCAGGCACGTATGGGTTCACGGTGATCGCCAGCGGTAAATCCTCGAGCACGGTGGGGATCTACGTTACACCGTAACCGCCCCTCTCCCCCAAATTGGGTCATTTACCCCATATTTGCCAACCAACGGCCGGCACAAAGTGCTGCAAATCACCACGAAAACCCCAAAATAGTCCAATTTCAGACCTACAGCCCGTTTGGTCCTTGTGTTGCACACCGCCTGTTGACCAGAAAAGGAGATGGGTTTGCGCCGCTTTCTCACGGACGCGGGACACCTCGTCCGTCCTGCCGTTGTACTCCTCGCCGGGCTCGGTATCTTCCTCATCATACGTGCCTTAGTCGTCCCCAAGGCCTTCGGCCAGTACGGCCACTTCCGCCCCGCCGCGCTGCAAGAAATCCGCCAGCACCCTGTGGCCTACGCTGGCCAGGAACAGTGCGTCCTCTGCCATGACGACCAGGCCAAGACCCGCGCCATCGGCAAGCACGCGCACGTTGCCTGCGAAGCCTGCCACGGCCCGCTGGCGCAGCACGCCAACGACCCCGCCGCCAACGTCCCTAAACTGCCCGAGGTCGCCAACCTCTGCCGCCGCTGTCATGAAAAGGACGCGGCCAAGCCCCAGGGCTTTCCGCAGGTGGTCACCGCCGAGCACTCCGGCGGCATGGTTTGCAACTCGTGCCACCAGCCCCACAACCCGCACCTCTGAGGAGCCGTCATGGAGATCACTCGCAGAGACTTATTCACCATCGGCGGCAAGTTCCTGGTTCTGGCATCCGTGGGGGCCACCCTCGAGCAGATCACCGGGGCCGAGCCTGCCACCGATGCCTACAAGATGGCCGACCACTGGTGGGGCATGATTATCGATATCGACACGTGCATCGGCTGCGGCAATTGCGTGCGCGCCTGTTCCAACGAAAACCACGTGCCGCGCGGCTACTTCCGCACCTGGGTGGAGCGCTACCAGGTCGCGGAAAACCAGCAGCCCCGCGTGGACTCGCCCAACGGCGCCATCGACGGCTTCCCGCCCAACACCCGCGCCGGCGTGAAGAGCTTCTTCGTCCCCAAGCTCTGCAACCAGTGCGCCGATTCGCCCTGCGTGCAGGTCTGCCCCGTGGGCGCCACGTTTGTCAGCCCCGACGGCGTCGTGTTGGTGGATGAAAGCTACTGCCTGGGCTGCCGCTATTGCGTGCAGGCCTGCCCTTACGGCTGCCGCTACCTGCATCCCGATAAGGGAACCGTGGACAAGTGCACGCTCTGCTACCACCGCATCACCCAGGGGCTCACCACCGCCTGCTGCGAGAACTGCCCCACGGGCGCGCGCCAGTTGGTGGATTTCAAGGACCCCAAGGACCCCGTGCA
Source organism: Bryobacteraceae bacterium (assembly GCA_049510555.1). Taxonomy (GTDB): domain Bacteria; phylum Acidobacteriota; class Terriglobia; order Bryobacterales; family Bryobacteraceae; genus Fen-178. The sequence continues at coordinate 100,747 of JBEKYW010000019.1, forward strand.
CGAATTTCTGCGCCACAACAAGGTGCAGATCTTGAAACCGTACATGGCGACTGGAGCGAAGGTCTATTACAGGGACCTCGATGGCTCGGTGAGATGAGGAGCGAACGATGATACCCGGCGTCGACGGTTTCATGTACCCCAACGAGATCGAGCTGCAATGGAGCCTCCTCATTGTGCTCTACCCTTACATCACCGGCCTGGTGGCCGGCGCATTTATCCTGGCCTCGCTCGAGCGCGTTTTCAAGGTGGAAGCCGTGCGGCCCACCTACCGGCTGGCGCTGCTCACGGCCCTGGCCTTCCTGCTGGTGGCGCCCTTGCCCTTGCAGCTCCACCTGGGCCATCCCGAGCGTTCCCTCGAGATGTACCTCACGCCCCATACCTCCTCGGCCATGGCCATGTTCGGCTTCGTCTACCTGTGGTACCTCACGGTGGTCCTGCTGCTCGAAATCTGGTTGGAATACCGCGCCGACATTGTGCGCCTGGCGCAATCCACCACGGGGTTCATGCGCCTCGTCTATAAAGCTCTCACGCTGGGCTCGGAGAACGTCAGCCCCGCCGCGCGCCGCATTGACGACAAGGTCGGCTACACCGTCACCGTCATCGGCATTCCCTCCGCCTTCCTGCTGCACGGCTACGTCGGCTTCATTTTCGGCTCGGTCAAGGCCAACCCCTGGTGGTCCACGCCGCTCATGCCCATCGTCTTTTTGTTTTCGGCCATGACTTCCGGAATCGCGGCGGTACTGGTGCTCTACATGGCCTCCATGAAGGTGAAGAAGCTGGCCATCGATATGCGGTGCCTCGACACCATCGGCAAGTATCTCTTTTACACCTTCCTGATCGACTTCACGCTCGAGATGCTGGACCTGGTGCACCGCACCTATGAAGCCGACGAATCCTTCCGCAGCCTGGATTTCATGGTGCACACGCGCCTGATGTTCTCGCAGGTGTACTTGCAGATCCTCCTGGGGACCCTGGCGCCGCTGGCGCTGCTGGCGGCCACGCAATTATGGAAATTCTCCGAGGCCAGGCGGCGGGCCATGTACCTCACCGCCGGTCTTCTGACCATGATCGGCATCTTCGCCATGCGCTGGAACGTGGTGATTGGCGGCCAGTTGTTCTCGAAAAGTTTTCTGGGATACACCACCTACAAGGTGTCCTTCGCCGCGCGTGAAGGCTTGCTGCCGGCCGTCGGACTGATGATTCTGCCCTTTGTCATATTCATTGTGCTGGTGCTGCTCCTGCCCCCCTGGCCGGAGCGCAAAACCGCGTAGGAGTTCCCATGCCGGACGATCTCGAACACGAGGTCCGCGACCTCGCGCGGCGTGTCGCCAACCTCGAGCAGTTGCTAAAGGTGGGGCATGCTTTAGCTTGCCCCGACCAGCCACTTCCGCCTGCCAACCCGCACCGTCTCACCGAAACCACCGCGCTCCTCCCCATCCTCGGCCGTGCCCTCCTCGGTCTCGCCGGCGCCTATCTGCTGCGCGCCCTCACCGAATCCGGCACCTTCGCGCCCCAGGCCGGCGTTGCCATCGGCCTCCTTTACGCCGTCCTCTGGTTGGTCTGGGCCGCCCGGACGCCCGCCGCGCGCCGCCTCGAGACCGCGCTGCACAGCCTCACCTCCGTGCTGGTGCTCTCGCCCTTGCTGTGGGAGGCCACCCTGCGCTTTCACGCCATCTCCACCTGGACGGCGGGCGCCATCCTGCTCCTCTTCACCGTCTTCGGCCTGGCGGTCTCCTGGCGCAAAGACCTCCTCATGGTCGCGACCATCGCCACCCTGGCGGGACTCGGCACCGCCGCCGGCCTGTTGATGGCCACCCACGACGTCCTGCCCTTCACCTTCGTGTTTCTGGCGACCGCCGCCGCCGTCGAGGCCTCCGCCTGCCTCGACCACTGGCTGAGCGAGCGCTGGCTGGCCGCCACCACCGCCGATCTCTCCGTCCTGCTGGCCACCTGGCTGGTCACCAATGCGCGCGGCCTGCCGGAAGCCTACGCGCCTATTCCTTACTCGTGGCTGCTGGCTTCCCAGGTGTTGCTGCTGGTCATTTACCTCTCCAGCACCATCATCCGGACGCTCTTCCGCGGCTTCACCTTCACCGCCTTTGAAACCGCGCAGTGCGCCCTGGCTTTCCTGATCGGCGTGGGCGGCGGCCTGCGTCTCTCGGGCGAGTCATCCGTCATCGGCGCCCTCGCCCTGGCCTGCGCCGTGGCCTGCTACCTGGTATCGTTCGCGCTGCTCGATCGCCACGGCTCGCGCGGCCGCAATTTCTATACCTATTCCACCTTCGGCATTCTGCTGGCGCTGGCCGGCAGCCGCATTCTGCTCTCCGGCGCCGCCGCGTCCGGCGCGTGGCTGGCCCTGGCGATAAGCTGCATTTGGGCCGGCGGCTTCCTCGGCCGTTTGAGGCTCCAGGTGCACGGTGCCGTTTATCTTCTGCTGGCGCTGGCGTCCTCGGGCGCGCTGCAACAGGCCGGAGACTTCCTGCTGGGCGCGGCCACGTGGCCCGGCGAAAAGCCCGCCGCGATTGGCGCCGGCGCGCTGGCTGCCGCCTTCTGCCACCTGCTGGCGGCCCGCCACGCCCGCGGCGAGCAAGGCTCGTGGAGCTTGCAGGCTTTTCGCCTCGTCGTGGCCGGCGCGCTGGTGTGGCTTGCGGCGGGAATCGCCGCCGGCGCCCTCACGGCCGCCTACCACGCCCTGTTCGGCGCGGGCGCCAGCCACGCTTACTGCGCTACTCTGCGCACCGGCGTTCTGGCGGCCGCCGCGCTCCTGCTCGCCTGGGCCGGCTCGCGCTGGAACATCCTGGAATTCTCCCGCTTGATCTACCCGGTGATGATCGCAGGCGCGTACCGCCTGGTGGTGGAAGACCTTCACCAGGACCGCAAAGCCGCGCTCTTCCTCTCTCTGCTGCTCTATGGCGCGGCGTTGATGGCGCTGCCGCGCTGGCACCGCGCAGGCTCTCCTACTTCAACCGCCGGATCTTGAGATTCCGGAACCACGCCTCGGTGTCATGGTTCTGGAGCGAGATCTGGCAGATCTTCCGCGGGTGTTTCACCAGCAGCTCGTAAACCGGCGAGCCTGCGCCCCATCGCTTGGCCGTCCCCCGCGCCACCTCCGGCGCATCCAGCCTGGCATCCACCACCTTCACGCCGTTCAGCCAGTGCTCGACGTGCTCGCCCTTCACCACCAGCCGCGAATGGTTCCACTCCCCCACCGGCCGCGTCGCGTCCTTGGCTGGCGGAAACATGTCGTACAGCGCGCCCGCCTGGTGGCTCGGACCAGCGCGCCCATCGGGATTCCGGGCATCATCGAGCAACTGGTATTCGAACCCGATCACGTATTCCTGCCCGTGTTCCGGCCGCCCCTTGGGCCGGTCTTTTAGGGTGAGGTTCACCAGGTCCTCGAACTTCATCCCTTTCCGGTCGAGCAGAAATACGCGGTCTTGGATCCGGTACTTGATGCCGCTGTTGCCACCCGGCGAGATCTTCCAGTCGAAATCCAGCTCGAAATCGCTGAACGTGTCCCTGGCAAATAAATCTTCCACAATCCGCGGATGCGCCACCGCCTTCAAGCACCCGTCTTCGACGACGAAGGAATCGCCCGGCGGCGATTTCTTCGTGGGATCTTCCCACCCGGTGAACGACTTGCCGTCGAACAGGAGTTGCCACCCCGTGCTCTTCTCTCTGGTGGTTAACTGATTATCCGCCGCGCGCCCGCCGCCGGCAGCCAGAGCCGCGCAAGCCAGCGCGCTTATCCGCACCACGTTCCGCATGCGATCATTGTGCCACGTCGGTGGAGACTATCGCAGACGTGCTTAGAGACGGCAGTCAAGCGCCGGTTACTTTTGGTTTTGGAGGCGCGGGTCGGAATCGAACCGACGAATAAAGGTTTTGCAGACCTTTGCCTTACCACTTGGCTACCGCGCCCTTCAGGTGAGCCTCTACTAGCAAAATAGCGTGGCGGGAGCCACCAAGTCAATTTCCGGTTTTCGACGGTGACAGCCATCCACGCCAGTCCAGCCCGAAGTTTGCGTCTTTTGCCGCGCTTCGCTTTCCGCCCGTGCGCCCCAATTGGGTTGGTTCCTCCACCTCCGGCCCCGAGCGTGGCTATCAGGGGTCCGAGCCAATCCTGAGCGAGCCAATCCTGCCAGTAGACATAACCTTCACGGATTTGGTAGACTACTTGCTGTCCCTTTGAAATAAAGCTCAGTGGGAGGTTCGTTTGCCTTTTTTAGGGAAACGGACCGCTGGCACCAATGAGGTGACATGGCACGCAAACCAGGCAAACATTATCAATCCGCCCGGAAACAAGTAGCAGCCAAGGAATACCAGCTCGAAGAGGCCGTTCCGCTTCTCCAGAAAATCAAGTACGCGAAGTTCGACGAAACCGTGGAAATTCACATGCGGCTGGGTGTCGATCCCAAGCACGCGGACCAGATGGTTCGCGGCACCGTGATCATGCCCAACGGATTGGGCAAGTCCAAGAAGGTGCTGGTCATCGCGGGCGGCGACAAGCAGAGAGAGGCCCAGGAGGCGGGCGCCGATTTCGTGGGCGGCGACGACATGGTGAACAAGATCCAGTCCGAAGGCTGGACCGATTTCGACGCGGTGATCGCCACGCCGGATATGATGCGGTCGGTCGGCAAGCTCGGCAAGGTGCTCGGCCCGCGCGGCCTCATGCCCAATCCCAAGACCGGCACGGTTACCATGGACGTGGTCAAGGCGCTCAAGGAAATCAAGGCGGGCAAGGTGGAGTTCCGCGTGGACAAGACCGGCATCATCCACGCTCCCGTCGGCAAGATCAGCTTCGATGCCGGCAAGCTCGTCGAAAACGCCGCCAGCCTGATCTCGGCGGTGATCAAAGCCAAGCCGGCGGTGGCCAAAGGCAAATATGTGAGGAGCACGACCATCTGCTCCACCATGAGCCCGGGCGTGGCCATCGACACCACGCCGTTCAGCGTGAAGGCGGCCGGTTAAAGCCCAACAGGTGTTTCCATGAAAAAGAAGGAAGACAAGAGGAAAGAGATCGATTCTTTGCGCCAGGACCTGGCGCGGCTGAAGAACCTGTTTGTCACCGGCTACGAGAAACTGCGCGTGGAGCAGGACTTCGAGCTGCGCAAGGTGGTGCGCAGCGCGGGCGGCAAGTACCGCGTGGTGAAAAACAACTTGGCGGAGTTGGCTTCGCAAGGGACGCCCGCCGAGCAGGTGCTGAAGGGTATGCGCGGGATGACCTCGGTGGCCTACACCACCAACGATCCCGTGGCGCTGGCCAAGGCGCTTACCAATTACGCGCGCGCCAACCCGAGCTTCACCTTCAAGGCCGGGATCGTGGAGGGCCGCGTAATCGACGTCCAGTCGATCCACGACCTGGCCAACATGCCCTCGAAGGAAGAGATCTTTGCCAGGTTGCTGTACCTGATCGACGCTCCGGCCCAGCGGCTGGTGACAGCGCTCAACGCCGCCGGCCGCAACCTGTCGGTGGTGGTGGACCAGGGCGTGAAAGAGAACAAGTTCCAGGCGTAGATTCAGAGCCGCGACCGGGGTACCCTCTGGGTCGGGAGCGGTTTAGACGCCAAAGACGATTTTTCGATTACCAAGGAGTTTTGAAATGGCGGACATTAACGCAATTGCGGATCAGATTCAAGGCCTGACGCTGCTGGAGGCCTCTCAGCTCGTCAAGTTGCTCGAAGAGAAGTTGGGAGTATCGGCCGCGGCGGCCGCTCCAGTGATGGTGGCCGGCGGCGGTGGCGGCGGCGCCGCGGCGGCTCCGGCGGCTGAGGAGAAAACCGAGTTCACCGTCGTCCTGACGGCTGTGGGCGCCAACAAGATCAACGTGATCAAGGCGGTTCGCGAGGTCACCAGCCTGGGCCTGAAAGAAGCCAAGGATTTGGTGGACGGCGCCCCCAAGCCGATCAAAGAGGGCGTGAGCAAGGATGAAGCCGAGACCATCAAGAAGAAGTTCACCGACGCCGGCGCCACCGTGGAAGTGAAATAACTTCTCGGGGGCCAGGGGTCGGGAGCCAGGGGCCGGGACGGGGTTTGACCGGCCCCCGGCCCCCGATCCCCGGCCGCAGATTTTTTTGTGGATTGACGCGGGGCGTAAGTCGTGTTAAGCTAAGTAGTTGGGCCTTCGATTCAGCGGATTCGATCCCAATTGGTGACTGTGCATCCTGAATCCTGGTATTTCAATTGCAGTGCGGGTGAAACTGCAGAAGGGGGAGTTCTGTGCGTTCGCATAACCGCTACTGCCTCCCGGGATTCGCGCGCCCGCTCTTCCACAGATCCAGTCCTCGTCGCGCACACTACTCCGGAACTTCCGGTGTGCGGATCCCCGGTTTGCGGCTCCGTTCCGGACGGACCGGAAGTTCGATTCCCGCCCCTGTCCCTTCACTCGGCGCTTCGCAAAGGGGCGCCGTTGGTTTTGTATTTTTGAGCGCAGCTTCATGGCTTTGGCTGTTCGGCCGTCAGGAGTATAAGAATGGATATTCAAGATAATGGCGCCGCCCCCGAGCGATTGGATTTTTCCAAGATCAAGACCTCCATCCCCATTCCCAACCTGATCGAGGTCCAGAAGACATCTTACGAGCGCTTCTTGCAGATGGACCTTCTTCCCAACGAGCGGGAGGATATTGGCCTGCAGACCGTCTTCAACTCGGTGTTTCCGATCTCGGATTTTCGCGGCGTCAGCGATCTGGAATTCGTCGACTATTCCATCGGCAACTGGGAATGCAAGTGCGGCAACCTGAAAGGGCTGCACCATCTTCGCTCGACTTGCCGGAGCTGCGGCGCCACCATCCGCACCGATCCTTTCCACGCGGGCGATGTGCTGTGCCATCATTGCGGAACCTTCAACAAGAACGTCGTCACCTTCTGCAACAAGTGCGGCGACCCGGTGGGGCTGCAACTGAAGTACGACATGCTGGAGTGCCAGGAACGCGGCATGACGTATGCGGCGCCTCTCAAGGTCACCATCCGCCTGACGGTTTACTCGAAGGACCCGGAGACCCAGAAAAAGAGCGTCCGCGACATCAAAGAGCAGGAAGTCTTCTTCGGCGAGATCCCGCTGATGACGGACAACGGGACCTTCATCATTAACGGCACCGAGCGCGTCATCGTCTCGCAGTTGCACCGCTCGCCGGGCGTCTTCTTCGAGCGCATTCCGGCGCAGGGATACTTTCTCGGCAAGATCATTCCCTACCGCGGAAGCTGGGTGGAATTCGAATACGACAACAAGAACATTCTGTTCGTCCGTATCGACCGCAAGCGGAAATTCTACGGCTCGGTGTTCCTGCGCGCGCTGGGCTACAGGACGGATGAGCAGATCCTGCGCGCGTTCTACCGCGCCAGCAAGATCGCCATCAGGGACAAGAAGCTGTTCTGGAACGTGGATGAGGGACTGATCGGCCTCAAGCTGTCGTACGCCATTACCGCCAAAGGCGGCGAGACCGTGGTGGGGCAGGGCAAGAAGATCACCTCCGGCGTGTTCAAGGAAATCCAGAAGGCCAAGATCTCGCAAGTGGAGGTGGCCTCCAACGATCTGGAAGGGGCTTATGTAATTGCCGACGTGGTGGACATGTCGACCGGCGAAGTGCTCATCGACGCCAACAGCGAGCTGACCGCTCCGGCGCTCCACAAGCTGATGGAAGCCGGCATCGCCGATTTCGAGGTCTTCTTCCCGGAGCGCGACGAAGTGGGCACGGTGATCTCGGCCACCATCAAGAAGGACCCCGTGAAGGCGCAGAACGAGGCGCTCATCGAGATCTACCGCAAGTTGCGGCCCGGCGATCCGCCCACGCTCGACACGGCCACGCAGCTTTTCCAGGGCATGTTCTTCGACCCGCGCAAGTACGATTTTTCGCGCGTGGGCCGTATGAAGTTCAACATCAAGCTGCACGACAACGCCGACTTCGCGCCGGCTTTGTGGCTGAACGGCCCGGCCAACAAGGACAAGAGCCCGATGGACCGGCGCACGCTGGACCAGGACGATTTCCGCGACACCATCCGGTACCTGCTGAAGCTGCGCCGCGGTATCGGCGCCGTGGACGATATCGACCACCTGGGCAACCGGCGCGTGCGGGCGGTGGGCGAGCTGCTGGAGAACCAGTTCCGCATCGGCCTGGTGCGCATGGAGCGCGCCATCAAGGAGAAGATGTCGGTGTACCAGGAGATGTCGACGGCTATGCCGCACGACCTGGTGAACGCCAAGCCGGTGATGGCCGCGATCCGCGAATTCTTCGGCTCCAGCCAGCTTTCGCAGTTCATGGACCAGACCAACCCGCTCTCCGAGATCACCCACAAGCGGCGTCTCTCGGCGCTGGGTCCCGGAGGCCTGAGCCGCGAGCGGGCGGGATTCGAAGTGCGCGACGTTCACCCCACGCACTACGGCCGCATCTGCCCGATTGAAACGCCGGAAGGCCCCAACATCGGCCTCATCTCGTCGCTTTCCTGCTTCGCCCGCATCAACGACTACGGCTTCATCGAGAGCCCCTACCGGAAGGTCCTCAAGGGCGTAGTCATCGACGAAGTCAAGATTCTGAATCCCGGCGACGCCGACTACAAGGTGGGGGACATTGTGAGGCGCTCCGAGGCCGAGGAGGTCAACCGGAAGCTCGGGTCCAGGAAGCAGCCCGCCGAGTTCGAAGCCCACTGCGAATACCTCTCGGCGTGGGAGGAGGACAAGTACGTCGTCGCCCAGGCCAACGTCGAGCTGGACGAGAAGGGCCGCATCGTTCCCGATCTCTCCAACGCGCGCCAGGCCGGCAACTTCGTGCTCAAGCCCCGGGAGGAGATCGAGTACATCGACGTCAGCCCCAAGCAGCTTGTGTCGGTGGCCGCGAGCCTGATTCCGTTCCTCGAGAACGACGACGCCAACCGCGCGCTGATGGGATCGAACATGCAGCGCCAGGCGGTGCCGCTGCTGCGCGCCGACGCTCCTTATGTGGGCACCGGCATGGAGCAGGTGACGGCCCGGGACTCCGGCGCGGTGGTGCTGTGCAAGCGCTCCGGCGCGGTGGATTCGGTGGACTCCGAACGCATCATCGTGCGCGTGGAAGGCGCGGCCCACGAAGGCCAGCTTTCGCGCGAGGTGGGCGCGGACATCTATCAGCTCACCAAGTTCAAGCGCTCCAACCAGAACACCTGCATCAACCAGAAGCCCATCGTGCGCGTGGGCCAGCGCGTCATGAAGGGCGCGGTGCTGGCCGACGGTCCCTGCACCGATCTGGGCGAGCTGGCGCTGGGACGCAACGTGCTGGTGGCCTTCATGCCGTGGCGCGGGTACAACTTCGAAGACGCCATCCTGGTGAGCGAAAAGCTGGTCAAGGAAGACTATTACACTTCCATCCACATCGAGGAGTTCGAAATCGAAGCGCGCGACACCAAGCTGGGCCCGGAAGAGATCACGCGGGACATTCCCAACATCGCGGACGCCTTCCTGCGGAACCTGGACGAAAGCGGCATCATCCGGATCGGCGCCACGGTCAAGCCCGGCGACATCCTGGTGGGCAAGGTGACGCCCAAGGGCGAAACCCAGCTCACTCCCGAGGAGAAACTGCTGCGCGCCATCTTCGGCGAAAAGGCCGGCGACGTGAAGGATGCGTCGCTCTACTGCCCGCCTGGAATCGAGGGCACCATCGTCGATTGCAAGATCTTCTCGCGCAAGGGCCAGGAAAAAGACGAGCGCTCGAAATCCATCGAGGAATCGCAGATTCAGCGCCTGCAGCGCAACCTCCTGGACGAGATCCGCATCCTGACGGACGAGCGCGCCAAGCGCCTGGCCGCCCTGTTGGAAGGCAAGAAGCTGCTGGCCGACCTGCACGACGAAAAGACCAACAAGCGCCTGCTCTCCAAGGACACCGAGCTGACGCGCGAGCTGATCGAGAAGATGAAATCGCGCGACCTGAAGCGCATGCGCCTGGGGAACAAGGACCCGCGGCTGAACGAGCAGATCGACGAGATCGAAGAGATGACCTCGCGGCAGATCGCGGTGCTGCAAAAGATCACCGACGAGAAGATCGCCAAGCTGCGCAAGGGCGACGAGCTGCCGCCGGGCGTGATCAAGCTGGTGAAAGTCTACATCGCCATGAAGCGCAAGCTGTCGGTGGGCGACAAGATGGCCGGCCGCCATGGGAACAAGGGCGTGATCGCGCGCATTCTTCCGGAAGAGGACATGCCATACCTGCCGGATGGAACGCCGGTGGAGATCGTGCTCAACCCGCTGGGCGTGCCTTCGCGCATGAACGTGGGCCAGATTCTGGAGACGCACCTGGGGTGGGTGGCCAGGACGCTGGGCCTGCATTACGCGACCCCCGTGTTCGACGGCGCCACCGAGCGCGAGATCAAGAAAGCGCTCACCGAGTCGAAGCTGCCGGCCTCGGGCAAGACCATTCTGTACGACGGCTTGACGGGCACGCAGTTCGAGCAGCCGGTGACAGTGGGTTACATCTACATGATGAAGCTCTCGCACCTGGTGGACGACAAGATCCACGCGCGCTCCATCGGCCCGTACTCGCTGATCACGCAGCAGCCCCTGGGCGGCAAGGCGCAGTTCGGCGGCCAGCGCTTCGGCGAAATGGAAGTCTGGGCGCTGGAAGCTTATGGCGCGGCGTACGTTTTGCAGGAGCTGCTGACCGCCAAATCGGACGACGTGTATGGCCGGGCCAAGATCTACGAGGCCATTGTGAAGGGCGAAGCGGCCATCGAGCCGGGCGTGCCGGAATCGTTCAACGTGCTGATACGCGAGCTGCAATCGTTGTGTCTCGACGTGGAGTTAATGAAGAAGCCGCGCGAAGTGCCGGATACGGCGCTGGCGGCGGACTGAGGAAACGGGGGCCAGGGGCCAGGGGCCGGGGGTCAGGGAAAACCCGGCGAGGCTCTTCGGCCCGGTTGAGGACGTGTTTTATAGGTTCGGCGCCAGTTGCAGGGTGGGTGGGGTTCCTGGCCCCCGGCCCCCGGCCCCTGGCCCCTGAAAGGGTTGCTAAATGCGTTCTTCTCCGTACGATCGGGCGAATATGATCGCGGATTTCGATTCGATCCGCATTTCTCTGGCGTCTCCGGAAAAAATCCGGAGTTGGTCCCACGGCGAAGTCACCAAGCCGGAAACCATCAACTACCGGACGTTCAAGCCGGAGCGTGATGGGCTGTTCTGCGCGCGCATCTTCGGTCCCACCCAGGATTGGGAGTGCCTGTGCGGCAAGTACAAGCGCATGAAGCACCGCGGCGTCATCTGCGACAAGTGCGGCGTGGAAGTCACGCTGGCCCGCGTCCGCCGCGAGCGCCTGGGGCACATCGAGCTGGCCAGTCCCTGCTCGCACGTGTGGTTCTTCAAGGGCCTGCCCAGCCGCATCGGCCACCTGCTGGATATCACGCTTCGCGAGCTGGAGCGGGTGCTCTACTTCGAAGCCTTCGTGGTGGTGGACCCCGGCGAGGTCCCGGGCATCTCCAAAGGCGAGGTCATCACCGACGAGAAAAAGCGCCAGCTCGACCAGGAGTTTCCGGGCAAGTTCGTCGCCATGATGGGCGCCGAAGGCATCAAGGAGTTGCTCAAGAAGGTCGACGTGGACGCCTTGAGCGAAGAAATCCGCGAGAAGATGAAGACCGAGGCGTCGGTCCAGAAGAAGCTGAAATTCGCCAAGCGGCTGCGCGTGGTGGAATCGTTCCGCAAGTCCGGCAACAAGCCGGAGTGGATGATTCTCGACGTCCTTCCGGTGATTCCGCCGGAGCTGCGCCCGCTGGTTCCCCTGGATGGCGGCCGCTTCGCCACCTCCGATCTGAACGATCTGTACCGCCGCGTCATCAACCGCAACAACCGCTTGAAGAAGCTCATCGAGCTGCACGCGCCCGACGTGATCGTGCGCAATGAAAAACGCATGTTGCAGGAAGCCGTGGACGCGCTGTTCGACAACGGCCGCCGCGGACGCGTCTTGCGCGGCGCCAACAACCGGCCGCTCAAATCGCTCTCCGACACGCTCAAGGGCAAGCAGGGCCGCTTCCGCCAGAACCTGCTCGGGAAGCGCGTGGACTACTCGGGCCGTTCCGTGATCGTGGTCGGTCCCGAGTTGCGCCTCAACCAGTGCGGTCTTCCCAAGAAGATGGCGCTGGAGCTGTTCAAGCCCTTCATCTATCACCGGCTGGAGCAGCGCGGCCATTGCACCACCATCAAGCAGGCCAAGGAGCTGGTGGAGCAGCAGGACCCGGTGGTATGGGACATTCTCGAAGAGGTCATCAAGGACCATCCCATTCTGCTGAACCGCGCTCCCACGCTGCACCGCCTGGGCATCCAGGCGTTCGAGCCGGTGCTGGTGGAAGGCAAGGCCATCAAGATTCACCCGCTGGTGTGCACGGCTTTCAACGCCGACTTCGACGGCGACCAGATGGCGGTGCACATTCCGCTCTCGCCGGAAGCGCAGATCGAGGCCGCCACCCTGATGCTCTCGGCCAACAACATTCTTTCGCCGGCGCACGGCAGCCCCATCGCCGTCCCCACGCAGGACATGGTGCTGGGCTGCTACTACCTGACCAAGGCGCGCCCGGGCGCCAAGGGCGAGGGCCGCACCTTTGCTTCCACCGACGACGTGCTCATCGCTCTCGAGATGGGCGAGGTGGAGACGCTCACCCCCATCAAGCTGCGCCACACCGGCCGCGTGATCGACCTGGTGCACGCCTTCGACAATCAGAACGTGCTGCACACCGAGCCCATCGAGTTCATCAAGCAGTACATGGAGACCACCGTCGGCCGCGTCATCCTCAACGACAACCTGCCGCGGGACATGCCGTTCATCAACGGCCTTCTGAAGAAGAAGGGCCTGGGCCAGCTCGTGCAGTACTGCTATCTGAAGTTCGGGCTGCACACCACGGTGGAGATGCTCGACGAAATCAAGGACCTGGGCTTCCTGTACGCCACGCGCGCGGGCATTTCCATCGGCATCGACGACATGGTGGTGCCGGGGGAGAAGGCCGGCCTGGTGCGCGAGGCCCAAAAGGAGGTGGTCGCCGTCGAGAACCAGTACCAGGACGGCGCCATCACCCACGGCGAGCGCTACAACAAGATCATTGAAATCTGGTCCAAGGTGACGGAGAAGGTTTCCGATGAAATGTTCCAGGCCATGGAAGAGGACGACCGCACCGGCCGCTACCTCAACCCGATTTACATCATGGCCGACTCGGGCGCGCGCGGTTCCAAGCAGCAGATCCGCCAGCTCTCGGGCATGCGCGGCCTGATGGCCAAGCCCTCGGGCGAGATCATCGAAACGCCCATCACGGCCAACTTCCGCGAAGGCCTGAACGTGCTGCAATACTTCATCTCGACGCACGGCGCCCGCAAGGGACTGGCCGACACCGCCCTGAAGACGGCCGATTCCGGCTACCTGACGCGGCGCCTGGTGGACGTGGCGCAGGACGTGATCGTCACCGAGCACGATTGCGGCACCACCGAAGGCATCTACGTGGAGCCGATCATCGAATCGGGTGAAATCATCGAACCGTTGCGCGACCGCATTGTGGGCCGCGTGGCGCTCGAAAACCAGAAGGATTACGAAGGCAACGTGATCGTGGGGGTGAACGAGGAGATCACCGAAGACCTGGCGGCGGCCATCCAGGCGGCCGGCATCGAGCGCGTGAAGATCCGCTCGGTGCTCACCTGCGAATCCAAGCGCGGGGTGTGCGTGATGTGCTACGGCCGCAACCTGGCGACCGGGCGGCTGGTGGAGCGCGGCGAAGCCGTGGGCGTGATCGCGGCGCAGTCCATCGGCGAGCCCGGCACGCAGTTGACCATGCGCACCTTCCACATCGGCGGAACCGCCACGCGCGTCAGCGAGCAGTCCACGCAGGACGCCAA
>JBEKYW010000002.1:0-172361 GCA_049510555.1 Bryobacteraceae bacterium
ATGAGAATCGCCACGTTCGACGTCGGGGCGAGAGCCACGAAAAAGAAAGCCAGGAAGAAGAACAGCGGCTTGCGCGTGCGGTACCAGCGAACGGCCAGCAGGGCGGCGCCCAGGCAGACCGCGAGCGCGATCAGCGCCTTCGCGTCCTCCCACTCCGCGGGATGCCCGCCAAACAGCGGCACTGCATTATAAGAATAATCCGCCGACAAGCGGGCCGGCCAGACAAACAGCCACAGGTACTTGCCGATCACTTTGATAGCCGTGAGCCGCGCCGTCCAGAAATCGGCGGTGATGAGGGGATTGTCGCCGAAGCGAGCCAGAATATGCATCGGTAACCTGCCGCGCAGATAAAAAAACGCGGCCAACGGCGGCGCGAGGGCGGCGTAGGCCATCGCGCGCTCTCGCCACGCCGTGCGCCCTCGCCACGTCAGGTCGTATAAGAGCATGATACCGGGCAGGACGGCGGCATTCTCCTTGGAAAAGATCCCGACCGCCTGGGCGGCCACCATTGCCGCCACCCAATACAGCTTGCGCCGCCCGCGGGCGGTGGCGCTTTTCAGGTAACACAGCAAGCCTGCCAGCACGCCGAAGGCGGCCAGGAGGTCGGCGCGGCCCACAATGTTGGTGACGGATTCGGTGAGCAGCGGATGCAGGCCCCAGAGCGCTGCCAGCGCCAAGGCCGGCGCGGCCGCCTCAAACACCAATATGCCCAGCAGGTACACGAGCGAAACATTTACCGCGTGCAGGGCCAGATTCACCCAATGATAGCCGGCCGGGCGCGTCCCATTGCCGAAGACGGCATAATTCAGCAGGTAGGAGAAGGTGGTGAGCGGGCGATACAGGCCATTAGCGGAAGTGCCTGGCCAATACTCTTCGGTCAGAATGAGCCGAAGGTTTCCCGGCGTCACCGCGCGGATACGGGCATCCCCCGAAATCAGCGCGGCATTGTCGAACACCAGGCCTGCCTGGAAGGAATTGGAATACGCCGCCAGGACCAGGGCCCAGAGTGCCAGCATGCGCCATGCGTGCCGGCGCCAGGCCGGTTCCGCTGCCTGGAAAGAGGGATCTTCCTGCGCGACCGGCTGCGAGGCCCGGCGCAATCGCCGCGGCTTGCGAGTTTCCTTCATTCACGGACCAGGATAGCAACTTGCCTGCGGGCCACTAAACCCAATTGCCGCGCCTGGGATGGGCACCCGCACCTCAATTAAAACACCCTCGCCGGAACGCGAGCGGACCGTGACATCGCCCCCGGCGCTGCGGGCGCGGGCGCGCATCCCGATCATGCCGAGCGTGGCCGGCCTCCCGGCCTCCCGGGGGAGAAGCCCCCGGCAGGCCCCGGCCGTCGTCGTGGATCGTGAGGCGAATCTCATCGCCGCTGGATTCCAGTTTGATATCGACGCGCTTCGCGCCCGAGTGGCGCGCCACCTTGGTCAGCGCCTCCTGCGCGAGGAAGGAAACATGAAAACGAGTTTACTGGCGATCGCGCTGGCGGTCGCCACCATGCCTTTGACGTTTGCGCAAGCCGCGCCGGCCAACCCGGCCACGACCAATGGCGGCGCCACGCAGGCCACCACTACGGCCAAGACCAAGAAGCACGTGAAGAAGTCCAAGAAAGCGCCCAAGAAGAACAGCGGCGCCACGGCCGCCACTCCGTCGAAGTAATGCGTGGGAAGCGGTCAGCTTTCAGCTACACCAGCGCGGCTGATTGCTGAAAGCTGAGAGCTGATCGCTGATTTTAGAACTGCACCCGCATCGAGAACTCGATGACCCTCGGCAACTGCGACGTCGAAGTGACGGCGCCGAAGTCCGAGCTGGTGGGCGAAGTGTTGGGAGCGCCAAAGTGGGTGTGGTTCAGCACGTTGAACGCGTCGGCGCGGATCTGCAAAGTGACGCGCTCGGTCAGCCGCAGGTTCCTGCTCACGCCCAGGTCCAACATGTCCAAGCCCATGGAGCGGATGCCCGCAAACCGCGGTGGGAAAGTGCGGATGTGGTATGCCAACTGCAAAGCGGAATTGCGCTCGAAAGCCGCGGTGTTGAACCAATGGGTGGCATTGCGCTGATCGGCGGGCAGCGCGATGGAGTGAATATCGCCTCCGTAGTAGAGAACGTCGCCGAAACCGATTGGCGCTCCGCTCTGCCACTGGTAGATGCCCTGCGCTTGCCAGCCGCCAATCCAGCGACTGCGCTTCTTGAAGGGGATCGCGTAGACGAAACTGGTGACGACGCGGTGGGGGCGATCCTGGCTGGAGATGACGCGCGTGGGCGCCGTGTCCGCATCGTTCAAATAGGAGATGGCCTCCATGTACTTGGACCAGGTGTAGGTCACCACCAGGAGATAATTCCTGGCGAAGCGCTTTTGGAGACGGGTCTGCAAAGAGTGGTACCACGAGAATCCATTGTTGGTGGTGGTCGCAATCCCGGTGAACTGCGGATAGGGGCGCAGCAACTGCAATAACTGCACCGTGCTGCCGGAGAGGCTGCTGTTCGGCAACAGAGGATAGAACGGGTTCGCCACGTTGGAAGTGAGCAGCGCATACCGGGTGTTGTCCCGCACCGCGAGCGTGCTCAAGTACTGGGCCAGCATCGGATTGAGTTGCCGGGCCACCCGCAGATGCGTCCCGCGATTGCCCACGTAACCGATTTCGAGCACCGCCTGCGCGCCGAGGCTGCGTTGCAGGCTGAACTCCCAGCGCTCGACGTACGGATTCAACAGCCTGGCGGGGAAGACGCTGATGCTTTGGCCCACGCTGGTCATGAGCCCCAGCGAGGAGCCTGTGGGAAGAAGAAAACCATTCGGAAATGGGTTCTCCAGGCTGGCGATGTAAGTCTGCCCGGTGTCCTGCGAGGCCACCAGGGTGGTGCTGCGGCTGAAGCCGGTCTGAATGGCGTTCTGGCGGGCGAGATCGTAGAACATCCCATACCCGGCGCGGACCAGGGTCTTCCGATTGAGCAGCCAGGCGAGGCCGGCGCGAGGCGCGAAGTTGTGCGGGGCGCTCTTCCACAGCGTACGGGGCTGGCCATTGACGCCCGCGAAAGTCAGGCCGCCGCGAACCTGAAAACTTGCCGGCGGGATCTGCGGCACGGGGCTTTTCGCATAGGCGGCCTGCGCGGCTGCCGCGATGGGGCTCAGCGAGCTGAAGTCGAACCCGCGCACCGAGCGGTTGTACCGTTCCGTGACCGGTATCTCGTATTCCCACCGCACGCCCAGATTCAGCGTAAGCCGCGCGCTGAGCTTCCAGGCATCCTGAAAATACCAGCCCGAGACCTGGTACTGCTGCGCTAGGCTGGGGTTCACGTCCATGTTGCCATCGGTGGGCAGCCCCAACAGAAAGCTCGCCAGCCCCTGGCCGATGGGAGAGGCGGCGGAGTTGTCCAGCGGCCCGCAGGTCCAGTTGGTATTGAAGTTGAGTTTTCCCGAGGACCGGCCGGTATTCCCGCTGGCGTCGCGGTAGATGCGGTATTCGCCGCCGAAATGCATGTTATGGTTGCGCGCCGCGCGGGTGAAATCGAAGGCCCCCGCGTGAATATCGCTGGCGGAGCGGGCCGCCACCTGGGGGTTCAGCTCCGGATAGCCAACGGGGGTGATGTCGGGCAGCATCAGATTGCGCGGATCCACACCGAGGATCTGGCTCACATAAGTCTGCGAGAAGCCCAGGGAAGTGAGATCCAGGCCGGCGCTGGGAGGGGTGTAGTTGTCCACGTAGCGCGTGTAGTTGTAGCGTACGTCCAGCAGAAGCCCCGTGCTCAAAACGACCACGTCGTCGATGCCGAACCCGAGGTTTTCGCGATCACCGTCCACCCCGGCGCCGTCGTTGAAGCGGCGCTCCAGTTCCTGCGCCCGGTCGCTCCAGGTGGCGCGCAGGAATAGCTTCTGTCTGCCGCCGACGGCGTGGTCCACGCGCAACGTGTGGTTCTGAAACCGGTTCGCCTGAATCGAAGGCATGGTGAGGTTGACGCCGGTGGGCATCGCTCCCGGCAGGTTGGGGAGCGGATAGTATCGCGAGATGAGGTTTTGCGCGGTCTGATCGAGCCGCGACGCCGGGATGATGTTGCCGGGAAAAGCGGTGCGCGTGTAGCGTCCGGCAGTGCTGGCCGGGCGCGTCGTCTTGGGGTCGTAGATCTGGTACTGGCTTCCGAAAGCCAGCAAGTCGGAGAAATTGCCCTGGCGCTCCGCCGGCGTGGGCACGGTATAGGTGAGGTTGTAGCTGCGGTACGGCTGGGAGGCGCGGATTCCTTCGTACCCGTACATCCAGAAAGTGCGGTTGTGGCCGTTGTAGACGCCCGGAATCGTCACCGGCCCGTTGGCGTTCACGCCCCAGCGGTTCTCGCGGAAGTTGTCCTTGCCCGAACCCGACTTGTTGGAGAAGAACGAGTCGGCGTTGGTCTCCGGGTTCTCCAGGTAGGAGTACATCTGCCCGTGCAGGCGATTGGTGCCCGGCCGCAAGCTCAGGCTCACGTTGGCGCCACTGGAAAAGCCGTTGCGGGCGTCGAAAGGGGAGACCTCAACCTTGAATTCAGATACCACCCCGGCGGGGGGCACGTAGGCCACATTGCCGCTGGCGCCGCCGGTATTGGCTGCGCCGTCGATCTTGAACTCGTGGGTCCCGGCGCTGCTGCCGTTTACCGCGATCGCCGACGCATTCTCGTTGTCGTAGGGCCGGTATGTGCCGCCCTCGGACACGTTCACGACTCCCGGCGCCAGAACGGCCAGCATGACGGGGTTTCCGTCTCGAATGGGAAGCTCCAGGAAGCTCTCGGACTCCACTACGATGCCGGAAGAGGCTGCGTCCACCAGCGGCGCCTGGGCCACCACATGGATGTTCTCGCTCGCCGGGCCCACCTCCAGCCTTACGTTGACGGTGGCGCTTTCGCCGCTCCGCACGGTCACATTATCCTGGCGGAACCGGCGGAATCCAGGCATTTCGAACGAGACTTCATAGACGCCCGGATCGAGAAACGGCAGCAGGTAATCCCCGGTTGTATTCGTGGCGGCAGTGGCCGCGGCGTTGGTGGCGCTGTTGACGGCCCTGATCCTGGCCCCCGATACCACCGCGCCCGAGGCGTCCGTGACCCGCCCCAGGATCTCACCGTGGGTGTCCTGTGCGGGCAGGTGAAAGGCGAGCGCGCCTGCCGCGGCCAGCAGCGCAAAACAGTGCTTCATGGTGGTTGGCGAATTTCAGTGTTCAAGGTCAAAGTATATGATTCCGTTACAAAAGACAACCTGGGTAAGGGTGGTACTGTTAAACACATGAGCCGCATTCCGCTTGCCTTGGTCTTGATGACGGGCGCCCTTTGTGCCCAGGCGCCGCCCAACATGCCGAAAGCTGACCTGCTGTGGCCGGGAGGCGCGCCGGGGGCGCAGGGCAGTCAGGATGAAGACCAGCCCTCGCTCACGCCGTATGTCGTGCCGCAAGGCCGGGGAACCGGCACGGCGGTGATTGTCTGCCCCGGCGGCGGCTACGCCCGCCTTTCGATGGACCGGGAAGGCGACCAGGTGGCGCGCTGGCTGAATTCGATCGGGGTCTCGGCCTTCGTGTTGAAATACCGGCTGGGACCGAAATACCATCACCCGGTGGAGCTGGGCGACGCGCAGCGCGCCATCCGCACGGTTCGCTACAAGGCCGCCGAATTCCGGGTGCTGCCAGACCGCATCGGCATCATGGGCTTTTCGGCCGGGGGGCACCTGGCATCCACCGCCGGCACACACTTCGACGCGGGGGACGCGAGCGCTTCCGACCCCATTGACCGCCTGAGCAGCCGTCCCGATTTCTTGGTGCTGTGCTACCCGGTGATCTCGTTCGGCCAGTTCGCGCATCGCGGCTCGCTGCAGATGCTCCTGGGCGACAATCCCGATTCCAAGCTGGTGGACAGCCTCTCGAATGAATTGCAGGTGACGCCGCAGACGCCGCCCACGTTTCTGTTCCACACCACCACGGACGCCACCGTGCCGGTAGAAAACAGCGTTCAGTTCTATATGGCGCTGCGGAAGGCCGGCGTCCCGGCCGAGATGCACATCTACGAGCGCGGCCCGCACGGCGTGGGGCTGGCCGTGACGGACGCGGCGCTTTCCACCTGGACTGGGCGCCTGGCGGACTGGCTGCGGGTGCGCGGGCTGCTCAACGCGGCGGCGAAATAGCGCCCATTCATCTAGGCGCGCGCGCTATCGGTTTGATGATCTTTCCGTCCGGCCCGGTGACCGTGACTTCGACTTTGTAGGTCGTGTCCGGCGGGAAGTAGGAAGTGCGGCTGCGGTGGACCATCCAGCAGCAGTATAAGAACACGGCAAGGCAAATAAGAGCCGGGACTCTGGATTTCACTGACTTATCCTATCAGAAGTGGGACAGCACCGGGGCCGCCCCATCCCCGCATGTTAAACTCGAATCAGTCCCCATCTCATGGACTTTCTCAAAGGGCTGAACGCGCAGCAGCGCGAAGCGGTGATCCATACAGAAGGCCCTCTTCTGATCCTGGCTGGCGCAGGCAGCGGCAAGACCCGGGTCATCACCCACCGCGTCGCCTATATCATCACCGGGCGGCGCGTGCCTCCGTCCGCCGTCCTGGCGGTTACATTTACCAACAAGGCCGCCGACGAAATGCGGGACCGCGTCTCCGCCCTGCTCGACAGCGTGCATCTCGATTCCCCGCCCAACATCTCTACCTTCCACTCCTTCTGCGTGCGGATGCTGCGCCGCGACGGCGATCCGCTGGCGCGCCTTCGCCCCGGTTTCACCCGGCGCTTCAGCATCTACGACGAGGAGGACCAGCTCGGCATCGTCAAGGCCGCCTACCGCGGTCTCAGCCTGGAAGAAAAAGATTTCATGCAGTGCCGCGCGGCCCTATCCAGAATCAGCCACGCCAAGAACCGGAAGGAGACCCCACAGGACCTTTACAAGCGCGCCGCCAACAAGGAAACCGAGACCCTGGCCACCGTGTTCGAGGAGTACGAGAAGGCGTTGCTCACCGCCAATGCCCTGGATTTCGACGACCTGCTGCTCGAAGCAGTCCGCCTCCTCGACCACGACAATGCCACGCGCGAGGCCTGGAACCGCCGGCTGAGCTACATCATGATCGACGAGTACCAGGACACCAACCGCCCCCAGTACGAGCTGATGCGACTGCTTTCCCAACAGCATCGCAATGTGTGCGTGGTGGGGGACGAAGACCAGTCGATCTATAGCTGGCGCGGCGCGGACATCCGCAACATTCTCGATTTCGAGCGCGATTTCCCCCACGCCCGCACCATCCGGCTGGAGCAGAACTACCGATCGACGAAAACCATCCTGGCGGCGGCCGGCGCCGTGGTGGAGAACAACAAGGCGCGCAAGGGGAAGAAACTCTGGACCGAAGCCGGCGAGGGAGAGCACGTGGGTCTGTATGCCGCCTTCGACGCCGAAAACGAGGCGCTGTTCATCGCCGACACCACCGAAAAACATCTGGCGGCGAATCCCGGCGATCACGTGGCGGTCCTCTATCGCACGCATGCCCAGTCGCGGCGGATCGAAGAGGCCCTGCGGCGCTACGGGCGCAAGTACAACATCGTCGGCGGCTTCAGCTTTTACCAACGCGCGGAAGTCAAAGACACCGTGGCGTACCTGAAGCTGGCGGCCTCGAACTCCGATTCGGCGAGCTTGCTGCGCGTCATCAACACGCCGGCGCGCGGCATCGGCCGCACCACCGTGGAGCAGATTGAGCGTTATGGGCGCGAGCACGGGCTGAACCTGTGGGACTCCATCGAGCGCATCATCGACGATCAGCATCTCTCCACGCGGTCGCAGTCCGCGCTGGTGACGTTCCGCAACCTGATCCAGGAACTCTCCCTGGTGGCCAGCTCTTCGCCGCTGCCGGACCTGCTGAGGTTCATCCTCGACCGCACCGGGTACCGCCGCATGCTGCAACAGGAGAAGACGCCGGAATCCGAGACGCGCCTCGAGAACCTGGACGAGCTGATGAACGCGGCGGCGGAGGCGGGCGAGCGCGGCGAAACCATTGGGGATTTCCTCGACCATGCCGCGCTGGTGTCCGAGGCCGACGCATTCGACGAGCGCTCGCCGGTCAACCTGATGACGCTGCACAACGCCAAGGGGCTGGAGTTTTCCCTGGTGTTCCTGTCCGGCCTGGAGATGGGCCTGTTCCCCCACAGCCGGTCGATGGATTCCGAGGAAATGCTCGAAGAGGAGCGCCGGCTGTGCTACGTCGGAATGACGCGCGCGCGCAAGCGGCTCATCCTCACCTGGGCCAGGTACCGGCGGCGGTTCGGCGGTGGAGAGCAGGAGCGGTCTGAACCGTCCTGGTTCCTGAACGAAGTGCCCGCGAATCTCATCGCCGACCTCGGCCCGCGCGACGAGCCCGGCGAGGTCGATCTTCTGACGGAGCGCGTCGACGTGCGGCAATCCGCCCGGCGAAACACGTTCACGGGGAAGACCTACAATTCCATCGACAACATCTCGCAGTTCTTCAGCGATCGGGGAATCCCCTTCCGGTCCGGCCAGCCGGCCGCGCAGCCGCGGCCCGACCTGAAAACCCCGCCGGTGCCCCCCCGCCCCGTCGGTACGCCCGCGAAGCCTTTGACTGTCGCTCCCCCGGCCGCCCGCCGCGGCGTGCGGGCCGGCATGACGGTGGAACATCCCAAGTACGGCACCGGAACCGTGGTGCGTCGCGAAGGCGACGGCGAAGATGCTAAGATCACTGTTAACTTCCCTCGTTACGGCCTTAAGAAACTGGTCGAAAAGTACGCAGGACTGAAAAGAAACTGATGAACACCACCAACGTCACGGACAAGATTGAGCGCAAGAAGCTGAAGCGCGCGGCGCGCAAGAAGGCGGCGCCCAAGGCGAAGCGCGCGGCCGGCGTGGCCCGCGGCTCGCAAAAGAAAAAGATCCGCCACCAGGCACAGGGCCAGCGCAAACGGTAACAGACAGGGCGGCGTGACGTGAGCATCTTCCGGACGAAGAGCATCGACGCCCTGATCGCCGCCTCCGAAGACCCCGCGAAGAAGCTGCGGCGCACCCTCGGACCGTGGAGCCTCACGGCGTTCGGCATTGGCGCCGTGATCGGCTCCGGCATCTTCATCCTCACCGGGACGGCGGCCGCCGGAGAGACCCTCCACTACAAATCCATCCTGCACGCCCCGGTCATGGATTTGATTCTCCACGGCTCGAATACCCTGGCCACCACCGGGCGGCCCGGCGCGGGCCCCGGCATTTCGCTGTCCTTCCTGCTCACGGCGTTCGCGTGCAGCTTCGCCGCGCTGTGCTACGCCGAGCTGGCGTCCATGATCCCGATCGCCGGCAGCGCCTACACCTATGCCTATGCCACCCTCGGGGAACTCATCGCGTGGATCATCGGCTGGGACCTGATTCTCGAGTACGCTGTCTCCAACATGGCGGTGGCGGCGGGATTCTCCGGGTATCTCAAAGATGTTCTGGAAAACCTCTTCGGCCTGCATCTGCCGGCCAAGCTCTCCGCGCCGCCCATTGTGGGCGATCACTTCACCGGCGCCTGGTTTAATCTGCCGGCGCTTCTCATCCTGCTGATCCTCACCTACATTCTGGTGATCGGTGTGCGTGAGAGCGCCGGGACCAACAATGCCATGGTGGCCATCAAGGTTGCCGCCATTCTGATATTCGTGCTGGGCGCGGCGCGGGCTGTGAACACGGCCAACTGGCATCCCTTCCTGCCCAACGGCTTTTCCGGCGTGCTCACCGGCTCGGCCATCGTCTTTTTCACTTACATCGGCTTCGATTCGGTTTCCACTGCGGCCGAGGAGTGCCGGCGCCCGCAGCGCGACCTGCCCTTCGGCATCATCATGACGCTGGTGATCTGCGCCGTGCTCTACATCTCGGTCGCGCTGGTGCTGACGGGCATCGCTCCCTGGAGAAGCCTGACCGGCGAGGCGCCCGTGGCCGACGCGCTCAAGGCCCTGGGGTACAACGGCATTCGGCGGTGGGTGAGCATCGGCGCCATTTTGGGAATGATCTCCTCGCTGCTGGTATTTCAATACGGGCAGGCGCGCATCTGGTTTGCGATGTCCCGCGACGGTCTCCTGCCGAAAGCATTCTCCAAGGTGCACGCGGTCCATAAGACGCCACACGTCAGCACCTGGATTGCCGGGCTGGTGGTCGGTATTCCGGCGGGCATTCTGGACATCGGCACGTTTGCGGACCTGGCCAACATCGGGACGCTGTTCGCGTTCATCCTGGTTTCGGTGGGCGTGATTGTGCTGCGCCGCAAACAGCCTCACCGCCCGCGTGGCTTCCGGGTCCCCGGCTCGCCGTGGCTGCCGATGGTATCGATCGGCTTTTGCCTGGTTCTGATGATGGCGCTTCCACTGGAAACCTGGGTGCGGTTTTTTGTCTGGCTGATTATCGGATTCGCGATCTACTTCCCGTTCGGACGCAAGCACAGCGCCCTGGCCGGAATGTGATGATTTAGAATGGCTTACATCTCTTATAGTGGGCTCAGGCAGCCTGGTCTGCGGTTGTGAGAATTCGGACCACGTAGCTACAATTAGCTAGTACCAACCGTATTCCCTGTCACCAGCCGCCTGTGTTAATATCCCTACGTGACGAAGAGAGATCTGCGTGTGTAGACGTCCAGGCCCTAGCCTGTTCTCGCCGTTGGCCTTGCTGTTCTTAATCATGGCCGTCCCGCGGCCGGCCAGCGCGTATGTCGATCCGGGCAGCGGGGCGATGCTCTGGCAGATGGCTGCCGCTGCCTTGATTGGCGGAATCTTTTACGCGCGCCGTATTGTGATGTGGCTTCGCCGGCACCTCAGATTGCGTTCGGCCCGGGCCATGGGGTTCCTGTTCGCCTCGTGCTTCGCGCTGGTTACTTCACCGCTGGTCCTGCAACTGTTCAGCTCGAGACCAGTGCCCCGGTTCAACGATCTCTTTCTGGTCGGAATCGTATTGACGAGCTACCTGTTCACGTGGGAGCCGGCCGTTTTTCTCCTTGTGATTTCTCTGCTGGTATCGGCTTGGATATTGCCGCCTAACGGGTCACTGGCGATCTCACAGGCACAAGGCGTGTACCGGTTGTTTTCCTTCGCCGGCGTATCGATATTTCTGATCTGCCTGGTGACACGGATGAAGGCCCGTTCCGCTCCCGAATTCCCGGGTGACGAGGAGAGCGATTCGACGATGCCCGGCGTGGCGGCGGACTAGAATCCTCAAACCTCCCGGCCCCTGGCCCCTGGCCCCCGGCCCCTGGCCCCCGGCCCCTGGCCCCCGACCCCGCGTGTTTTACGTGTTAACGTGAAATCCAGGAATGAACATTCTCTTCATCG
Organism: Bryobacteraceae bacterium; assembly: GCA_049510555.1. GTDB lineage: Bacteria > Acidobacteriota > Terriglobia > Bryobacterales > Bryobacteraceae > Fen-178. The sequence continues at coordinate 11,285 of JBEKYW010000002.1, forward strand.
GGGATATCTTTGCTTCTCCCGGGCGCAGGATCGTCGCCGATCATCTCCAGGACATCGTCGAAACCAACCGTATTGACCTCACCATCGCCAACGCGGAGAACGCGGCCGGGGGATTCGGCCTCACGCCGGCGATCGCCGAGGAGTTGTTCGGCCTGGGCCTGGACGTGCTCACGTCCGGGAACCACGTGTGGGACAAGCGTGAGGTGTACGACTACCTGGGGCGCCAGCCCCGGCTCCTGCGTCCCGCCAACTACCCCGAGGCTCCCGGACACGGCATGATCGTCTGGCGCGCGCGCAACGGCGTGGATTGCGCCGTGCTGAACCTCCAGGGCCGCACCTATATGCCGTCCACGGATTGCCCTTTCCGCAAAGCCGACCAGATTCTCAGCGCGCTCGACCCCGCCATCAAAGTGAGGTTCGTGGATTTTCACGCGGAGGTGACCAGCGAGAAGATCGCCATGGGCTGGTACCTGGACGGACGTGTTTCGGCCGTGATCGGGACCCACACCCATGTGCCCACCGCCGACACCCGCATCCTTCCCGGGGGCGCCGCGTACCAGACCGATTGCGGCATGACCGGGCCGTACCATTCCGTCATCGGCGTGCAAACCGATATCGTCATCCAGCGCTTCCTCACGGGCTTGCCGGTGCGCATGGAAGCCGCCCGGCACCGTCCCGAGCTGCATGCCGTGATCGTCGACGTGGACGAAGCCACCGGCCGGGCGCGGGCCATCCGGCGCCACGCCATCAGCGGAGACTGAGCGGATGGATTTTTCCAGCCCCATTCCGGACATCACCTCGCTCTACATTCAGGAAACCGGCGCGCTGCTGTTTGGGATGGTATTCCTGTTCCTGTACCGGCAGTCGCAGGTGATCTATTTCGGGTTGTGGGCCATCGCCTGGGCGCTGCGGCTGGCGGCCGCCTTCTTCGGGTTCGAGCTGCTTCGCACGGCGCATTCCGGATGGCTCGCGCCGTACGCCACCTTCGAATTCGCTCTCGCCATCGTGCTCATCGCGGCGGCGCGCGCCGGCTTTGCCTCCGGCATCAAGGATTGGCGCACCGTGCTCCGGCTGATCTCCATCCTGCCGGTCTTCGTGGCGCTGGTCTACGCCTTCGGCTTGTACTGGCGGCTGGAGGCATATCACGCCTCGCACGCGCTGGTGCTGAGCTTCGCGTACCTCTATAACTTTTTCACCCTGCGCCGCAGCGCCGGGATCGGCGCGCGTGTCTTCCGTTTCTCGCTGGCGGCGCTGGCCGCGGTGTTCCTCGTACATGCCGTTCTTTTCTTGTATCTTTACAACACCGGCGGCGCGCCGGCGTGGGCCGGTTACCTGCGCCACGAGACGTATTACGAGTTCGCTCTCGATTGCGTGCTGGCGTTCGCCGCCATGGCCATGTGGAGCGAAAGCCAGATCGATCGCGTTCGGGAGCTGCGCGCCGAGCTGGACCACTACCGCCGCGCCGGTGAGCAGGGCTCCGATGTGGACCATCTGACCGGCCTGTTAAACCAGGCCGCGCTGGCGCGGCGCGTCGAGGAACCCAGCGCCTTCGATGGCGTGGTGGCGGTCTGCGATATGGACAATTTCAAGGACGTCAACGACCGCTACGGCCACCTCGTGGGCGACGAAATCCTGCGCAACATCGGCCACCTGCTCCACTCTTCCATCCGCCACGAGGACGAGGCGTTCCGCTGGGGCGGCGACGAATTCGTGATCCTCTTCCACAACCAGCGTGCCGAGGTGGCGCGCACGCGCATGAGCGGCGTGGAGGCCCGTCTTCGGGAGTTTCGCGTGCGCGGATACGGAGCGCTGCCGATTTCCTTCAGTTGGGGAACAGCCGACGCGCGCGGCCGCGCCCTCCGCGACGCGCTGGACGAAGCCGACCGCAACATGTACGCGCTGAAGCGCGCGCGCGCCCGGAACGCGGGCTCTCCGCGGTAATACCCTTCCGAACTCTGAGTCTTACTGGTTCTTCACCGCGATGGTGGTGATGTAGCCGGTTGCATTAGTCTGGCTGGTCACGTTGTTCATCACGATAAAGAGGGGAACCTGGGCTCCCGGCCCCGTGTTCTTGGGGACGCGCACATTGATCTGCCACACTCCCGGAAACTGCGGCGAAAGTCCCGAGAACGAAACGGTGTCAACGCCTGTTTCTTTGGTGCAGGTCGAATCGTCCACGTAGCAGGCGTTGATGAAGACCTTTGGCACCACCGAGGTCGTCACCAGCCCTCCTTGGGGAATATCTCCGTCCGGCGGAGCGCCCTGCACAAAACCCTGTCCGGTGGCGTAGATCGAAATGTACGAACCAGCCGCGGCTGGGTTGCCAGGACTGTTGACGGTCCCGTCCGCATCATTGATCACCGCCGCCTGCCGGCACGTCCCCAACGAACAGGAGACCGACGGTCCGCCGAAGATGGCCGGCGATACCGTGTTCATCGGCACCAGCCCGTCGGCCAGAATCTGGCCGGTGGATTGCCTCACCACCTGCACATCCGCCGTGCCGCTGGTGGGCGCGCTCATGGGAATCATGAAGTTGATCTGGCCCGGCGAGACGAGCAGCATCGGCGCGGGCTGGCCATTGAACAGCACCTGCGTATCGTCCAGAACCGTTGGGAAGGGCAGTGGGTTGGGCAATTGGTTGACGTTTTGCGTATCCGTGCTGAACGTTACGCCTAGCGGGTAGATGGTAGCCAGCGTTCCCGGCGCCAGCGCCTTGACGCTCGCCGACAGGAAACTGGCGGCGTTCTGCGTAGCCAGGCCCGGGTAGTAAAAGGCCACGCGGTTGGCGGCGTCGGCGACCAAGAGGTCGCCATATTGGTCCTGCGCAACCGCCAGCGTCGCGCTGACTGCCGGAACGCTGCCGTTAGCCGTGCCGGTCAAGAAAAACTGTTCGAAGTTGGGATACCGCAGGCATCGGCCGTTGTTCGTATCCGTAACCCAAATCTCGCCCGTGAGCAAGCTGACGTAGATACCTCGCGGCCCGCTGAGGCCGGAGATCGTAAGCACCGCGTGGGCGCCGCCGCTGGGAGTGTTCACGTCGCGGGGATCTGCGAAGATCAACACCCGGCCGTTGCTACTGTCAACCACATAGGGCCGGCCGCTGGTGTCCGCCGCTACGTGGCGCGGCGCGGCCATGGCGGTGTCGCCGGTCCCGCTTTTGATGGTGACAAAATCCGGCTGGCCGAAAACTTTGGTGGCCGTCTCCCCTTGGGGTGACGTGAGGTCGCCGTTGGCCATCGGGAAAAAGAGCACCCGATTGTGCAGCACATCCGAAACCAGCAACCCGTAGTAGGGGTTGGTAGGCGAAACCGTTGGCCCGGGTCCGGAAAATGCCAGCCCATAGGGCGCGGACATCGTGCTGGAACTGGGGTCGGTAATCTTGGAAGTGAAATTGGCCTGCCCGACCACGCGGTCCGCCGCCTGCAAGCCCGATGGGTGTGCGAAGGGCGTGGGGAACCGCAACACGCGCCCATTGCCTTCATCGGCCACATAGAGGTTGCCATTGAAATCCACCAGCAGGCCGATCGGGCGGCAGAGGTTGGATTTCGCAGGCTGGTTCAGATCGCCGCTCGGATAGTTGCACAGCGCCGTTTGCATGTCGGGCTGGCCGATCACAATATCCGCCTTGGCTCCCGGCGTCAGCTTGCGCAGATCCTTGAAGCCCAGCACGCGATTGTTGCATGGGTCGGCCACATACAGGTGCGGCGTGTCGCCGCTGCTGTCGATGGCCAGCGCCGCGTCCGCGCAAGAGCCCTGGGCGTTTTGCGAGACGAATGCAAACTCGCGGCCTTCGATCAGGTTGATGGAAAAAGTGTCGAAACGGTCCTGCCCCAGCACGCGGTTGGCGGACACGTAAGCGCCCGCCTGCTGCGGCAGGGCAATCGCGCGGTTGTTGCCGGCGTCGGTGATGAGCAGGTCGGTGCCCACCAGGGCGGCGGCCACCGGGAAGCTCAGCGTGCTCGCGGAGGGCGATGGGTTCCCGTTGTTGGAGGCGCGGCACGCTCGCGCCGGATAGGCCACGCAACTATTCGCCTGCCCTATGATGGTCTTGGCTTGGGGCGAAAACGAAGTGTTCTGGTTGGGCCACAGGGTGTACGGGTCGAAAATCAGGATCCGATTGCTGTAGGCATCGACCACCCCGATGCCCTGGTTGTTGGGCAGCATGAAAATGCCCTGCGGATTCCACATCTGGGTGTAATCGATCTGGGATTGCGACGGCGCCGCTCCGCTTGCCGATGCGGTCAGCACTCCCATGATCCGCGCGGCCGATATGTATGAGTTGGGTTGGAACGGCCCCGTGAAAACCAGGACGCGCCCCGGCAGGTTTGTGTTGGTCGTGCTCCAGTCGCTGTCGGACACGAACAGGTTCCCTGCCGCATCGAAAGCAATGCCCGCTGGGACCGCGAACTGGTTGGTCACCTGCTGGCTATTGACATTGGTCGGGTCCAGAGCTTTCTGCGTGCTGACGAAATCCACCTGGCCGACCACCACATCTGCCGCAAGCCCGCCCCCTCCCTTGTCGAGACTCGCCTTGGGGAATCGTAATACGCGCCGGTTGCCGGGGTCCGTCAGCCACAGGTTCCCCGCGCTGTCGAAGGCAATGTTAGCCGGGTTGCCGGCCAGGGAGATCCCCTGCGCGCTGACCTGCCCGTTGGGTTGGTTGGCCACGCGGGAATTCAGATTCGGCTGGCCGATGTACAGGTTCGGAAACACCTGGCCGGTCTGGGAGAATGGTTGCGGGTACCGCAGTACACGGTTGTTTCCGCTGTCCGCAACATAAAGATCGCCCTTGTACACCGCCAGGCCGGTCGGGAAGTACAGACCGGTCGAGAAGGTGCCGACTCCCGGTCCCTGGGGGACTGTGCTGAACAAGTCGGGTTGCCCAATCACCAGGTCGGCCTTGGCTCCATTGCTGAAACTGGCGGCGTTCTTCCACGCCAGCACGCGGTTGTTGCCGTAGTCGGCGACGTAGACGATGGGTGGCGAGGCGGAGTTGTCTACTGCGATCCCCTGTGGATCGAACAATTCGCGGCCTTCCACCAGGTTCGGATTGGCGGACTCGGGAATCAGTATGGGTTGGCCGATCTCGCGGGCTGGGTTGGGGTTCAGAGTGACTTGCGGGAAACCCGCGGTGGCGCCCAATATCGTCAGGAATAAGACAGAACCATGCTTAATTTTCATCGAGTTTCCAAGGATGGCGCGACACGGAAAGCGCTCTCTATAAAAGGATAACAAACACCCGCCGGCGCGGAAACACTCGCCCGTACTGGCACAGTACCGTGGCGCCCCGTACGGTGGACATTGTTCCGGACGCGCGCATCGCCACGATCGAGAATGGCGTCGATGCCGCGTACGAGCCCGTGTCCGGGCGCGCGGCGCTCCGGCTGTTTTTTTGCACAGGCCGCGAGATTGATATAATAACGGCTCAAAGCCCCAGCGCCATTCACGCTGCCAAGCCCGATGGCTGATGAGGGGCGGCATCCGGAAGATGGGCGAGATTTGAGGTTTGAGTGGCGAAGCCGTGAACAGCGTCAGGAGTTTGGTCAAAGGGGGAGCAAAGGCTGCTGCCTTTTTGCTGGTGTTTCCCGCTGCCTGTTTGGCGTGGTTCGGCCGTTTTCACGGAGGGTTCATCTTTTGTGCGCAGGGTCTGGCGCTTGCGCCAGGGGTTTTGGGCAGTTATCTTCGTGTTGCCTTCTACTCCTTGACTCTTGAGCGATGTGGGCGGGGCAGCCACATCGGAGTCGGTTCGTACTTCTCTCACTCCCAAGCGTCCGTTGGAGTTGGTGTCGGCATCGGCGCCTACTGCGTTCTTGGCCAGGTGGACCTCGGAGACGGCACGCTGCTCGCGTCCGGTGTTCAGATCTTGAGCGGAGCCAGTCAGCACAGCCGGGACGCGCACGGCCGCCTCACTGATGACGGACGCATTTTCCGGCGGTTGAGGGTTGGGTCGCACTGCTGGGTTGGGGCCGCCTCGGTCATTATGGCGAATCTGGGGGACCAGGTCACTGTCGCTGCCGGGTCGGTGGTATCGAGAGACGTTCCGTCAGGCGCAACGGTTGCCGGGAATCCCTCGCGATTGGTCCGTCCGCCAACGGCTGCGCCCCTGGACGCGGGATAGCGCCACATGACGTTCGTCGTCTGATTTGGGCGTAATTCGTTTTCGCTGTGGAGGACCGGCAATGGAGAGATCGGAGATCCGGCGCGCTGTGGAGGATGTGTTCTGCGCCCTTATGAAGGAGCGCGGCACGCCGCTGGCGGCCGTCGACCTGGAACGCAGCCTCTACGATAGCGGCTACAGCCTCGATTCAATGGATACGGCCACTTTGTCGGCCATGCTCGGCCAGCGATTTGAACACGATCCCTATACCTCCGGGGCGTTTCCGCAGAATATCGCCGAGATCGTTGCATACTACGCCGAGCGGGGAATCACTGAATGATGGTGGAGTGGATCCAACGCCACGCGGTTAAGAAACCGGACGAATTGTTTCTCGTGGACGACACCGTGAGCCTTTCCTTCCGTGAGACGGAACAGCGGGCCCGGCAGATGGCTGCGACGCTCGGCCGCGACGCTGGGATCACTCCCGGTTCTGTGGTGTACCTTCACGCTCAGGACTCTGCCCAGTTGGTTGTGGCGTTACTCGCCACCCAGTATGTTGGTGCGCGTGTCTGCGTGTTAAACCGTAACTTCGACGTCGAAGTTCTTCACCGACTTGCTTCGCGCCTGCATCGGGGAATCCTGGTGACAGATGCGCAATCGGTGAGCGGATGGCCTGAGAGAGTTCTGTCTCTCGCTGAGGTGGCCGTGGCCGCTCAGGTTCCGCGGGCGACGTTTGACGAGGCCGGTGGCGGAATCATCATACTCACCAGTGCAACGACCGGCGTGCCCAAAGCCGTGTTCTACAACTGGGAGCGGTTGCTGGCGCAGGTGCGGTTGGCTGCGTCGCCCCAAGGCCGTGGATGGGCGCTGCTGTACCCCCTCAATCACTTTGCCGGTCTGCAGGTTCTTCTGCACGCAGCCAAGAACGGGCTGTCTCTGGCGATTCCGCGCACTCGGCAGTTTTCAGATGTCTTAGAGTGCCTGATTCGCTGCCAGGTCGACTCAGTGTCGGCGACACCGACCTTCTGGAGGATGTTCACCGGCCAACTGGACCCAGCGGGGGCGTCTCAGCTAACACTGCGCCAGATCACCTTGGGTGGAGAGCCGGTAACGGCGGACGTTCTGAGCCGTCTGCGCGAGCTCTTTCCGGAAGCGCGCGTTACCCAGGTGTACGCCACGACCGAGATCGGCTCGTGCTTCGCAGTCAGCGATGGTCAACCCGGATTTCCGGCCGAGTTTCTGGAGGGGCCTGTCGGCAGCGTCCGGTTGAAGATTCACGAGGGGCAACTCTACGTCCGAACCCCATCGGGTATGGTTGGGTATGTCGATGGCAGCCCGGCACCTGAGAGAGAAGGAGACTGGATAGCCACCGGTGATCTCGTCGAGGTTCGCGGCAGAAGGGTCCACTTCTTGGGACGCAAAGGAGAAGTGGTGAACGTTGGCGGCGTGAAGGTTTATCCTCCTACCGTCGAGGAACAGATTCGAAAAGTGAGAGGCGTTCGGGACGTCCGGGTGTACGGAAAAGCGAACCCCATCACGGGGCAGATCGTCGCCGCCGACCTTGAACTCTGCGAGGGTGTTGCGCCGGATGTTGTCCTGGCGGAAGTCCGGCAAGCGTGCCGCTCCACGCTCAATCGCTATGAACAGCCTAGAGAACTCCACGTTGTGGCCGAGTTAGGTCGCAGCAACGAGAAGCTGATGAGGAGATGAAATGCGAACTGTGATCGTTACCGGCGGCACCAGGGGACTTGGCCAAACCATCGTCGAAGGATTCCTTGCCGAGCCGGGCTACAACGTTGCCACGTGTGGGAGGCAGAACACCCCCTTTATCGATCATACGACTGCTTCCTTCAACGGCGCGCGGTTCTGGTTCGCCCCGCTGGACATTTCCAATGAGCTGGAAGTGCAGGCATTCGTAGTCAGCGCCCGGAAGCGTTTTGGGAGTGTCGACATTCTTGTCAACAATGCAGGGATAGCAATCGACGGCGTGCTAGCATTGCAAGCGAGCGCGCAGGTCGACTCCATGCTCAGCGTCAATTTGCGTGGCACAATCGCAATGACCAGGGCCTGCTCACGGGAGATGCTCACACAGAGGTGGGGCCGCATAGTCACTATCACATCGATCGTCGGCAAGGCGGGCTATCGCGGACTGTCGGTGTACTCTCTCACCAAGGCCGGGCTGGACGGGTTTACAAGGGCCCTCGCTCGCGAGCTCGGGCCGCGCGGGATCACGGTGAACTCTGTGGCGCCCGGCTTCCTGCTTACTGAAATGACCCACGGGCTGACCGAGGAGCAGCAGCAGCAGATCGTTCGGCGAACCCCGATCGGCCGGCTGGGCCGGAGTGACGAAGTCGCTCCGCTGGTCAGGTTCCTATGTTCTGACGAGGCTTCGTTCATCACCGGCCAGGCTATTTGCGTCGACGGCGGGCTCACGGCGTGAGGCCGCGGATAGGCTGTCGGAATCGTTCCCGGGCGACGACGCAGCGATTCGCAGCAACTGGGGTTATTCCCTCACGAAGCCTATGTGTGGAGGTCCCCTCGACTGACCGGGATCAGCCGGGCTCGCTGTTCCGCCCGCTCTTTTCCAACCAGTGCTCCAGCACCAGCAGGTGCCACACCTGAGGCGGAACCCAGCGCCGGCTTAGGGCGTCGCGGATGGGCGCTGCAAGCGCGCCGCGCCGCACCCATCCTTCCCGTTCCAGCACGGTACCTTGCCGTAGCGGATCCAACATGCCGCTCCATCTGCCGGCCAGCCATCGTTCCACCGGCACCGTGAATCCCTGCTTCTCGCGGCACGCCACTTCCGGGCCTACGCGCCGCCGCACGATTTCCCGCAGCACCGCTTTCAGCCTGCCTCCGTGAAAGCGCACTTCCGGCGGCAGAGCCGCTCCAAACTCCCAGATCTTGTGATCCAGAAACGGCGCGCGGGCTTCGATGGCATAACGCATGGTCGCGCCATCCATTTTGGGCATGAACTCGCTGGTGAAATGCATCCGGCAGTGATAGGCGAAAAGATCGGACAGCAACCGGCGGGCAGACGCCAGCGACGCTGGAATCTGCCGCTGCGGCAGCGATCTTCCGGCCAACCTGTCGCCGAGGATGGACCAGTGGTCATAATACGGAAGCCCATCGTGCGCCCGGGCGTGCGCGCCCAGGCCGCCGGTAGCATAATTCAGGAAGTTCTTGACCCGGCGTAACGGGCCGCAGCCCGGCAGGAAGTGAGCCGCCGCGCGCCACGCGCCCGCCGCGGCCGCAGGCAAATGCCGGGCGAGCCGTTGCGCCATCCAGGCGTTCCGGAAGGCGGGATAACCAAGAAAAACGTCGTCGCCGCCGTCTCCCGTCAACAGCACGGTGGCCCGGCGCTTCACGGCTCGCGACACCCACAGCATGGCCAGCGCCGACCCGCTACCGAACGGCTCGCCGTAGGCGTCCAACAACTCCTCCAACGAGCACTGAACGTCGGGCATGTCCACGATCTCGTGCGAGATGCCGAGCAAACGGGCCGTCTCGGCGGCGCCGGCGCTTTCGTCGGAAGGATCGCCCGGAGCGCGCACGGTGAACGCCGTAATATTCGCGTTCAGTTCGCGCATCGCCCAGCAGACCAAAGCGGAATCCACGCCGGCGCTCAGCAGCACGCCGATGGGCACGTCCGCCAACAGCCGCAGCCTGACCGATTCCACCAACAATCGCTCCGTCTCTTCCACCGCCGCACGGAACGTGACGCGCGAGGCTTCGTCGGTTTCCGGCAGGGACCAGTACTGCCTTTGGGCGATGCGGCCGTCGTGCCACTCCAGAACCGTGGCCGGCGGCAACTTGCACATTCCCTCGTAGATGGCCCGCTCTTCAGTAACGTAGCCGAACTCGAGGAAATCCAATACCGCCTGGGGATCGATCGCGCCACCGAACCCTGCCGCCCGGAGCGCGGCGATCGTCGATGCAAAACCGATCTCACCGTTGTGAGCGCAATAAATCAGCGGCTTCACGCCCAACCGGTCGCGCGCCAAAGTGAGCGTGCGGCGCGGGTGGTCCCAGATGGCGAAGGCGAACATGCCGCGCGCGCGGACGACGAGTTCGTCGATTCCCCACTCCTGGTAGCCGCGCAACAGGACTTCGGTGTCGGAATGCGAATGAAACCGATGGCCGCGTTTCTCGAGGTCTTCCCGCAGCTCCAGAAAATTGTAAATGCAGCCGTTGAAGACCAGGCCGATCTGGCCATCGTCGGACAGCATGGGCTGATGGCCGGCCGGGCTCAAGTCCAGAATCGCCAGCCGGCGATGGCCCAGCGCCACGCCGGGCCAGGTCTCCAAACCTTCCGAGTCCGGGCCGCGTCGTTGCAACGCGTCCACCATGGTCCTGACGCCTTGTTCGGCGGCTTGGGGCCGCTCCGGCGCTATGTGCCCCGCGATCCCGCACATGGAATCATTATTTCAGAACGGAAGGGCTGCCACGGATGCCAAGAAGAGAAAGAACTCATCGCGTGGTTCTCTCTCATGTGCTTGTCGGCGTGGAAATCCGTTTTCAGTCAAGGAGGAACGCAGGTCTGCTGGCGAAGCCGCCTCTTACGGATCATCGCCGCGCGCATCCGTGGGTCCCACGAAGACCCCGTGGTGGTCTATAGAGCCACAGTGCCGCCAACAAAATGCTAGAATCGGAGCTTGTGACCTCCCGGGATGCTGAGCTGGTTCCAATGACGCCTTAGGACGGCGGGCCGCGCGTGTCCATGGAAGGCTCGGTTTGAGGAATATCTGATGCCGCAAGCGGAACTGGTCCACGCCGGCAAATTCACAGGTGCTTTAAGGCTATTGTCATTGTGGCGGGACGCCCTGGTGTGCCTGTCGCTGGCGAATATCTTCTTTTTGCGCGTCTGGGAAGAAACCCTCTCCTACCGGCGGCACGACACGTATCTCATGAAGCAGGTCCCGACCCGGGCGGACTACTTAGCCGAAATGTCGGCTGTTGTGATGGTGGCCGCGGTTCTGTTCGCGGTGGCCTGGCTGTGCCGGAAGTACCTGCCGCTCCCCGCTTATCGCGTCGCCCGATTTGGGTCCTTCGCCCTGGCGTTGATTCCGCTCAACGGTCTGCGTGCCTGCCTGTCCAGCCTAAGCCCGTACCTCAAATCGCCGCTGCTGCTATTGATCGGACCACGGACCGTGATCTTGCTGATCCCCCTATTCATAGTGATGGTTTGGTTTGCATGGAGATGGCAGAGGCTGGTTGTCAGACTTGCGGTCGCTGGCCTGCTCTCGCTGCTCCCGTTCTGCGCTTTTACATTCGGCCAGGCCACCTGGCGCGTGGTGCATTACCACGGTCAGCCTTTCCTCGAGCCCGCCCTGGCCCCCCGCCTGGCTCGAGCTAGAACCGCGCCACGCGTGGTCTGGGTGATATTCGACGAGTGGGACTACCGCCTCACCTTTGTGGACCGCCCCGCGAAGCTCTCCATGCCGGCTGTGGACCGGCTGCTCGCCGAATCTGTTTCCGCCACGCACGCACATGCGCCGTCCATGGATACCGGCACGTCGCTGCCTTCGCTGATCACCGGGCGCCGGCTGCGAATGGTCGTTGCCAGCCAGCCCACTGGCATGCCGCGTTTTTCCGCCGAGCAGGTTGAAGGGCTGGATCGGATGCCCTGGAGCCACACTCCGACCGTTTTTTCCGCCGCTCGCCAGTCCGGTTTCAACACGGCGCTCATCGGATGGTATTTGCCGTATTGCCGCATGTTCTACAATGTCCTGACGGACTGCGCGTGGTGGCCCATGCCCATCCAAGCGAACAGCACCGGCGACACATTCCTGCAAAAGGTGCTCGGGCAAACGGTAAGCCTTGTCCAGACGGATTCGTTTTCGCCTGTCGGCCAGTCCTCGGCGGTTCGTTACAAGGCCAGAATCTGCCAGGAATTTCTGGAGCGTTCGAAGACAGCCGTTTCGGACCCAGCCGTGGGTCTCATATTCCTGCACGTGCCCGTCCCCCACGGGCCCCATCCGTACAACCGGCTCACGGGCCGCTTCGACTTGAAAAACAAGCCCCTTACAGGCTACGTCGACAGTTTGGCCCTGATGGATCAAATGCTCTCGGAACTGCGCCGGGAGATCGAGAAGAGCGGCACTTGGTGGGAAACAGCGCTCGTTCTCAGCGCCGATCATCCGGACCGTACGTCCGTTGCGATTGACGGGAAATTTGATTCCCGCGTGCCGTTTTTGCTGAAACTCCCCGGAGAGACGAAGGCGGCCACCTTTGATACCCCTTTCACCACGGCGATTACTTCCAGTTTGGTCTTGTCAGTTCTAAACGGCACGGTCGCCAGCGTTCCCGACGCCCTTGCTTGGCTGGAGCGGCATCATCGAGACGCGGAAGCGCCCGTGCCGGCAACAGATTGAGGATATCCTTCCGGCCTAAGTCGTCTTGACAATCGAATTCGGCATGACGCCGGCAGCCGTGCACGCGTGGCGGCGGAGCGCGTTGTCTCGTCCCTTGGAAGGTTCCGACATCGCAAACAACCAGATCCTTTGACCAGGCCGTGACGTGCGGTGTAGGTTAGGTCGCCGAACAGATTCTGACTTACCTAAAAACTATGCAGCGGCCGGAGCCCGCGAACGAAACTTCTGTTGCGCCGCTTGATGAACCGCTACGGCCAGCCCACCCAGGCAAGGCAGGTAGAAAGTGTAGGCTAAGCTCAAGAACGCAATTGCCACGCAGAATCCCACCATCCCCAATGTGATACAAAATGCCGCGGTTTCGATGTCCCGGCATTCCGGCCGCCGCCGCGCTTCCCGGTGTGTGGCGCTGAGCAGGCGAAACGAGGACACGATACCGGCTACAAACAAAAGGAACGCGGGAATCCCGCACTCCGACGCAACTTCCGTAAACGCGTTGTGGGTCTCGTGCCAGGATCCGTGCGTTCCTATGATCTTGTTGTGCCTTCCTTCGTAGGAAGCAAACTGCCCCGGGCCGACGCCGAAGAGCGGGAACTTCAGGGTGTACTCAATGCTCTTCCGAAAAAGATATCTGCGGGATTCCGCGGAATCGATGGCCTCTTGATCCGCGTCCCCCGCCGTGAAGGAGGTGAGGCGCACCCGAGTGCTCCTCGGCACAGCCACCACGAACACAACGGCAGCGATGGGGCCCAGCAGCAGCACAGCGATCTTCTGGCGCGCCGGCCCGCGCCAGAGGAAAAAAAGAACGTCCACGCCGAGTGCGATCAACGCACCACGGGAGGCGGTCGAAAGAATCACGAAGATACCCGCACCAACCCCCGCAAGCGAGGCCAGGCGCAGTACCACCGACCTGGCGCTCAACCCCATCCAGAGCAGGAACGGCAACACCAGAAGCAGATGGGCGGCGAACTCGTTCGAGTCCGCAATGGAACCGAACTGAAGGGCTGTCCGTTCCGAACCCGCTCGGGCGAAGAGCCGCGCGCTCACTAGGTTCACCACGCAACCCCATGCGATGGCGTACATCATCAGCCTGCACCTCGGCCAGGTGAGGGCCAATCCCGCAATGATAAACAGCATGACGAGGTCAGTCCTGAGAAACATCATGAGCAGTCCGGTCGAACTGCCTCTCCACGAACTGAACGGCGTCGCGAGGGCGAACCACATCACAAAGCCGAGCCAGTAATAGGTGGGACGGCCTCGAAACGAACGCTGAAGGCCCCCGGCGACTACCAGGCCGAGCATTGCGGGTATCGCAACAATATACAACAGGTAAAGGTTAAACCCCATGGTGCGCGTCTGGATCTGGTGCAACATGCTGAACCGCAAGAACACCAGGCATATGCCCATGCCGAATGCAGCAGCCATAGCCGGGCTCTCGCTCGCGCTCGACGGGTCGGGCGGGACCATCTCCGGCGGGCGCCATGACTGAACGCCGCTGAGTGGTCTCGGGCGCTCAGTCTGGACCGTCCTCGTCAGATCCGCACTGCTGGGGACCAAGGAGTCCTCCCAACGACCAAGATAGCACGGGCCTTCCCCCGGATTCGCCGCCGGATGGCATGGCGGCCACAAGAGTAGCCCGGGATAGCTATCGCGGTACGTTTGTTTCGGCCACGAGTCCACGGGAGGATCTGTCTTCGCGCTGCAATGGGCCTAAAGCTTGCCTCGCGCCAGCACCTCCGTTTGCTTGCGCAGATCTTGCACAAAACGGACGTATCGCATGACCCTCTCGCGGAAGAATCCCATCAAGACCATGCCATAAACCGCCGCCCCCACAGCCACCTGAATGGTCAGCCGGAACAGAACCGGCCATGGTTGGGGCACTAGCCAAACGCGCAAGGCGAACAACACCCCCACCATGGCGCTCACGCCGGCAACCGCTGGCAGCAGGGCCTCCCCCAACTCACGCAGATTCGCATGGATCGTCCGTAACACCTTCCAGGCCAGCGGAAATATCGTGAGCGGAGCCAGCACGAACCAGGCCGCCGCCACGCCACTCGTTCCCTTCCAATGCGCCGCGACGACGAATGCCGCCGGCATCACGAAGAGATTCAAAAGAGACATTCTCATAGTAAAGCCGGTCAAACGCTGGGAAATCAACACTTGGTCCGCCAGCGATCCCAGGGTCCGCACCGTCATGAACAGAAGCAGCCATCGCAGAGGCGCGACCATCCCGGCCCATTTCGATCCCAGCACCACTTGAACGGCCTCTGGTGCCACCATTCCCAAACCCAGCATCAAGGGCAATTCGATCATCGTCAGGGCTTGGGCTAGAATCAGAAAGTATCGGCGCACCAGCGCAACATCGCTCTGCACCTTGGCGAACAGAGGTCCGGCTGCCCGCATAATCAAGGTGCTTATCTTTTCTGCCGGGGCGCTGGCCAGATTCCCCGCCATCTGGTAAACTCCCAACAGAGATTTGCCCAGAACCCGCCCTACGGTGATGCCATCGGCTTGAGTGTAGGCGGCCCACGCCAGCCGGCCGATGGCGGCCTGACCGCCTAGGCGTATCGGCGCGCGAATGTCCTTCCACCGCGGGAACGCGAATGGTATCGGCTTCCAACGGCACACCAGCACCGCTGCGGTTGCTTTTCCCACAGCCGGGCCTATTATCAGAGACCAGTAGCCCAAGCCCGACCAAGCGGCCGTCACCGTGACTACGGCTTGCACCAAAGCCTGTGAGGCTTCCGCGAGCGAAAGCCGGCGGTAGTCCATGTCGCGCTGTAGCAGTCCCAGGGGGACAGCCTGAAAGCCAGTGATGAAGAATGCCAGATTGTTCACCACAATCAGGATGGTCAAGTGTTCAATCTGAAAAAAGGAGGCGATCAACGGCGCGGCCGGAATGGAGACGACAAATGCGAGCGTGCATATGAGGCAGGAAAAAGCATGGAGTTGCGCCAGAACTACGCGCTCTAGCTCCGGCATCTGGAGCACGGCCGTGCTGACGCCGAACTCGGCCAGGATGTTCGTCAACAGAGCGAAGAAGCTGGCCATCCCCGCAATGCCGAAGTCGGAAGGCGACAACAGCCGGGCTACAAGAAACACGGACGCCCAACTGAACAACTGGGTGCCCCACTTGCCGCCCGCCGTCCAGGCCACGCCGCCCACGAACAGCGCATCAAGCCTGCGTTTCTGCTCGTCGTTGACCTGGGTCATTCGCTCCCTCGGGCAGCGGCTTCCGCCAAGCGTGCGAACTGCCCCGCGCAGGCCTTCTCGATATGCTCTTCGTCCATTCGTAGCTCCCGCTGCCCACCCGGCGCCATGTTTCGGGTACTCGTGTATGCTGATGAAACCGATCGCCAACTCCGGCTTGGCGGCGATCCCTATTCCGATCAACGCCGATCGCGGTCGGGGCGAAGCGGCGCCGAACTGTTCCTATCATGGCGAAGTGATCGGCATCCGTCAATCGATCCGGGGCCGATCCGAAGCGTGGCAGGGCTACGTCGGCCGTTTGGCGCCGCGCCCATGCTATCTTCCCAGCGTCTGGGAGAGCATTGTTACGAAGTGCTCCACGTAGGCTTTCTCGGAGAAATTGCGTTGAGCAAACTCGAAAGCGTTTTCCGCGAGACGCTCCCGCAGTTCACTATCGGTAAGCAGTCTCCGAAGCTTGTCGGCCAAGTCCCCGGCATCTTCCGTCCGCACCAATAGGCCGTTATATTCATCCCGGACATAGTAAGGAACGCCGCCGACGGCGGACGCAACACACGGCCGCCTGGCTGCCATCGCTTCGACCAGAACGCGCCCCATGCCTTCCGTTCGTGTGGGGAGCGCCACTATGAGCGCATGGGCGATCGCGTCCAGCGTTTCGCGGTACGTGCGAGGCATGTGAATCTCAATTTGGGAACAACCACCGATCAGACGTTCCAGTTCGGTCCGGTCCGGGAAGTGGCCCTGAAGGACTAGTCTGACATCCGGGAACTCCGGCGCGATAATCCGGAACGCTCTGATCAAAATATCCACCCCTTTCAGATACCAGGGATACCCGGCGAAAATGACATATCTCTCCCTGGCTTCCGTGGGTCGAACCATCGATGTCGGCACAAAGGCGTGAAACACCGAGACAGGCACCCGCCGCAGCAGCGGATAGCCGCTCAGTTGCTGCGGATACAGCAGCCTCAGACGGTCTGCGCACCATGCCGCAAAATGAAGGCAGGCGACCGACAAGAACGCTGCGGCGCGCCTTGTAATTGCCGATAGGGAAGTATCGAATAGGTAAGCTCTCCCCGGTTCGCCATTGATCTCAAGAATCAGTTTGGCGCTCGTAAGCCACTTGAGAATGACGCCGGCAAAAGCGGTAAGCGAGTGACCGACGGTCACAATGCAGTCGAACGGCTTTTCGCGGTAAATACTTCTACCGGTCCGCACGTAAAACAGCAGCATGGCCAACCGCTGGCGGAATCCGCTCTCGATCCCGGCCAGCAATAGATGGTATCTGAAGTTGCGCACCGTGCAGACCGGGTAAGAGTCCCGGCCCAACTCCTCTTGTGCCTCCCCCTTCGTCTTCCACCACACGGGAAGCAACACGTCTCCCTCAATGGCGTCTGATAAGAAAGAGAATTGTTCCAGTCTCGCATCCTTCGGTGGCGGAGCGAGGCCGCGCTGAATATACAGAATCCGCATCGAACTTGGCTCAAAGCCAGTCTATCGCAGCCCGTACAGGCGATGCCACCCAGGAGAGGGTCGCGCCCCTCGCTCATCGGGCCCGAGTGGCGCATGGTCGAGAGTCGAAAACGGCTCCCGATCAAACGATGCCACTCCGAGGATGCAAAGGAAGGTGCTGCGTGTGTGCTGAACCAGCGGTGGGAATCCAAAATGGAAATTCCAGATATAATGAAAATCGAAGATTCCCACATGGACTGCGCTCGTTTTGTCTCGCGCGAACCGAACACGCGGAGGGTGAAGAGTTGAACCTCCGGAGCGTCGCAAGAACGGTGGTTTTAAGCGCGTGCCGGCGCCTCGGCGCGAACCGCGCGGCCCGCCATCGGATGCGGCGCCAGTTGTTGGTGCTGACGTATCATGGCGTCGTCGCCAGGCGCCACACGGATCGGCTCCGCTATGCCAACACGGTGAGCGTTGCGGAATTCGAGCAGCATCTGCGGGTCTTGCGGAGACACTTCACCCCGATCGGGCAGGCGGATCTGCTGGCCTGGTACGAAGGGCGGCAGAGCCTGCCGGATAATGCGGTGCTGGTAACTTTCGACGACGGATACCGCAACAATCTGACACTGGCCGTCCCGGTCCTGAAATCTCACGATATCCCCTGCATCTTTCATGTGGCGACTGGCTATATCGGCACGCCGCGAATGTTGTGGACCGTGGAGGTGGTCAGCAGGCTGCTGCGGTGGCCTGATGCATTCGTGCCTACGCCGGACGGTGCCGACGCGCCCGTGCCCGGAGGGGATTTGGAGCGAAGGCAATTGGCCAGCCGCTTGAAGGAACAGTGTAAGCGAATCTCCTGGGATGTGCTCCAGGGCTACCTGCAACGTCTGCGGGAACCAGGGATCGAACTCGAGGAGAACGAAGAACTGTACCGGTTCATGACCTGGGATGAAGTGCGCGAGTTGCGCCGCCAGGGTTTCGAAATCGGTTCCCATACGGTGGAACATCCTATTCTGTCGCAGGTTTCTCCCGCCCAGTTGCAATTCGAACTGATGGAAAGCAAGCGGAGGATCGAACAGGAAACCGGCGAGCCCTGCGTGGCCATTGCGTATCCCAATGGAGACCCCGGTAGCATTTCGAACATGGTGGTGAAAGAAGCCCGCGACGCAAGCTATCGTCTGGGCTTCACGGTGATCGAGCAATTCACGGCCAAGCCGGTCAACGCGCTCGCGGTGAACCGCCTTTGCATCATGGGGCACCTGCCGGTGAATTCTTTCCATTGCCGCGTCAGTGGTGTTTCCACACCATCGGACGGCGGCATCCCCCATTTTGCGGCGCCCGAGCTGGCCCGGCCGGCTACAAGATAGAAACCAGTGGATCCAAACCCAACCCGAGCGCGGTCCGGTTGGCCGCCGGTAGTGGTGGCGGGCGCCTATCAGACCGGTATCGTGCTGATGCGGGCCCTGGCTCGCCGCGGTGTAACCGTCAGTTGCATCGACAGCAATCCGCGCATGCCGGGTTTTAGGACCGTATACGGAAAGGCTTACCACTGTCCGGATCCGGATGAAAGACCTCGCGAATGGGTGGATTTTATGCTCCAGCTCGCGTGGAAACTGGGCGGCCGTCCAGTCCTGATGCCCAGTTCCGACCGTTTCATCACCGTGGTGGGAGACCACGCCGCGGAGTTGATCCAGGCTTTTATCTTCCCGCAAGGATCGATCGCGGCACAGGCGCTGCTGGCGACCAAGAAGCGACAGTACGATGTCGCCGCCAGGCACGGCCTGCCGGTGCCTTACACGAGGTTCGTGACTTCCGCGGAGGAACTCGAGGCCTTCAGCTCCCAGGCACGCTTTCCGTGTCTGATGAAGCCCGTCCACTTTCGCGAGTGGCAGCGTTTTCCCGCCGGGCATCCCTTACTTTTCCGAAAGGTGGCTGTGGCGTCTTCCGCATCGGAGTTGAAAGCGCAGTATCTGGCGGCGGCCAGTGTCACGCCTGAAGTGGTGGTTCAGGAGGTGGTCCAGGGGCCCGACACGGCCAAGCTGGTGTACCTGTCCTGCTACGGGCGGAACGGCCAACGACTGGGAGGCTGTGTGTTGCGGCAATTGCGGACCGACCCGATCTACTTCGGTTCGGCGAGCGTGGTGGAACCGGTCTCGGACCCGGAAGCGGACACGGCTTGTGACGCTTTTCTGCGGTCTCTGAACTATGTCGGGCTGTGTGAAATCGAGCTGAAGCGCGACAGCCGGGACGGTTCGCTGAAGATGATCGAGGCCAATCCCCGCTACAGCGTTACCGCCGATGCCGCGCCGTACTTAGGTCTCGATCTCGGCTGGCTGCACTACCTGGATCTGATTGGCGAAGACGTGGCGCCGGTTTCGCCGCAACTGCGCGATTTCCGGCACATCGTTCTGACGCGCGATTTTGCGGCATTTCCCAGCTACTTGCGAGCCGGCGTGCTGAGCTGGAAAGACCTGGTCCGCTCGTATCGGCCCCCGGTTGCATTTTTCGATTTCGACTTGCGCGACTGGCGCGTGACCGCCCGCACGGCGCTGGCGTTGGGGAAGCTACTGGTAAAGGCGTACTGGCGGGGCTGAGCGCTTGCCCGAACCGGCTCCAGCGGCGTTGCCCGGAGAAACGGCCGCTAGGGAGCCTCTTGAACAGTAATGGACGGGCGGCGCACGAACAAAACGTCGTGCTGGTTGGAAGGAGGGGATGCGATCGGATCCAAATTCAGTCTTGGCGAAAACAGCTTTAGCTTCCACTTCAGCCGCGGCAGACAAGCCGCGAAGCCGAGGCCGGCCATGTATCGGTAGAGATCCTCCGCTCTCTCGCCCATTGCGGAAAGCCATTCCGGTGTGACCTCGACCCAAGCCGCATGGACACGTTCCAGAGTGCGGCGCAGGCCACGCAAGACATGGAATTCGTAGCCCTCCACGTCAACCTTGAGAATCGATTTGCCGGGGAATTCGCGTTCGGCAAGAACGTCATCGCCAACCCTCGTGTTGATCGTGAACGTGCGGCCAGAGACGCCTTCGCGCAAAGTAGCCGTCCCGCTGTGCTCCTCTGCCTGCCTGAGGATGGTTGCGGCGGAGCAGTCGCTCAACGCCACATTCAACGGTTCACACCAGTGGATCCGGTTCATGGCGATGTGAGCGCTCAGTTGCTGGAAGCTCTCGGGATGCGGCTCGAAGGCCAGCACCATGCCGGCCGGACCGACCAGCCGGGATGCGAACAGCGAATGCATCCCGATGTTCGCGCCGACGTCGATGTACGTGTCTCCCGGATCCAGTAGTTGACGCAGCGCCTCCCGGTGACAGGCGTCGCCGTAGCGCCCCCAGTAATACGCGTACCTCCCGCCGTACTCTCCAAGGTCAGCCGTCACGTACGCTTCAGAATCGCGATCCCAATATGCACGGTAGCGTGGGTGGACGGCCGAGAACCGCGCATCGGCCTTGTAGCCGGCTCCAAGCCACTCCAATACCGCCATGCTGGATCGGGGAGACCGCACCAGCAGCGGTCGCAAAAGATCAGTTACTGTCATGATGGCTCCCCATCCAGCTTTCGCGTCTCTGGTTCTGGTCCGTGATCACGGCAACCCTCCCTACGCTGCGCACCGTCGCTATCTCAGACCGTCAGGAAGGACACCCAGCCACGATTTCCATTTTGGTCGTCTTCCATTCTACACTCGATTGCACATATCGTCGACACCCTCATAGCCCGCTATCCGGCTGTACACGGGCTGACGCAACAGGTCCGCCAGCACCAGAATGAGGCTACCGTCGGAGGTCACGCGTGATCCCTGACAATCCACATTCAGTGAAGCGTTGAAAGAGAGCTGAAACGGCTCATTTTGTTTTCCACCCACTGGGTGTTGACCTCCAGAGCGTCTTCATCACATTGGAACCCGCATGAATGAAAGCGCCCGGCGATGTCAGCAGGTTATCAAGCAAGTTGCGAAAATGGAAATCCAGAATTATACAAGGTAGCGATGACTTGTCGCCGGATGATGCGTTAGTGAAAGACTTCGAGACCTGGCTCATCTGGCGCATAATAAGGCAGCCTTTGGAGGAGTTTGCCATCGTCCAGCACAAAGCAAGGCTGGATAGAAGTCGCGGCACTGAAGCGTTTTCCGCGAAACACAGATGAACACAGTTGTCAGCTTCTCTTCGGCACTAACTTGAACTGCATAGTCGATGTGAACAGTTCACGAGTCAGTGAGCAATAGAGCCAACGAGCGGCGCGGATTGGACAAACCTTTTGCCAGGTGATTTCAAACGGGCTCGCGGCCACGAGCTTTTCCCAGCGGCGAATTGTCATTTGGTTCAAGCCGCCCGCCACCTCCCCGAACCGGGTGGCGCCGTCGGTCTTGAAATCAGACCGCCAGCGGATGAGAGCCGCTTCGGTGAAGATCAAATGGGCCCAAGGAAATACCGAAAACAGGTGACCGCCCAGCGGATGGTACCAAGTGTAACCGAAGCTCACAATCAGCGAGCCATCGTCCTTGAGGAGTTCGTTGATTTTGACCAGAATCGACGCCGGATCTCCAAAGTGCTCGAAGGCGTCGACTGACAGGACGACATCGACTCTCTCGTTCGTCGAGAGGGCGAAGGTACATTTATCGGATACACCGTATTCAGCCGCCAGCTTCCGCCCGCTCTCTAGATTCTCCTCAACAATGTCGATGCCGGTAACGTGCCGGACTCCGTTCAAAGCCAACTCGACGCAGGTCCAGCCACTACCGCACCCGAAGTCAACCACAGTCTTGTTTCGGAACTCGTCATAGATGCCGTTGCCCAGAAACAGCTTAAGCTTGCCGAGTTCCTTCTCACGGTCGATGACGGCGCCAGAGGGCATAGGAACTCCTTGGCCTTCAGGGTAAAACCTCTTCAGAAAGCGATAAGCCAGATCCCCGCCAATAAAGCCCATGAGGAACCTCCTGACCAACAATAATATGGCGGGTCCCAGGATTTCAACCAGTTCCTAGGTCCACCTGATAGATGTCGAAATCGCCAACCCTCCCCCTCCAGGTCCAGCGAGCCGGCACATGTTCGCGCAGGTACTGAACCTGCCATTCCTGGAGACCCTTCGTCTCACCCATGACGGCAATGTACAGGCGCTTATGACTGGCGAGGTAACTGTCAAACGGCTCTATCCTGGCGGGTGTAAGGCCGCGCAACTGGGAGTATACCACGTCCGCGACGTCGGGGCCTTTCTCTTCGAGCGGTTTGGAAACATCGAACAGGTAAACCAGGCGGCGGCTATCGGGATCCTGACGGTTGGCTTCCTGGAAGGGCAAAAAATGGGCCGTCGACGATATCACAATATCGGCGTTGGGATCGGGAATGAGTTTGGTGACGCTTGCCAGAGGCGGGTAAATGGCGTCCCGGCGGACATATCCGGAGAGTCCGCGCGCCGTCACGAATAGTCCATGTCCAAAAATCGCGAGAAATACACACAACCCGACCAACTGACTCCGGCCGGTGATAAGGGCTGTCACCAGCGGCAGCCCAATGATCAAACCGAACACCGTAAGGACGAGGTTGTAAGGAACAAAAAACCCGGTCACCAACACACCCGCCGCATAGCCGGCAAAGGGCACCAGGAAGAAGCCGGCGCAAAGCGCGAGCAGTATCTGCTGCCGCTCGGTCGGCGCGGACCAGGGCGTTTCGTCAACCCGGAGCCGGCCGGCCAGGGCGACGGCGGCGAAAAGCAGCAGCAGAACACCCGCCAAAGGCATACTGGCAATCGAGGATCCGAAAAACTCATAAAGGTTCGTGAAGCTTACCTGGAAGAAGTAATGCTTCATAAGATGCCGGGAAGCCAATAGAAGCGGGGACCAGAACATATAGGGTACCAGCGCCACGGCGATCGAGGCCAGGCTCCCCCAGTCCAATCTCTTCCGTTTGATCCATTTGAAAAGCTCACCCAGCGCCAGCGGCAAGAGAATCACAATGCTGAAAAAGTGCGTCGAAAAAGTAGCGGCAAGGCTCAAGATGAAACCCACGCGCCACATGGTGCGGTGCCGCTCACCGGCCATTCCGTCCCAACACAGCAGGGCCAGCGCGCAGAACCCCGCCATGGCGCCGTATGGCCGCGCATCCATGGCCCTCCACCGCAGGCCCGTTCCATAGGGAAGAAAGAATGCAGCCGCGGCATAGAGCGGTGGGGCGTGCCGCCGGACCAGGGCGGCTGCGCACAAGCACATCAGGCCAAAACCCAGGATCGCTGGCAGTCGGGCCAGGTACACGTGCTCGCCGAACATCCGGAACAGGTAATGTATCGATATGTGTAAAGCAGGCGGATCCACTTGAATGCCGGCCCTGAGTGCATCCCAGATCTGCGGCGGCCCGGCGAGGCGCGCAATTGTCAACTCCAGCACTTCGTCTATCCACGGCACCTTCGCGTGCGAATAGCCGCTGAACGTCAGCAGGCACAAGACCGACACCACCACCAGATACGCGCGCCAGTGGGCGCCGAGCCACTCTCCCAGCCAGCCCGCGAAGCGTTCCAACGGGCTCATAGGCCCTCCAACAGTGGTTCCTTGTTCGCTCATCCAAAACCACCAATCCCGGCAAGCACGAAGACCGGAAACTGCAAGACGATGCTCTTCATAATACTCCTTAAGGAATCCCTCGCGCGGCCGGTGTTCGCCGTGCAATGCGAGGTTCGCCGGGGGGCCGCATCCGCTATGCCGGCGGAAACGCCCAAGCAGCGCCGAAGGCAGAACGGCGTGACGTGATCAATCAGGAAGACGGAGATCACACAACAGTCCCAGACCGGCTTTGGAGCCGTGCCTTGGATCAGGCCTGCTTCTGCCAGTAGACGGCGCGCTCATCGATCCGGCAAATCTTCTCTGTGACGCCGTTGTTGCGGCGAAATTCATCTATCGCCCTGCGGCAATCCGGCAAGTTCTGGTAATCATCGAAGATTGCATACCCGCCGGCTGAAAGCACGGAATAGAGGCTGCGAAGGACGTCCATGGTGGACGCGTAAAGGTCCGCGTCAACCCTGAGAATCGATAACTGCCGGATTGGTGCCGTGGGTAGGGTCTCGCCGAAGAATCCTTTGAGGAACACCACCTGTTCATCGAGCAGACCGTACCGGGCGAAATTGTTTCTTACAGTTTCTAAGGAAACCGCCATATCCCCCCTCTGCCAGGCGAAGGTGTCATTCTGGCGATCGGCCGCGGGAAGTCCAGCAAACGAATCCGCCACCCAAACCTTCCGGTCGGCAACCTGGTACGCCATCAGCACGGCGCGCATGAATATTGTCATTCCACCACGCCAGACTCCTGCCTCGATGAGATCGCCGGGGATGTTCCGGGTCAGTACATCGACAACGCACTGCTGCATATGATCGAGTTGACGTGTCCCAATCATCGTTTCCGCATCCTCGACGCGATTGTCGGCTTCATGTCCGGATTCGAGGTAATCTTCGGCGCTTGAGGGCGTCAGGCGCACAGCCTCCAGGCCGAAGCGAGCCGCCGCACGATTGAAGCGGTACAAAAGCCGTGATTTTGGTCCGTGCGGCCGGATCGTGTGCCGCTCCATCCCACTCGCTGTCAGAGCGCGGGTCAGGATCTTCTTCATCAGATCGAGGTACAACTCAGACGGGATACGAGGCTCCGGTTGTGTGTGGACAGAAAGGACAATCGGATCAGTCCGACGCTGTGAGGACATTTGAATACCGCAATATCACTCGTTTCCCTTTCGGGATTTCGAAACACCGGCAAATCTCCCGCGCGTAAGCCGGCACGGCAAGTGTCGCCAGCCACTACCCCGGATTTCCATTTTGGCTCCCAGTTTCCGAATAGTCTATCACAAGCCGCCCAATTCTGACTTCCCGACTGCGGTTTCTTGCCGTTGTTTTCTTTGGGAGCCGTCCTTGGCTCCGCCGAGATCCAGTTTCACCCTGCCCGGAAAATCCAAGAACGGCAAGGCCCATCTTTTCAACGTACTCCACAAACACCTCTCCGACCCCACCTCCCTGATCGCATAATTTCGCCGATCCAATCGCCCCCCCTTATCCGGTCGCCACTGCCAGCGCGTCGACCCGCCGCACCATGCTTCCGAACAGCCGTCGTGTGAGATGGCCCTCGGCCAACAGCAGCCAGTAATACCGCGCGTGCTTGATCACCCTGCCCCCGGTCTTCACCAACCGTTGCTGCAAACCCGCCAGCGACCAGTTCCCGATCCTGTTTGGCAGCACCAGCCGCCGCCATAGGACTAGATTCCGAAACGCGCCTCAATGCCGCAACCGAGACCTGTAAATCCGCAGCGGACCGTTGATGAAGGCAAGCGTCATCTCGTCGTCGGCGGCACGCTGAGCGTCGGGCACGTTCCCGAACAGAATCACATAGTCGTAGTATCGGCTTACACCGCGATAGTCCCTCTCCTGCCTCTTTTCGAACTTGTACGTGTACGGCGAATCGGTGAATTTCAAGCGAAGGGGAGTCGCATTCGTGTGCACCGCCGGAAAGGCAGAGCAATACGGGCTACTGCCGCCTCGATATATGTTGTAAGCATCGTCGATTCCCGCCATCGGTAGGGCCATTTCATTTCCACCGAGCTTAAGGTCCTCAAAGACGGGTAGAATCCGGCTTCCGTACGAAATCACGGGAAGCCCGGACAGATAAATGGCATAGATCTTTTGCACATTTAGTGCGGCCCGGGTGTTGATGGCCGCATTCGTCAGCAGCAGCGCGCATGAAAACCAAGCCGCCATCCGCCACGCGCCCCGGCTGAGTGAAATCGCCCCCAGGGCGGCAATCATGGCAAAAGGAAGGGTCCGCTGCCCCGCTCCATACCAAGCGCCCAGGTGAATTGGCATCAGAATACCGATGACAAGCAGCGAGGCGGCCGTCACGGTCAATCGTCTATCCGCAGAAACCCGCCAACATCCGGCGACTGCCGCCGCGCCGAATAACGCTAGATATCCCAAATTGAGATAGCCGGCGGTCTTGGTCAAAGTGTAGACGTTGCCGGCAAAGTAGTTCTTTAGGTGCATGAGCGCTGGCACGTCATAACTCACATGGGCCACGGCCGGGTCGAGATGGCTCATTGCGTACACAAGCAGCAGGCCTGATGGAAGCAGGGCGATCAGATCCGGCCAGCCCTGCTTCAGCGAGTCAACCAGACCGCCGGGAGTCCACTTTGCGCCTTTACCTGCGCGGAAAACGATAAACATGATAATCGTAAATGTGGCAACCGCGACGACAACGATGTGAAAGCCGTACATCACCACCAGCAGGACCGACAGGACAACTACCCGGCGCGCTCCCCGCCCCGACCCCAGCAGTATCCCCAGCAACAATGGGTACAGAGCCAGGCCTGCATGAAAGTGGAGGTTTCCCCCATAGGCAGGAAGGAATTGAAGGAGCGGCAACAGCACCAGAGCCGCGATCGGAGGCTTGCCCATTCGAATCGCCATAAACCGCACACCTAACCAGAATGCTATCGCCGAAAGTAAGTAGAAGAGCTTCACTGCGTCGAAAGGTGGAATGAGGCGGGCGAAGCCGGCTAGCACGATTTGAGGGAGGAGTGTCGAGCGAGGTTTATAGTCTAGTGCGAAGTGGCGGTTGAAAGCATAGGGAGCATCGTTGTAATGCGCCATTACCTCGGCCACCAACACGTGTCTGGGAACGTCGTTGGCTACGGGTATGCGCGGGGCGAGAAATGGAACCAGCGCGCCGGCGATACAAAGCAGCGCGAGCGCAAACTCGCCCACGACCGAGGGCGGAACCTTAATCATAGAAAGCGGAATCTTAGCGACCATTTTCGATTTGGCCTCCCGCTGCCGTCGAACGAATAATTTCAACCACGATTTCTGTTTTGGACTCCTGGATACCCACATGATACACCTCGGTGCCTCCTTGCGGTCACGCTTTTCCTGCTGTTCCTATTGCGTGGTGCCGGTACTTCGCGCGGCAGCCGCCTGTCTCCCCGTTTCCACACAACGCGAACCGGGAGATGCCCCGTCTTGTACGATTCTTCGGAAACAGCACAGTCCCTCTCTCGCTCTTCGCCAGGTCTTCGCCCGCCGCAATCGACCTTGACTAGCTGACATGAGATTTCAAGGGTTTCATTTTGATAAGATCCCATTGATGGATGTGCTCGAGCATCTGGTCCGGCCGGAATTGCTTTTCGAAGAGCGCCGGACGCTGCTGAAACCGGGAGGCGCTCTTCTGATTTCGGTGCCGAACGTGGCCAACATCCGCGTACGGCTGGCGCTTCTCTTCGGTAGGTTCGAGTATGCGGCTCGCGGCATACTCGACAGGAGTCATCTTCGGTTCTACACCCGGCGAAGCGCCCGCCGATTGATAGAACAGGCCGGGCTGGAAGTGACTCGCGAAGAATCTACGGCGATTCCCATCGAATTAGCTCTCAGCGTATCGCCGGCGAAGCGATCCGCAAGATCGGCAAACCGGATTCTCATGTTTTTCACCCGGTTGATGCCCGGATTGCTTGGGTATCAGTCGGTGTTCGTGGCGCGAACTCGCGACGCCCGGGCAACCCTGGGCGGCAAATAAGGAAGGACTGATAATCGATGACTATTCCCGAACCATCGCCCACTCAAGAGCGGCGCTATTACTTCTCGCTGGTCGGTGTTGCTGTGTTGCTGTGTTGGGTCCTGCCAGGCTGGTCCTCATTGTGGCTGGACGAAACACACACCTACTGGATAGTCAAGGATGGTATCTTCGACGTCATCACGCGCGCCATTTGGTCCGGTCAGTCCCCTCTTTACTTCCTGTTTGCATGGCTGGCGGTTCGAACTGGCGGCAACAGCGAGATCGTCATGCGAATTCCCTCGATGATCGCGATGGGGATCTCGGCTGTTTTCTTGTACCACATTGGCAAGCGCCTGTTCGACGCGGAAACCGGCCTCCTGGCCTCGGTGGTATTCGTGAGCCTGAAGGATGTGCTGTTCGCTGCCGCGGATGCGCGCCCGTATGCCCTCACGATGATGTTGCTATTGGGCCATGTGCTGCTGTTGTTGCGCTGGCTCGAAACTGGCAGATGGCGCGATGCGGCCGGCTGCGCACTGCTGGGTGCGCTCACCGCTTACGGGCACGTCGTTCTGGCAGTGGGACTCGCGGTGCCGGCTCTCTACGCATTTTGGCGCACACAACGGAGGGGCCGCCTGCTGTTGATCTGGCTGGCTACCGCGGTGCTGATGGCGCCACTGTCGGTGCAGATCCTGACCGTCTCCGGGCACAAGACCGGCCTTAGCGACCCCTACCTGCCGGACATGCAGGGCTTGTTCGAGTACATTTCTCCGCCGCCACTAGTAACCTGTATTGGCGCCGGCGTCTTGGTGGCGTTCCTGGTTCTGCCCTCGCTCAAGGCTCACTGGCGGCCCACGAAATCCAGCACTGTGCTGATGGTCGCCTGGATGTTGTTCCCGTTGTTCCTGTTCTTCATATTGGGCCGCGTAACTACGATTCGGCTCTTCATACCGCGGTACCTGCTGCCCTATACTCCCGGTATTGCGCTGTTGGTGGGCTGTCTGGTGCGCGCTTTCGACCCGGCGCGGGCCAGGATGTTTGTGGCGGCTGCGATCGTGATAATGTCTGTGTGCGCACTCGGCCGATACGGGTTCCGCCACTCGGGAGATGACTGGCGCGGAACCATGGCAGCGGTCCGTGCGGCGGCGAGCGGGACCGAGATTCCCGTCCTCATCTCCAGCGCGTTTCTGGGGGCGCAGACTCCGGAGGACATCTCGAATTCGAAACTGAAGGAAGCTTTCTTCACTCCCGAAATCATGTATCCGGCTGCGGGCCGGATCGTGCACCTGCCGTTCGTGCTTGATGAGAATTACCTCGATTCCGTCATCGAGACGGAACTAGCCGGGAAGCACGAATTCCTTTTCGTTGGACCGAGGGCATGGGTGACGTGGTTCAAGGTGCGGCTGCGGCAACGGAGACCGGTGGTCGAGCACCTTGGGCCGTATGGCTCCATGGACCCTGTGCGGATTCGCCTGCAGTAGGTGGGATCGTCCACCGTCAGCATATAGGTCAGTGCGATCAGTGTCGGTGGCGGAAGGAGGCCGGCGCGCCCCTCGCTCATCGTGCCTGAATTACCGGGTATGCGGCCGACGCCAAAATTGCGCCGCTGGCGGAAGCGTACTGCAATTGGATCAGGCAGTCTCCCTGCCGCCGGTCCACTGTCACCGCGCATGGTGAGGAACTGCACACAGTCTTCGAAGCCGTGCCATCCGGCATCGTCGTAGTGACCTGCACCTGTGTAGCTCCTGGCACCCGCGCAAGGTTGAACGCGACGTAGGCCCTGTGATAATCCCCCGGTTGCACTCCTCCAACGCGGTACCCAGGCCACGCGGCGCCATTGTCGAAGCCGAAAAAGAAACCGAGCCACTTATTTGCCGGTTGAGATCCGTTCATGAAGACCCCTCCGTCATTGAGATCGCTGACATACTGACCGTCTCCTGGAAACTGGGAACTGGTCCCCGGCTTGGAATACATTTCCGAATACACTTTGTCGATAAAGTCTTTGAGCGTTTGGTCTCGGGTCTGAGCATACACCATGGACATGCCGCGTACAGCTTCCGCTGCGTCGGTGCGCGCCTGGCTCGCCGTGTAGCCTTCAGTGCAGGCGAGGGTCTGGTAGGGATAAGCGCAAATCATGAAATTTGCCAAGTAGTACATTCCCCCCACGCCGCCATACGCAGGGTCGGAATACCCGTAAGTCTTCAACCAGTTGGCCAGCCCCGCCGCATAGCTGTAGGCCAGTGCGGAATTTGCCGGGTCGCTGACCGCCAGGGCTCGGCCCGCAAAGACAAACGCCACGGTCTGGATGCCTTCCATAAACGGTTGATTTCCCCAGCCAACGCCCTGCGCCCACCCGTAGGTTCCCGTCGCCCCGGCAAAAGGTTTGTCCAAGGTCAACTGGGTAGCGCTGTTCACAGTGGGCACGTAAAAGGTTCCCCCGAAGGCTGAATTGTTGTTATCCGGCACCCTCGGGAACCCGGTGTAAAGCAAGAGCGGGTTGCCGGCGCTGAACTGCCCCGCAGTCCAGTTCGTTCCATTCCCGGTCACGGTGGTTGAGCCATGGGTGGCTGTGACGCTGTGGGTGGTGTCTACTGCCGTGAACTCAACAAGAGCCGGAAAGCTCCCATCTGCTGCCCGGGCGGGTTGCCAAACAGCACCCGAATGTCCAGCCGGGGCGAAAGAAGTACTGATCGCCGCTTGACAAGTAGCCCTTTGGGCCGGATCTGGATCGAACAGCCCGCAGTAGGCCACATACAGCAAACTGTACGCCACCTCCCGCTGGTCCCAGATACCCCAGGCATTGTATGCGGACACGCCAAGGTATCCCAGATGATTCCGCCAGAGTCGTCGGAGTCCGTTCCACGTGCTGGAGTCGCTGCCTAGTTCCAAGGCCCTTAAGACCATCCCGGTCAGGGACTGCGACCGTCCGGCAAACGAAAACTGGTAGCTTGGTGTGCCCCAAGCGTAGCCCTGATCCATCGGCGGGCTCGCCCAGAAGCGGTCCGCCAGCGTGTGGGCGGCATTCAAGTACGTGTCGATTCCAGAACGGTAATACAGGGCGTAGTATGCCTCCACGTTGTCGTAGTAGTTCCCTGGAAGACTCATTTGGGCGAAACCGATTTCATAGACATCGGAGGAGACTGGCGCGGAATACTTGAGACCGCTTTCCGTGGTGCCCCCGTCCCAGGCGTAGGTCATAATCAAATGGGTATCATCTATGATACTGCTCACCCAATTCAATCGCCGATTGGCTCCGCCGTTCCACCAGACAACCAGGAAAGAATTGGCTGAAAACGTACTGGTGAACCTGGTCCCGACTCCCACAAGACACGCGCCCGCGGCCGATCCGCCGCACATTTGACTGGGACTGACCGAAACCGTTCCTGAAGCGGGAGTATCCCAGTAGTCGGGAAAATTGGTGTCCAGGTTGGCGATTTGCAGGTCTGCCAGCTCCTTATTCCGGCCATCGAACCACGGCCAGGGATTTACCCCCCACATCACCATTGGGCCGAGGAGCATGTCGATATTGGGGTTCTCGGTAATGACGATGCCATTGTCGTCCGTGGCGACGGCGCCATCATGAACCGAGCAGGTGCTCGATTGGCCGCTGCCGTCGGTTACCGTTAACTGGAGATTCACGGGTCCGGACACCATCCCACGGATAGTTGGCTGAGCGGCCGTGTGAGAGCTCCACACCAGGCGTTGGCGCGTACTCTGCTGCCAGAGGTACCTGAGCGCCGTACCGTTATCGAGTGGCTGTGACCCGGTGCCATCGAGGCGTCCCGTAAATCCGGCGCGGAAAGTCTGTTGCGCGCCGGGATTGCAAGCTGGCAGATAAGTCGGCGTCGTCGAATAGCTCACAGTGCCGCCCGACATATTCAATCCATGGCCGCTCGAATCATTCAGGTTTCCCTCGAATTCCCAGTCGCCGAGGTTTCCGGTGACACCCGCGACAGGAATAGTTGTGCCCACGGGCACAACCGTGCTGAACCATCGCAGAAAGGCCATCTGATAGCCTGCAACAATACCGTAGCTCAAACCTTCCCAGGAGCTTCGCCCGAATGTCGTAATCGGAAAAGTGGTCGAGGTGCAATTCCCGCCCGTTGTATCGCAAAGCTCCAGGGTGTACTGGCTGTGGGCTGCGTCGCGCTGCAATCGAATCAGTATGTCGGTGCGCCCTGTGCAACATTGAAGTGCGGACTCGCCTACTGTGTCAGCGGTAGGGGGGTTGTAACTATAAGTGAGAGACAACCTAGTACTGTTCCGTATGTAAATCGTCGTTGCTGGAAGCGGGATCCACAAATCATAGGTCGGTCCGGTCCCAAAGTTGTGCACCCGCATCTCCCAGCGCGAGGCGCTGGTGGTGGAGCCGATCGTGCTCCATGGCGCTCCCGCGGGGAGCGCCACGCCCGGATTGCCGGTAACCACCCCGACGGACTGCGCCGCAACCCCCATCTCCACGAACTGCAGCGTCAACACAACAGCCTGAATGAACCTCATAAAGAAACACCCCCTAGTCCCGGCGAAAAGCATGCTGGCAACTGCCACAATCGGCGAAACCCCGTAGTTGCCTCCTGTGACCGCCGTTTCGCATGATCCCCTCGCCTCAACAACACAAAAAGTAAAGAACCAAGACCCAGGAAATGGGGGAGATCGTGACGCTGGCCGCTGGTGCCGTTCCAACTTGTCCCGCCGGACTGTTCCGCGGCCACAGTCCCGGCTAGACTGGGCAGGCCGGCGAGGGCCGATTCCGCTCGAATAGTTGGAACGGCACGAGCAGGCCGCCACCGCCTCTTACCTTGCAGCATCATTCGATCGTCACCAGCCAGCGAAACCTTCCTGGCGCAGAAATCGTCAAACGTCCACTCTAATTCACACCGGCCGCCGCCACCGGATTACTCACCCGCACCAGCGTGCCATGCTGCGTCATGGGTATCGAGTGGTCATGCACCGCTCCCCACGTGCAGGTGGCTGGATCGCCCGTGCAATCCGCGTACTGCAAACCACCGCTGCCGGGGTCCCAGGACAGCCGCCATGCGCCGTCGATCCGCACCACGCTCGGTCCTTCGTTGCCCCAGGTATAGGTCTTCTGGGTCGTGTATGGCCCGAGCAAGCTGCTGCTCGTCAGGATGCTGAGAGCGGTGCCACTGGTCTTGTTGGAGACGAATAGCTCGTAAGTCGCACCGATCTTCAGGAGGAACGGATCGATAAGATGGCTGTTGTCGGTGGTGAGCGCAACCGGCGTGCTCCATGCCGTCATCGCGGCGTTTGTCGGATGGGTTTCCCACAGTATGTAGGCACCCCCGCCACCATCAGCGTCACACAGCACGTGCCACGAGCCATCTGAGTCTGCAAACCACTCCGGCGCTCCGCCTCCCCCGGTAATCGTTGCCACGTGCTTCCAAACCCCCAGGTCAGCAGAGCAATACACCTGAAAACTGTACTCATACGGGATCGTGTTGACGATACACCACTGCCCGTTGATTCTCGCTAGGGAGGGATCACGAATTTGGGGCTGGGGGGGTTGATAGGATTGGGGCGAGACGGTCCAGGTGGCGGCATCCGAAGCGTTGTATAAAGCAAAGTAAGCGCCAGTGTCGAACACGCTGTACCAGTATTGATTCATGGGGCTGATGCGAAACCACTTCCGGCTCAGGTACGAAATGACTTCCGAGCGCTCATAGTCAGATAGGCTGCGGTTGAACGCCAGCAGCTCCCATAGATCCTCGTTCAAGAACTCCGTGGGAGATCGATCCGTGTTCGGGGTGGCCCCAAGGTAGAAGGGAGCCGTGGGACTCGCCAGCGCGTTGCTGTTGGTCGCGGTGGCCTGCAAGGCCCCGTTGCGGGAGAACTCAGCCGTGTGCGTTGACGCAGTGGTCAACCTGCCCTCGTTGATGGCCTTGCTGCCCGTGTCACTAGCGTTCATCGTACAATTGCCATTGACATCTCCCGCCAGCGCGTAACAGTACTGATTCTCGCGGAATCTCCAGGCCATCACCGTGCCGCGAAACGCTGCACCAGCGACGGACCGGCCACTCCCGCTGTTCGCATTTGAGCCGGCATAGAAGAGCGTCTGCACGTCTTCTCCGTAAGCCGACTGGTAGCATGAGGACGCCCCGAATCGAAGCGCTGGCAGGCCGTTTTGGATATTGACTCTATATGTCGCTCCCGCCGCGCACGCTCCCAGCGGAGTATTTAGCCCAAAAGTCAACTCGGGGACCGTCGCTAGGACATCCCCATCCGAGTGCCCCGTGATGGCGTCGGCGGCCCACCACTGCGCTAGTCCTGGGATGTTGCGCGGCGTCCAATTCAGCGACAAGGAGTATGCCGACTCCGGTAGGCCCGCCCCATCCACGTAGACGAAATTCGCTTGATTGGCGATGGCCTGATATTCAGCGGCGATCCAAGGCTTAGAGCGGGCACAACTGGAAACTTCAGGCTCATCGATACTGCCCTTAAAAGCGACTCCACCACTCTGTCTCGATCCGATGTTGAGAGTTGAAGCATTCAGTACGGTCCTGGCTCCGAGGTTGTCACTCCCCGTCGCAGAAACCGCGTCCAATAGGCCGTCCACGTACAATGAAACGCCCAGGGCCGCCCCGCTTCCATCATACGTGAAGACTGCCTGGTGCCAATTTCCGTCCCAGACGACAGTGCTGCCAGTAACCTGTATCATATAAGAGCCTGAGTCCTGCACAATCCCCGTCAGCGCACCTAGTGTTCCAGAACCACCTCCGCCATTGACTAAGTAATAGTAACCCCGGTAGGTCCCACTGTTGAGTTCTTTGGCAATAATGAAATGGTCGGCGTGATCCGTCAGTTTGATCCATGCAGACAGAGTGAATGGCTGATTGTACTCAAAGGCAACGTTGTTTGTGCCCGTGCTGATGTAGCTGCTGGTGTTGCCGGGGAAACTGGCCCCGCCATCAATCTTCCCGTCAGTTGCGCCAACAGTTCCATTCGCCGTGCCGTCGTTGTTCCCGGTCGAGTCTTGCGCCGTGAGCGTAGTGCCGTTTGGCAGGTCCCACGCCCCGACAAAACTGGCGTCCCAGGTCAGTGTAGTAGTCGTCTGAAGCGTGGTAACGCTGGCTTTTCCCACGCAGGCATAGATCACGGTGTCCGCTGTGTGGCTGGCGGCAGAATTGATCGTATCCAAGTTGATGCGGACGCCGAAAAGCCCGGTGGTCTGGCTGTAAAAAGCCCACTGCCATCCTGTTACCTTGGTCGCACATGCCCGGTCTTTGGTGAAGATCAGATCGGCCGGAACGGTCAGGTTTCCTATGGTTTGCGTGGTCGTGTTGACGACCTGGCCGCCGTTGGCGACCGTAGCTGCCCAGGACGATGACGCCGGCGCGACATACAGTGGAAAGCTTGTCAAGTCGG
The DNA here is from genome assembly GCA_049510555.1 of Bryobacteraceae bacterium. GTDB lineage: Bacteria > Acidobacteriota > Terriglobia > Bryobacterales > Bryobacteraceae > Fen-178. The sequence goes on from JBEKYW010000002.1 coordinate 46,296, forward strand.
CCTGCACCAGCGAGCGTGTGACGCCAATCGTATGCAGATAGGTATATCCGTTGCCTTGAGCCAGGGCCGCGACTGAGAGTGCCAGTAGTAGAATCAATCTCCGCATTTGGGCCACCTCAATACTTCACGCTCCCCGTGACGTTAAACCGCATCGCCAGCCACACCAGCTCCGCGTCACCGCTCATCGTGTCTGAGCCTGTTCCGAGCCGGTAAATCTGGAACTGTAATTCCACCCCGGTGGTCGCGCTCCAGGTATTCGTCGCGCTGCACCAATACCACTGATTCGTGTCCGTTGCGAGATAGACCGGCGCTGGCGCTGTCGGAGAGCAAGTACCCGGCAGGTTCGCATAGGTGCCCGAGGAGGCGTTGGAAATCGTAATCGCCGTCAAGGTCTCAGTTTTCGGCGCCAGGCTCGTAGATGGAGCCGCAGTGACGACCGTGCTCGCCGTGCCCAGCGTTTGCGCCAGGATCTCGCCATCGGGCACGGCGATGGTCTGGACACCCCACACTACATTTCCGCTCGTTGACGGGGCGCGCCACTTGATTTGAGCGTCCACCGTGCCGCTCCACGTCTTGGGCATCGGCCAGTGTTGCAGCGCATTATTCTGACTGCCCGCAATGAAGTGCAGAGTCGGGTTCTGGTCGGCGTTGCAACTTGGCGTCCCGTAGTTGTTCGGCAGCACGGTAAAGCCGGTTCCGGCGATAGTGCCGTAACAGACCGCGCCTTGAAAGACGCGAGTATCATTGACCGCAGCCGCTACAATCTTTCCATTGCTGTCAGTCCCCACCGCGCTTGTGCTTGTGGGAAGCGTTCCGCCGTTGATCTTGGAAACCGTGCATCCCGGAGCGGTCCCCGACAAGTCACCCGTGCAGGTTGCATAAGCCCCGGATGCCTGCTTTCCGTTCAATTGAGTCTGAATGGAAGATGTAGCGTCCAAGTAGCTCATCGTGGTCGGCGTCACACCATCGACGGTCTTATTCGTGAGCGTCTGGGTATCCGTGGTCCCGACGATTGTGCCGGAAGGAAAGGCCGGCAGCGTCTGCCAGCTCTTGTCCCCTCGCCAGTACTGCGAGGTAGTCCCCGGTGTAATCGCTGGCTCCGCCCCCACCTGCGCCGCCGTGTAGTCGCCGCTTTGCGCGGTCACCGCACCCGAGCGTCCGAATACACTCGACACCTCACCTGAACCACCCCCGCCACCGGTCGGCAGGGTCTTCGGCTCCCACTGCGAGGCGCTGGCGTTCCACCCCAGATACTGCGAATCAGACGGCGTTGTGCTTGCCAACGTGCGTCCCTGCAACTGTCCGGCGTTGAAGGCCGATGGCACGCTGGTCAGCTTGGACCACGCCAGCGCCGTGATCCACGCCGGATTGCTGTAGTTCCCGGTCGAATCCACCGCATTCGTCACCTGTGCCGCCGTGTAGTCGCCGCTTTGCGCGGCCACTGCCCCCGTCCGTCCAAAAATGCTGCTGACCCCGGCCGCCGCCAGGGTCTTCGGTTCCCACTGCGAAGCGCTGTTGTTCCACCCCAGATACTGCAAATCAGACGGTGTGGTGCTTGCCAAGGTGCGTCCCTGCAACTGCCCCGCGTTGAACGTCGATGGCACCCCGGTCAACTTCGACCACGCCAGCGCCGTAATCCACGCCGGATTGCTGTAGTTCCCGGTCGAATCCACCGCGTTCGTTACCTGCGCCGCCGTGTAATCGCCGCTCTGCCCGGTGATCGCGCCCGAGCGCCCGAATACACTTGACACCCCACCTTGTGTCATTAGCCGAAAGACAGCTCCATCGTACCAGACATTGTATAGCAGCCCGGCTACGATGTCCGTCGCTGCCGGGTCGGTCACCCCGTCTGGTAATCTGAGCGGCGTTGCGCCCAGTGTGTCGACGTTCAGAGTCGTCGGGCCGCCCTGCCCGTTCACGTCCGGTTGCCAATGAAGCACCATCCCGCTGTCATAGGCCGCGAGCGTGGGATTCATCGCGCATTGATAGCTGCTGTGCGAACCGCCGGCCGAGGCGCACAGCAGGGCTGCGCCGGTCTGCTCTCCCGGTTGCGTCTGAACCACCGCCAAGTCCAGGGAAGATTGGATATTGATCTGTGACCCGGTGTCGGCGATCACCGACATCAGGCCGCTGCCGGTTTCAAAATTGGCGGTTCCTCTCGACCCTACCACGACGCCGTCGCTCGAAACCGTGAGAAACTGCGCGGTGCCCTCCGCCGACCACGTGTTCGCGGCCGTGCAGCCATAAACATTGTTCCCCGCCCCTGCGTCGGTCGCGAAATAGGTCTCGCCGGCAGTGCAGGTACCGGGCAGACTGGCGATGGCGCCGGACTTCATCGGGAGGGTGTGCGCCGCGCCGCGGAAATCCTGCGTTCCCGCGGTGACCAGGTTGCTTTGATCCGTACGCATCGCCACCCCAGGGAGTTGAGATGCGCTGGCCGCGCCGGAGATCTGCGCAAACGAGTAGTCCCCGCTCTGCGCCGTCACCGGACCGGTGCGCCCAAAAACGGAAGCCACCAGCGAGCTCGGCGGCGTCTTCGGCTCCCACTGCCCCAGACTGTTGTTCCAACCCAGATATTGCAGGTCCGCCGGCGCCGTGCCGGCCACCGGCCGGCCTTGCAGCTTGACCACGCTCAGATGCGGGAAGTTTCCGGTGAGGTCCGTGTCCGCGATCGTCGAAGTCGTCAGACAGGTTGGACAACCCAGCGTTCCCGTCGAAGCGTCCAGCGTGACCGGCCCGCCGCCCGACAGCGCCGCTCGCGCCCGCGCGTTGGTGAAGTACAGGTTCCCGTTTTCGAGGACCTGCGCCGTGTTGTAGTCGCCGGTCTGCGCCGTTACCTGGCCCGTGCGCCAAAAAACGGAAGCCACCAGCGCGCTCGGTGGCGTCTTCGGCTCCCACTGCCCGGCACTATTGTTCCATCCCAGGTATTGCAGGTCCGCGGGCTCCGTATTGGCCACTCTGAGGCCCTGCAGCCTGACCACGCTCAAATGCGGAAAGGTCCCGGAAAGATCCGTGTCCGCGGAGGTCGAGCTCGTCACGCATGTGGGACAATCCAGCGCCCCCGTCGAACCGTTGAGCGTGATCGGCCCGCCCCCCGTCAGCGCGGCTCTGGCGCGCGCGCTGGTGAAGTACAGGTTCCCGCTCTCGGTGACCTGCGCGGTGGTGTAGTCCCCGCTCTGCGCCGTCACCGGCCCCGTGCGCCCGAACACGCTCGGCACTCCTCCGCCCGACGCATTGGCCGTCTGGCTCTGCATTTCCATGTTGGCGCCGTCATACGTGATCATCACCCACTGCCCGGCGGCGATATCGTTGGCCACCAGCGCCTGGCTGTGTTGCTTCACAATGGTTTTCGCGCCGAGCGAGTTGAAGTTGATGGTCGCCGGGCCGGTATTGGCGGTATTGGCCTTGAACCAGTACGTTGTGCCGACGGTGTAAGCGGTGATCGGCGGCGTCAGATTACACGCATAGGCGCTGCTGTTCCCCGCGTCTTGACAGAAGAAAAGCGTGCTGGCGTTACCGGCGTTGGCTGGCGTGGCCGTCCCCGGCCCGCTGCGGTAAGGAATCCCGTTCGATCCCGGATCGGCAAGCGCTCCTACGGCCGCCGCGGTCGGCTGGGAGGTATGCGGGATGCCCGTGGGGGCGATATAGTCCACCCACTGATTTGGTGTGCCGGTGGCTGTCTTAACTGCCGCGTAGATGTTTCCGCTGGCGTCCCGGCACTTCAGCGTATTGTCGGTCCCGTCATACCAGCAGTTCTGGCTGGACAAGCCTCCCTGTACCGACCAGGTGTTCGTCGCCGTGCATGCGTACAGATTCGCCCCGGCCGTGGCATCCGTCTTGAAAAACAGTTCTCCTACCGCGCAGGCGGTGGGTAGTGTGGTTCCGGTCTTGAGCGGCTTGGTCGAGGTCGCGGACGTGAAGTCGACTCCCTTCGTCTGAGTGCGCAGATCGATCTGGGTTTGCGCCGCGGCGGTCAGGCCCGCGAGGGCCATCAGAAATACCCTGAGCATTCGTTCTCCCTATTTCGAGAATAGCAAACGCCTGGTGCAAGCAAATCCAGCTAACTTATTGAATCTACAAGAGAAAAATGTTGTGACCGAGAAAGGCTTCGGCACGAAACCATAACCAAGGGTCGCATCAGTTCCAGAACCAAATACGGGATAAAGTACGGCGCGCGTCTCCCTGGTATCATGAGATGGTGAGCGCGTGGAAAACACGCGCGCGGGAATTCCAGAGAGGCTCACGTCCGTGAAGGTCGTCATCTTGTGCGGCGGTCTGGGAACGCGTCTCCGTGAGGAAACCGAATTCCGGCCGAAGCCCATGGTCGAAGTCGGGGGGCGCCCCATCCTGTGGCACATCATGAAGATGTACGCGCACCACGGGTTTCGCGACTTTGTGCTGTGCCTGGGGTATCGCGGCAACACCATCAAGGAATACTTCCTGAATTACGAGGCCATGAATAACGACTTCTCCATCTGTCTCGGGCAGAAGTCGCAGATCCGCTATCACGGCCACCACAGCGAGCAGGACTTCAGCGTGACGCTGGCGGACACGGGCCTGGAGTCGGCGACCGGCGGGCGCGTTCGCAAGATCCAAAAGTACATCGACGGCGACACGTTCCTGCTCACCTACGGCGACGGCGTGAGCGATGTCAACATCGGCCGCCTGCTCGAGTTTCACCGGAGCCACGGCAAGATTGCCACCGTTACCACGGTGCCGCCGATATCGCGTTTCGGCATTCTCGAATTCGCCGACCAGAACCGCGTCCTCAGGTTCATCGAGAAACCCAGGTCCGAGGGCTGGATCAGCGCGGGATTCTTCGCGCTCCAGCGCGAGGTCTTCAACTACCTCGGCGGGGACGAGTGCGTTTTTGAGCGCGAGCCCCTGGAGCGCCTGGCGGCCGACGGCCAGCTCATGGCCTACCGGCATGAGGGCTTCTTCTACGCCATGGATACCTACCGCGAATACCAGCACTTGAACGAACTGTGGGCCAGCGGTGCGGCGCCCTGGAGGGTGTGGGCGTGAAGCAGAAATTCTGGCAGGACCGTCCCGTTCTGGTGACCGGAGCCACCGGCCTGGTGGGCGCATGGCTCACCCGCGGCCTGGTGGAAGCCGGCGCCGACGTGCTGTGCCTGGTGCGCGACTGGGTGCCGCAAAGCGAGCTGGTGCAGGCACACATCCTCGAACAGGTCAAGGTGGTACGGGGCGACGTCCGGGATCGCGACGTTCTCGAGCGCGCCATCGGCGAATACGAAACCGACACAGTGATCCACCTCGCCGCGCAAACCATCGTCGGGATCGCCAATCGCAACCCGGTCTCCACTTTCGAAAGCAACGTTCAAGGCACGTGGAACCTGCTGGAGGCCTGCCGGCGCTCGCCGGGCGTGCGCTCCATCGTAATCGCCTCCTCCGACAAGGCTTACGGCCACCAGGAAGATTTGCCGTACGGCGAAGATACCCCGCTCCAGGGCCGGCACCCCTACGACGTCAGCAAGTCCTGCGCGGACCTGATCGCCCAGGCGTACGCCAAAACCTACAGCCTGCCGGTGGCGGTCACGCGCTGCGGGAACTTCTACGGCGGCGGAGATCTGAACTGGAACCGCATTGTGCCGGGCACCATCCGCTCGGTGCTGCGCGGCGAGCGCCCGGTCATTCGCTCCGACGGCCAGTTCGTGCGCGATTACTTCTACGTGGAGGACGGCGCCGCGGCCTACATGCTGCTGGCGGAGACGCTCCACTGCCGCCCGGACCTGCACGGCCTGGCGTTCAACTTCTCCAACGAAAGCGAGGTGACCGTCAGGGGCCTCGTGGACCGCATCCTCAAGGCCATGGATTCGGATCTGGAACCGGTGGTGCTCAACGAAGCCTCCAACGAAATCCGGCGCCAGTATCTGAGCGCGGCGCGCGCGCGGCAGATGCTGAACTGGTCGCCGCTCTTCACGCTCGATGAAGGCCTCGCGCGCACCATCTCCTGGTACCGGGAGTTCCTGGCGTGACGTTGCGCGAGCGAATCCTGGATCTGGTGGGCGAGCATTACGCCGAGGCCTTCCCGCCGCGCGCCTTCGTGCCCGGCGAAACCGCGGTGCCGGTTGCCGGCAGGGTTTTCGATGCTTCGGAGATGCGCCTGCTGGTGGATTCGGCGCTCGATTTCTGGCTCACCGCGGGCCGCTTCGCGGAGCAGTTCGAACGGGAATTCGCGCGCTGGGCCGGCGTCCGCGAGTGCGTGCTGGTGAACTCCGGCTCTTCGGCCAACTTGGTGGCGGTCTCGGCGCTCACGTCCCCCAAACTGGGCGACCGGCGGCTCGTGCCGGGCGATGAAGTCATCACTCTCGCCGCGGGTTTCCCCACCACCGTGAACCCCATCTTCCAGAACGGCTTGGTCCCCGTGTTCGTAGACGTCGCCGTTCCCACCTACAACGTGGACGCGGCGCAGCTTGAAGCCGCACTGTCCCCACGCACCCGGGCGCTGATCCTCGCGCACACGCTTGGCAATCCGTTCGACCTGGCCGCGGTGACCGAATTCGCGCGGCGGCACGGTTTGTGGCTGATCGAGGACTGCTGCGACGCCGCCGGCGCCTCCTACCAAGGCCGAAAAGTGGGCACGTTCGGCGATCTGGCGACCGTGAGTTTCTATCCCGCGCACCACATCACCACGGGCGAGGGCGGCGCCGTGCTCACCGAAGAGCCGATGCTGCGCACCTTGGTGGAAAGCTTCCGCGACTGGGGCCGCGACTGCTGGTGCGCACCGGGCAAGGACAACACCTGCGGCAAGCGTTTCGCCTGGCAGCTCGGCGATCTGCCGCGCGGGTACGACCACAAGTACACCTATTCGCACATCGGCTACAACCTCAAAATGACCGACATGCAGGCGGCCGTCGGGGTGGCGCAGTTGCGGAAGCTCGATGGCTTCATCGCGGCGCGGCGCCGCAATTTCCAGACGCTGCGCGAGGGCCTGCGCGAGATGGAGGAATTCTTCCTTCTCCCGGAAGCCACGCTCGGCGCGGAGCCGAGCTGGTTCGGCTTCCCCATCGCGGTGCGGCCGGACGCGCCGTTCTCGCGCAACCAGGTGACGCGCCACCTGGAAGACCGCAAGATCGCCACCCGCCTGCTGTTTGGCGGCAACCTGGTCCGCCAGCCCGCTTATCGCGACCGCCAGTACCGCGTCGCCGGGCCGCTGAAGAACTCGGATTTCGTCATGAACCAGGTGTTTTGGATGGGGATTTTCCCGGGCATCACGCAGCCGATGATGGACTACGTAATTAGCGTGTTCCAGGCCTTTTGCGCCCATCATGCAGGAGCTTTAAGGAGAGATCATGTCGAGTAACCAAGAGCCGGCCCCGGTCAAAATCGGGAACAGAATGGTGGGTGACGGCTACCCCAGCTACATCGTTGCCGAGATCGGTATCAACCATAACGGAGATATCGACCTCGCCCGGCGGCTCATCAGCGTGGCCGTGGCGGCCGGGTGCGACGCGGTGAAGTTCCAGAAGCGGACGATTGACATCGTGTACACGGCCGAAGAGCTGGCCAAGCCGCGCGAGAGCCCGTTCGGCACGACCAATGGCGATCTCAAGCGTGGCCTGGAGTTCGGCCACGACCAATACCGCCTGATCGATCGCTACTGCCGCGAGGTCAAGATGCCCTGGTTCGCCTCCTGCTGGGACGAGCCGAGCGTGGATTTCATCGACCAGTTCGGTCCGCCGTGCTACAAGATCGCCTCGGCGTCGCTCACCGACGACCATCTGCTGCGCCACACCCGCGCCAAGGGCAAGCCGATCATCCTTTCCACGGGGATGAGCACGCTGGAGGAAGTAGACCACGCGGTGGAGGTGTTGGGCACCCAGGACCTGGTTTTGCTGCACACCTGCGCCTGCTATCCGGCCAACTATCCCGAGCTCAATCTGCGCACCATCGCCACGCTGCGCGAGCGATACCGGGTGCCGGTGGGATATTCCGGGCACGAGACCGGGCTGCCCTCGAGCGTGGCGGCGGCGGCGCTGGGCGCCTGCTGCATCGAGCGCCATATCACCACGGACCGGGCCCTGTGGGGGTCGGACCACGCCGCCTCGCTGGAGCCGAACGGCATCGGGCGGCTGGTAAGCTATATCCGGCTGGTGGAGCAATCGCTGGGCGACGGCGTCAAGCGCGTGAGCGAGCGCGAGGTGCCGATCATCAAGAAACTGCGGCGTGTGGGAGCGACCCCCTGAATGCCCGCCATCCGAGCCATTGTCCTGGACTTCGACGGCGTCCTGACCGACGGCGGCGTGTGGTGGGGACCCGATGGCGCCGAATGGAAACGCTTCTCTTTTACCGACATTATGGGCGTCTCGCTGGCGCGCAAAGCGGGTCTGCTGGTCACCCTGATTTCCGGTGAAGACAGCCCTCTGGTGGATCGCTTCGCCGCCAAAATGGGCTTGCCCGACGTCACCAAGGGGTGCAAGGACAAGGCCTCGGCGCTGCGGGCTTTTGCGGAGCGGCACCAACTGCAACTGGCGGAGATCTGCTTCATGGGCGACGACGTGAATGATCTGGCGGCCATGGAACTGGTGGGATTGGCTGCCGCGCCCGCCGATGCCCGCCCGGCCGCACGCGCCAAAGCTGCTATCGTAACCGAAGCCAAAGGCGGCCATGGCGCGGTGCGGGAGCTGGTGGACCGGATCCTGAATTCATGACCAAGCTTTCCGATTATGTCCTGCGCTTCGTCGCTAATCAGGGGGTCAAACACGTCTTCCTGGTGGTTGGCGGCGGCGCCATGCACTTGAACGCGTCCCTGGCGCGGTGTGCCGCGCTCGAGCCGGTGTGCAATTCCCACGAGCAGGCCAGCGCCATGGCCGCGGAGACCTACGCCAAGGCCACCGGCAACCTCGGCGTGGCCATGGTCACCAGCGGTCCCGGAGGAACCAACGCCGTGACCGGCCTGGCGGGGGCCTGGCTGGATTCGACGCCCATGTTGTTCCTCTCCGGCCAGGTCAAGCGGCCGGACCGCATGTTCCACTCCGACGGAACGCCACGCGGCGTGCGCCAACTCGGCGTTCAGGAAGTCGACACCATCTCGATCGTTCGCTCGCTGACCAAGTATGCCGTGACCGTTGTGGATCCATCCAGCATCCGCTATCACCTGGAAAAGGCCGTCTACCTGGCGCGCGCGGGGCGCCCTGGTCCGGTGTGGATCGATATCCCGCTGGACGTGCAGGCTGCGCCCATCGATGAGACAGCGCTGCCCGGATTCGATCCCGCGGAGATGCCGCCGGAGTTCGACGAAACCGCGCTTCCGTCAAAAGTGCGGGAGACCATCGAAGCACTCAACCGCTCCGAACGGCCGCTGATTCTGGCGGGCAATGGCGTGCGGCTGGCGCGCGCCGAGGAGGACTTTCGCAAACTGGTTGCGCTCCTCCAGGTTCCCGTGGCAACCACGTGGTGCGCGGCCGGCATCATCTCCTCCGAGGAACCGCTGTTCGCCGGACGGCCCGGCGCGCTGGCCGCACGCGGCGCCAATTTCGCGTTGCAGAATTCCGATTTCCTGCTGGCCATTGGGGCGCGCATGGATTTCGCTATCACCGGTTTCGCGCCCGGCAAGCTGGCGCGCGCCGCGCACAAGGTGATGGTGGATATCGACCCTGCCGAGATCCGCAAGCTGGCGCCCTTCATCCAGACCGAAGTATGCGCCGACGCGGGAGCGTTCCTGCGGGAAGTGCTGCGCCAGGCCGGTTCCATCCAGCCCAAGGAGCGCCCAAGCTGGAAAAAGCGTTGCGCGGACTGGAAAACGCGTTACCCCGTGGTGCTCCCCGAGCACCGCGGGCTTGAAGGCCGCGTCAGCCTCTACCACCTGGCCGAGGTGATTGGCCAGGAAGCCGCGCCCGAGGATGTCCTGGTTTCGGGCAGCTCCGGAAGCGGCATCGAGATCTTCTTGTTGGCCTGCCCAACCCGCGCCGGCCAGCGCATCTATCACACCGCCGGCCTCGGCGCCATGGGTTACGGATTGCCGGCCGCCATAGGAGCTTGCCTGGCGGGGGGACGCCGCCGCACCATCTGCGTGGATGGCGACGGCGGCTTTCAGTTCAACATTCAGGAGCTGGAAACCGTGGCGCGCCTGAAACTGCCCATCAAGTTCTTCGTCCTGAACAACAATGGGTACGCCTCCATCCGAACCACGCAAATCGCCTATTTCGGCTCGCCGCTCGTGGGCTGTGACGAAAAGACCGGCATCACCATGCCCGATCTGCTGAAAGTGGCGGCCGCGTATGGGCTGCCCGCGGCGCGCATCTCCTCGCAGGCCGGCTTGCGCGAGCAGGTGAGGCACGTGCTCGACGCGCCCGGTCCCGCGGTGTGCGATGTCCAGGTCATTCCCGACGAGGTTCGCGGCCCGCGTCTCTCCTCGGCGCAGCGCCCCGATGGAACCATGGTTTCCAAACCGCTCGAAGACCTGTGGCCGTTCCTCGACCGGGACGAGTTCCGCGCCAACATGATCGTTCCGCCGTTGGAGGAATCGGCGTCTTGAAAATCCTGATCACGGGCGGAAGCGGCTTCATCGGACGGAACCTGGCCGCGCAGTTTCGCGGGCGGCATGAGGTAGCCACGCCTTCACGCGCGGAGCTGGACCTGCTGGACGCGGAAGCGGTCCGCGGTTATCTCGAGCGCCATGGCTTTGACGCCGTGATTCATGCGGCCACCGAGCGCTCCAACCGCAAACTGGGCAGCGGTCCGGAGCTTTTCGGCCGCAACTGCCGCACGTTCTTCAACGTGGCGCGCAACGCGCACGCCTTTGGCCGCATGTTGTTCCTCAGCTCGGGCGCGGTTTACGACCGGGCACATTGGCGTCCTCGAATGGCCGAGGACGACTTCGACAGATACGTGCCCGCGGACGATTACGGCTTCTCCAAGTACGTCTGCGCAAAGGCGCTGGACGCGCTCGATCGGGTTTACGAGTTGCGCCTGTTCGGCGTATTCGGGCCGCATGAGGACTGGGAGGTGCGATTCCTCTCGAACGCCTGCTGCCGGGCCGTGTGGGACCTGCCGGTGGTCATGCGGCAGAACGTCTTTTTCGATTATCTCGACGTGGAAGACCTGCGGCGGATCCTGGAATGTTTTCTGACCGGGAACCTACGCCACAGGCATTACAACGTCTGCACCGGCCGGTGCTTCGACTTGAAGACCCTGGCTGAAAAAGTAGTGAAGGCTTCGGGCAAGAAGCTGGAGATCATCATCCGGAACAGAGGCTTGGGCGACGAGTACAGCGGCGACAACACCCGCATGCTGGCGGAGATCCCGGATTTCCGTTTCCGCGAGATGGACGATTCCATTGAGCGGCTGTATCGATGGTACGAAGCGCGCAAGGCGGCCATCGATCCGGCGCTGCTGAGATTCGATGGCTAGTATGACGATTGCGGATTACGGGCTCAAGAGCCGGGGCCAAATACAGTTGCCTGGATCATGCAACCAGGCGCACAGCATCGTACCCAAGTTCCCAGGAAAACCAGATCCTCCGAGGGTCCGAATCCCCGGAGTATAGTGGACAGGTTTTCAATGTATCCGGTGACGGCCGATTCGTAGTTGATGACGACTAGACGAAATTCAGGTGTTTGGGCGGCAGAGAAGATGGAGTGATCAGCTCCAAGCGGCCCTTTCTGTATTCATCCAGGTATTCGTTGACGCAGTGCTGGAGGCACAGCGTTCCGCACATGGTCTGGGCGTTGAAATGGGGCGATGCCAGATAGCTCATCACTTCCCAGTACCGGTCGCTGAAAACGATGTCCTTGAAGCTCTGCTCGACGATGTTGCCGATATGAAACTTCTCATAGCGCTCGTTGAAGAGCATACCGCAGGGAGCCACCAGGCCGGAACCGGAGATCTGGAGAATGAACGGTGGCCCGTAGCAGCGCTGATAGCTGCGTTTGCCATCGGCTTTGATCTTCGACCACTTCACCACCACCCGGTACTCGTCGTCGGAGAGGGTCTCGGCCTCGGAGAGCAGATCGTAGAGCTTGGCGTAGCCATCGTAATCCACGCCGAGGTTGCTGTCCTCGTCGTCGGAGCAGTGTTTGATGACGGCGTAGTCGGGCCGCAGTTCTTTGCCGAGCCGGGCGTAGGGCAGCACCTGGTCGGCATCCTGCGGCATCAGCACCATCTGCATGCCGATAGTCACCGGGAGATTGCGCCGCCGCTTGATTTCCACCATGTCACGGATGTTCTGAACCACCCGGTCATAGGCCTCGGGCTTCACCCCCATGATCTGGGCGTAACGTTCGCGGCTGCCGGCGCTAAAGTTGACACGTAAATAGGTCAGGTGGGGGAGGATTTCCTCCAGCTTGGTGCGGTTAAAAATGAAGCCGTTGGTGCCAGAGGCCATGGAGATGCCCAGTTCATCACCGCGCTTCACGGTGGCCATGAAGGCGGGCGAGAGGGTGCTCTCGCCGTCGGAAACCAGGCTGATGCCCTTGACGCCGATCTCCGCACAGTCATCCAGGAAGCGGTACATGACGTCGCGGGTGATGACCTGCCGGTCGTTCTCCTGGAGCATGGCGTAGCAGAAGCCGCAGGCGTAATTGCAGGCTCTCGTCAGCGCCATATCGATAGTGATAGGAGCGAACCTCTCGCCGCGTTCCCAGGCATTTACGCGGTCGGTATGCCAAGGCATCTTGGTGCCGTCCAGGATCAGCCGTTCGGTTTGTTCACCGGCGGTACTCAGTGTTGCGTGCTCGGTGTGCTGCATCGCCATGTACGCATCCTCATTGCCGGAAACCTGCTCTGTACCCGGCAGCGCGCGGATGCAGCGCCGCCAGGTTGTTTCCGATCCCCCCTGGCAGACCCCCGGATCCGCGAGCGTGGACCCTTGGCCGCTGTCCCGGGATCTGCCGGCCTGGCTTCATCATAGCGTATTTTCACGATGCCTACCGGCCCCAGGGTAACGGTGGTACGGTGGATGATGCCGCGGATCGGGAACGTTCTTGGCCCGACCTACCGAGGCGATTTTCAGGAGGGAGCCGGGATACTCTCGCATTGCGAGGTCGGCCGAAGGTTCAGGTACGCACTCCTTTGATGCGGCGGATCGTGTTCAAATCCGCTTTGGCCTGCAAATGGACTTGCAGGACGGATTCGACGGTTTGCTGCAGGTGCCTCTCGAGTTGGAGTAAGAGGCTGCCTTTGGTTTGCTTGGCCACCCCAGGGGCTGTCTCAATGACGACCCGCCGGTCGCCATCAACGGTGGCGACGTGGAAGTCGGAACCTTGGGGAAAGGCTTCCAGCGCGGCGGCGACTTCCGCCTGCCGTTGTTCGCGGGAGAGGCGGCGCCAGCGGGGCGAGCTGGGGCGGACGTACGAGTTTTCGGTTGTGGTAAGGGAGGCTTGTCGGCGGTAGTCTGACAGGAGGTCGCGCACGAGCCGCACCGGGAGGGCGAACATGGGATCGCAGTTCTCCGGCATGACGACTCCGGGTACGGGGGCAGGTTGGGCGTGGTCGCGCAGGCTGAATTCCAGTTCGATCACGGCGTGGTCGCTGCACTCGATGATCGGTTTGCCCTCCAGGATTGGGCAAAGCCGTGCCAGCAGGCGGCGCTCGATCTCGGTGGAGGTTCCCGAGTACCGTGCCTTGGCGACGATGTGGCGCTCCGCCACCACCAGCGCCATCAGCTTCATATCGGCATGGGAAGCGACGGCCAGAATGGCATCGGCCTCGGGTTCGAGAATGCCCTCGAATTCGCGGGCGCCCGCGGCGGCCTCTAGTGCCGTGCGGTAGAGGAAGTTCACCTCATGCAGAGGCTCCGGTCCTCCAAAGGAAAGCGTGAGAACCGCCGTGTCGGTGCCGGTCCGAAAGTCTGGCCGTCCCCAAGCGGCCGACGCGTTCTCGAGCGCTGCCAGGTCCAACGCCGCCAGGGTCTGGGCGCCCACGCGCACCGTCACGCCGGGAATGCCGGCCTCTTTGGCGGCTTCAAAGATACCGAGGATGCTTTGCAGGGGATTTTCGTCTGGTACCCAAGTTTCCAGGAAAGCCAGATCCTCCGCGGGTCCGAATCCCCGGAGTATAGTGGACAGGTTTTCAATGTAGCCGGTGACGGCCGATTCGTAGTCGATGACGGGGTGCGGGTTCATGGTGTTCTCCCAGGGTCAGGCCCGGTAAAAAACGTGCACCTGCTCGATAGCGTAATCGATCTCTTGAGGTGTCAGGTGTTGGTGGACGGGCAACGTAATGATCTGTTTGCAATCCGCCTCGCATTTCGGGAAGTCGCCTGGCTGATAACCGAGGTGTCGCGCGGCTTTTTGCAGATGTACGGGGATGGGGTAGTGGATTCTGGCTTCCACCCCTTTGCTGTTGAGATACGCCAGCAGGCCGTCGCGATTTTTCGCGCGGACGATATAGAGATGGTAGACATGCTTTACCTCGGGGCGGCGCCGCGGAACGGAGATGCAATCGCCCAAGTCCTGAAAGGCCTGGTCGTAGCGCGCCGCGTTGGCGATGCGCTGGCTGGTGATGAAGTCTACCTGTCCGATGAGGCGGTTGCCCACCACGGCCTGCAGCGTGTCGAGGCGGCAGTTGATGCCGAACGTTTCGACTTCATCGCGATTGGCGAGGCCGTGATTGCGGTACAGGCGCTGCTTACGGGCCATTTCATCGGAATGCGTGACGACCACCCCACCGTCCGACCAGACGTTGAGGTTTTTCAAGGGATGGAGGCTGTAGCAGGAGGTCAGGCCCCAGGAGCCGGCGGGCCGGCCATTCAGGCGGGCGCCGATAGCCTGGCAGGCATCTTCGATGACGGTCAGGTTGTGGCGTTGCGCGATCTCCGCGATAGCAGGCATATCGGGCATATTGCCGGTGTAGTGGACCGGCACAATGGCGCGGGTGCGCGGGGTAATGGCGGGCTCGATTTTCGAAGCGTCGATGACGAAGCCGTCTTCACTATCGACGAACACGGGACGCGCCGCGGTCATGACGATGGCGCCGACGGTGGCAATGAACGTCATGGGAGTGGTGATGACTTCGTCTCCGGCTCCGACGCCGGCCATTTTCAGAGACATGGCGATGGCATCGGTCCCCGTGCCAACGCCGATGGCATGCGGGGCTTCGCAGAGCGCGGCGAATCGCCGTTCGAACTCGGTGAGCGGAGCTCCCAGGGTGAAGTCGCCGGTCCGCACGAACTGGCGGAGGTCATCGAGATAGGGCTCCAGGTCGGCAAACTGGCGGTCGAGATAAGAGAATGGTACGCGCATGGAGTAGATTAGAGATCCTTCCGGCTGACCGCCCCGCATCCAGACGAGTGTGGCGCAGAGACTCGTCTCCGCCGCGCCGGCACTCGTGCCGGCGCTTGTGCCTCGATTCTGGTGGTGGAGGCAGGCTCGTCGTGCATCGAGGCGTCAGTTGGCATAGAAGTCAAATAGGTTTTGAATGACGTAATCCAGATCGGAGGTAGTCAGCTCGGGGTAGACCGGGAGACTGACGATGCGCTTCGCCTGGCCTTCCGCCACCGGGAAGCTGCCGGCGGAGTAGCCTAGCTCGCGGCCGGCGGTAGTCAAGTGGATCGGCACCGGGTAATGCACTGCGGTGCCGATGCCGCGCGATGCCAGAAAGGCGCGCAACTCGTCGCGCCGCTCCGCCTGCACCACGAAGGTGTGATAGACGGCGTATTCCCACTCGTGCTCGCCGGGTGTACAGATCGGATGAAGGCCGGCCAGCTTCTCGCGGTAGTAGCGGGCGTTCTCCCGGCGGCGCTCGGTCCACTGCTCGAGATATTCCAGCTTCACCAGGAGCATGGCGGCCTGCAGCGTATCAAGGCGCGTATTGCGCGACCAGAACAGGCACTCCTCGCGGCTCTTCAGGCCGAGGTTGCGGCGGATCTTGAGTTCTTCGTAAATGCGGGCATCGTTGGTGGTGAGCACGCCACCATCGCCCAAAGCGTTGAGGGTCTTGAGGGGATGCAGGCTGAAGCATCCGACCTCACCCCACGCCCCGACACGCCGCCCTTTGTGGCTGGCCAGCACGGCTTGCGCGCAATCCTCGACGATCGCCAGGTTGTGCCGGTCGGCGACGGCGCGGATCTCCTCCATGCGGGCTGCCCGGCCGGTCAGATGCACGGGGAGCAAGGCCTTGGTCTTGGGGGTGATGGCCGCCACGATGGCAGCCGGATCCATGTTGTAATCCTCGCCGGCGTCCACGAAGACGGGCCAGGCTCCCGCAATGCGGATGGCGCTGGCGGTGGCGATAAAAGAATTCGGTACGGTGATGACTTCATCGCCGGGGCCGATGCCGAGCGCGAGCAGGGCGAGGATCAGGGCATCCGTACCGGAGTTGACGCCGACGGCATAGCGCACTCCGCACAGCTCTGCAAAACGCCGCTCGAAGAGCTCGACCTCCTTGCCTAAAATGAACTGCCCGTGATCGATGACCCGGCCGACAGCGTCCATCAGCCGGTCTTTCACCGCCGCGTGCTGGCGGGCGAGATCCACGTAAGGAACTTGCATGGTGCCGGTCCTCAGAAGGGGCCTTTGAAACTGCGATCCGGGGCGTCGTGAGGGACGCCGTCCTCATGGAACAGCGCGGTGTGCTCCGCTTGCACCGCGACTCCGAGCATCTCACAGGCCGCGGTGTACAAATGAGACGGCCGCGCATAACAGAAGCGGGAGAGGCCGGAACTGGTCGGCATGGGACAGTCGGCCATTCCGAAACGGCGCGGCGGGCATTTGAGCTTGCCCCACGCCAGTTCGGCCACCACGGCCAGCACTTCGCCGCCGAAGCCGCCGGTGATCCAACCGGTATCGGCCACCATCAGGCAGCCGGTTCGCAACACGGATTCGAGCACCGTATCCTTGTCCCAGGGCCGCAGTGTGCGGACGTCGACCACCTCGGCTTGAACCCCGCTCCGGGCCAGGACCTCGGCGCAACGCAACGCCTCCACAACGGCATACGATGTCGCCACGACGGTGAGGTCGGATCCCGGCCGGGCTATATGGGCTTTGCCGATGGGTGTCGTGTAGATACCCTCCGGCACGACGCCGAAGGTCTCGTGGAGCCAGCGGTGCTCGAGATAGATCACCGGGTTGTTGTCGTAGATGCCGGAGATCAGAAGCCCCTTGGCATCCTGCGCGTTGGCCGGCATTACCACCTTCAGTCCGGGCACGTGCGCGAACCATGCCTGAAGCGACTGGGAATGCTGCGCCCCCTGGCCCCAGCCTCGGCCCACGATCAGACGGATCACCAGTGGAACGGATGCGCGGCCGCCGAACATGTAGTGCCACTTAGCCGCCTGGTTGACCACTTGCTCCACGGCCAGCAGCGCAAAGTCGACGCGCTGATGGGTAACAATCGGCCGCATGCCGCACAAGGCCGAACCGATAGCGATGCCGGTCATGGCATTTTCCGATGTGGGGGTGTCCATGGCGCGGCTGGCGCCGTACTTCTCGCGCAGGCCCAGGGTGGTTCCAAAGATGCCGCGGGGATCGGGCACGCCCAATCCCATGATGTAGACGTTGGGATCGCGCTCCATCGCCAGATCGACGGCCTCGCGGATGGCTTGCGCGAAGGTCAGTTGCCGCACGCGGCCTCCGAGGTCAGAGACGGTTCGGCGTAAATATCCTGCATAAGGACGCTCTGGTCGGGGTAGGGGCTCTCCTTGCCGAAACGAATGGCTTCATCGGCCTCGGCGAGGAACTCATCCCGGAAGACCTGGATTTCCTGTTCGGAGAGGGTGCCGTCGCGCAGGAACTGGCGTTCCATGCGGGCAATTGGGCAGAGATCCTTCCACGCCAGGAATTCCTCTTCGGTGCGGTAGCCCAGATCGTTATCGTAGTTCGGCCCGCAATGCTCGCGCCAGCGGTAAGTGGAGAACTCCAACAGCGTCGGGCCTTCGCCCCGCCGCGCCCTGTGGACCGCCTCTCGCATGAGTTCCCGCACCGCCATTACGTCGTTGCCGTCGCCGCCGGCGCTGGCCATGCCCATGGCTTTGACGAGTTGCAGCAGGTTTCTTTCAGCAGGCTGGCGGACCGAGAGAGACGAATAGACCGAGTAGAGATTGTTCTCGCAGAGGAACACGATGGGCAGGCGCTTGAGAGCGGCGAAGTTGACGCTTTCATAGAATGCGCCTTCCTCCGTGGCCCCTTCGCCGAAGAAGGGTACGGTCACGCGATCCTCGCCCCGCATGGCCGCCGCCAACGCTGCGCCGGTAGCGATCGCAATGGTGCTGCCCACGATCGGAGTGGCGCCCATGAAACCGCAGGCCAGGTCGATCAGGTGCATGGACCCGCCCTTGCCGCTGGCGCATCCCGGCGCTCTCCCGTAAAGCTCCGCGATCATCGCCTTGAGGTTGCCGCCTTTGGCGAGATAGTGGCCGTGAGAACGATGGCCGCCGAAGACGTAATCGCGCGGGGTGAGCGCCGAGCATACACCCACAGCCACGGCTTCCTGCCCAATGCAGAGATGAACCGGACAGCGCATCTGCTGCTCCGCGTAAATTTCGGCGATGCGTTCTTCCACCAAGCGGATGCGGAGCATTTCGCGGTAGAGTTGCACTTGAAGGGAGCGGCCGCTCCGTGACGCGGCCCCCTCTGGGATGCCCACTGGACCCGGTCCCGTGTCCGGAAGGAGAGGAGCGCGCAGGAAAGCGGGTCCGGCGTTTATTTCATGAGACATTCGATATACCTTGCCAAAGAGACGCGCTCGATCGCCGTGCGATTACCAATGGTGGTGACGGCCTGGGCGCCCACGCAGCCGGCGATGAAGCTTAGCACCTCCGCGGGCGTTTCCAAGGCCGCGCACGGCGCCGTGATGGCCAGCACCGCATCGCCGGCGCCCAGGCGGTCGACTACGCGCGCGCTGAAAGCGGGGGTTTCACAGAAGCCTTCCCCGCGGCTGTAGCAGAGGCAGCCTTGAACGCCGCGGGTGATGATGATACGGTCGCACGAGAGCTTGGCCGAAACGTCGCCGATGATGGTTCTCAGGTCTCCTTGCGGACTGCGCGCCTCCATGCGGATTTCCTTTTCCGAAATGGAGATGAAGTTGGCGCGGCGGTACTTGGAAACAGTGTTGAATCCGTGATTCCCGGCATTGACCTGAGTGTTGATGGCCAGGAAGGGGGCCTTGGCGGAGAGGAGGTCGGCCACCTCGGGGGAGACCATCCCGTGGCCATAATCCGCCACTACGACTACGTCGTATTCGGGCAGCAGGGCGTCCAGTTTCTCGCAGATGGCCGCGGATTGCGAACCGAGCCGCTCGATCTCCGCCATCACATAGATCTCGAAAAGCTTCTGCAAGGGGTACAACTCGAGAAAGCGCCGCTTGACAATGGTGGGCGCGTTTTCGATGTACAGGAAGATCTTCTCTACAGCCGGGTGGAGATGCTCGCGGATAAATTGCTCGTGCGAATCGATTTCGCCCAGCAGGGTGAGGACGCAGACCCGGTCGCAGACGGCGGCGACATGGTTGGCCACCGCGAGAACACCGCCAGCGAACCGCTCGCTGCTGACATGCCGGGCCGCCAGGACCGGCTCCTTACCCGCCTTTCCCAGGGTTTCGCAGTATTGATACTCATCGACGATGGCTTCGCCAAGGACCAGCACACGCAACCGGCGCGCCCTCTCCAAGCTGCGAATCACATCGTCGGAAGTGTAGCGGCCCGAAAAGGAACGGAGGAAACGCTCGGTCTCTTCGGGAAAGATGTTGAAGTGGTGATTGAGCAGGCTGGAGGAGCTGAAGATGACATCGCCGGCAAATTCGAGCCGGCCGCCGACCTCGCGAATGGCCTGCTCTTCCAGGGCCACGGCGCCGGTCCGATCTTCAAGGTTGCGGAATTCCGTGCCCTTCACGAAAATGTCCGGCTTCAGCAGGCGGATCGTATCGGTGGCCATGGGCCACTGATTGATGGCGACGTAATCGACACAGGCGAGCGCTCCGATGGACCACGCCCGGTGCGCCTCGGGAAAGACCGGGCGATTGGGACCCTTATTGACGAAGCGGTCGGGAGTCACCGTGACGATCAAAACATCGCCCAGTTGCCTAGCCTGTTCGAAGTGACGGATGTGGCCGATGTGCATCAGGTCGAATACGCCGTGGCAATGCACCACCACTTTGCCCGCCTGGCGCAGGGAAGCTACCACCCGGGCCAGTTCGTCCAGCGTCAGCATCTTGTTCTTGGACAACCCCGATACCGCCGTCATCGCAAGCCCAGTTTCTTGACCACCTTTACGTTGATGTAATCGTCGTTCGCCAGACTGTTATCGAACTTGCCGGCCTTGAACGCGCTGCACAAATCCCGGATCGCGTCCTCGATCGTGCGGTTCGGCCGATACCCCAGTTTTTCCGCGATCTTGCGGGAACTCACGTGGTACGACCGGTTGTCGTTCGTGCTGGTGGTTTCAATCCGGATGGGCGCCTTCTCCGGAAATTCACGCTCCACCACGGCCTTCGCCATTTCCGCCAGTTGGGCCACCGTGTGATTCTCGTAGCCCGCGTTGAAGATCTCTCCATCCACCAGGTGCGCGGGGTATCCCAGCATCTTCACATACAGCTCGGTCACGTCGTCAATGTGAATATTCGGCCGCTTCTGCGCGCCGCCGAAGACCGTTATCGCGCCCCGCTGGATCGCATGGTTGGTCAGAATGTTGACAGTCAGATCGAAACGCATCCGCGGCGAATACCCGCAGACCGTCGCCGGCCGCATCACCACGGTGGTGAAATCCCCCGACCGGTATTTGGCCAGGGCCGCTTCGCAAAGCCCTTTGTACTTGCTGTAATCCGTCAGCGGTACCAGGGGATGTTCCTCGGTCACCTCGGGGGCTTCGCTTACGCCATACACCGAGCTCGAGGAGACATACACGAATCGCCGCACCCCCGCTCTCTTGCTGGCTTCCACCATCGGCTCGAAACAGTCGTAGTTGATGGTCTTGCTCAGCGCCGGATCCAGTTCGTAGCTCGGGTCGTTGGAAATGCATGCCAGGTGAATCACCGAATCGCAGCCCTCGACCGCGGCTGCATAGCTGACGGTGTCGCGGATATCGGCGGTCACCACGCGAAGCCGCGGGTCCGAGGGCAGCCCGCCCGACCCGAACAGCATCAGGTCATAGACCACCACCTCATAGCCCG
The DNA here is from genome assembly GCA_049510555.1 of Bryobacteraceae bacterium. Taxonomy (GTDB): domain Bacteria; phylum Acidobacteriota; class Terriglobia; order Bryobacterales; family Bryobacteraceae; genus Fen-178. The sequence goes on from JBEKYW010000002.1 coordinate 67,359, forward strand.
CATTCAATAGCTTGGGGACGAGAACGCAGCCCTTATACCCTGCGCCTCCGGTAACAAGTACTCTCTTCATGGATACCCGTCAATACTCAATGATACGACGCCAGCGGCGCCAAGCTCATCCGCCTGGTTTGTCCAGCGGCACGCCGTGCTGCTGGATGGTTCCATCCAGGCCCAGTACCGTACGTACCGCCCGGTCCAGAAACCTCAGCGGCGACTCCGTCGCCGGGTTCAGACCGAATAGGGTGACGGGAATGTTGGCCAGCAGCCGCATGAGCAGCCGGACAGACAGAATGTCTCGGTACCGCGAGTCGGTTAACAACACTCGCAGAATCTGCGAACCCAGCAAGCATAAAGCGCCGCTTTCTGCGATAGGAGCCTCTACATCGGCGTGTGGTTCCGAACGTAGGAGATCGAATATCTGCCTGAAAAGCTCATCTTGAGTGGCATGATTCTCACGGCCCACCGCCGAGTACGAGCCCGGCAGCATTCTCATTGTTGCCAACACTTCGGGGATGTAGCACGCCCCGTGCCGAAACGTCAGAACCAGCACGCAGAACCAGTCCGCATACCACTTCAGGGCGGGTGAGAAACCTCCCAGTTCAAGCAGGGCGGCGCGGCTGCAAACCGCCATGCCACCGTACATATAAACATGTTGGCGTGCCATGCGGTTCGCAACCTCATCCCGGCTGACGTACCCGGCATGAGAACCGAGCCGCGGCCGGACATAACGCACACGGCCGTTCACGGAATGAAACTCGGCCAAGTCGACAAGACAGAGTTTGGCACTGGGGTTTTGCGCCAGTAGCGTCATCGATTTCTCGAAAAACCCCGGCAGCACGTAGTCGTCGGCGGCCGCGGCGTACACGAAATCCCCCTTTGCTTCCCGGAGTCCGCGATTGATGTTCGCGTTCGGGCCCGCTTTGTGCGTGTCGGCCACCAGGCGGACGATAGGGTCCTTGCCGGCCATCTCGCGGATGATCCGCACGCTGTCATCCGTCGAGCCGTCGTCGTAAACCAGCACTTCCAGCGGCCGTACCGACTGATTCAAAATCGCGCCCAATGAGTCTGGCAGGTACCGCCCATGGTTGTAGTTCGGCATGATCACCGAAACCGTGGGGAGCGTCGAAGACCTCACTGTAGACATTCGTGCCAACGCCTCCGGCATCGCATCAGAATGGCTGTCCCGGCGGGCAGGATGAACAGTAGCGTCACACCGCAATAGGAGGCCGCTGCCCCCACCGCCCCGTAAGCCTCGCCAAAATAGCAACTCAACCCCACCACCAGCAGCGCCGCCGTCGCGCTCAGCGCCGCAAACGGCTCGCGCTTGTGCGCCCGCAGATATACCGCCTCTACAGCCGTCGCCTGCATAAGCACCTGCCCCGCCAGGAAGAGGCCCGTTGGCAACGGCGGGAGAATCCGGTTCGCCAGCGGCGATCCGATGGAATGCAGCGCTAAAACCACGCTCTCCAGCCCCACCGCGCCTAGTGCCGCCACTCCCACGCACGCCACGCCCGACCGCACTGCCATCCGGTCCAGCTCTTCATACTCCCGCCGCGCGATCAACATCCCGAAGCGCGCCGCCTTGGTCGAAATCCACGCCGTGGATACTGCCGCGATGGTGGCCACCACCGACCACGTCATCCCCATCTGGCCCGCCACCACCGGCCCATAATAATGAAAAAGAATAGGCGTGAAGAAATAGGACAGGAAATAACCACTCCACCAGCTCAACGCAAAACGCCATTGCACTGGCCACAGCTCATGACGCCATGAAATTCCAGCCTGATGTCCCGCCGCGCGGATCTGCGCCAGAAATCCCCCGTGTTTCCGCAAGAGCATGGTGACCGACACCGAGAACATCGCCGCTGCGCCCAAGGGGATAGCCCACAGCCCACCCCCTGCAAACAAAGCGCAGCAAATGCACCCGTTCTGGGCCACGTTGGCGAAAAACCGGTAGGTATAAACCTGCGTAATACGGTTGCATCCCTCCAGCAGCGCCCAGACCGGCGTCATTAGCATATTCAACGCCGTGATCGCGCACAGCGCCACCCAGGGGCCCAGCCACCGCACGCCCGAGTTGCCGGAGTGTGAAAACATGGCCACCCCCGCAAGTCCCAACACAATGCCTGCCACCGCCGCAATTCCGCTAGCCCACCGGATGGCAAAGGTAAGCAGGCTCCGCAGCTTTGCCAGCGCCTCCTGGCTGCCCGTGATCTTGCCCACCCTGTCCAGACCCAGCAGCGACCACTCGTGGCTGGCGAACTGCAGCAGCACCTGTGCCGATCCCATGTCGAACAGGATCTGAAACGCCAGCAGGCTGTTAAAGGTGTAGAAGTATCCCTGGCCCTCCGGCGTCAGTCGCGAGATCACGGCCACGATGATCACCGGCCCCGCTACCGTGCTCGCCAGGGGGGCCAGCATGGCAAGCCCTACCCCGGCGTCAAAGGCCCCTCTTAAAGACCGCAAGACGCCCCATCCGCCGTTCCGGCCGATGACATGTCCTTCAGCCTCCAACTCCTGGCGCACCCAGGAGGCGCTGATGGGCATCCTGGTCGAGTCATAACGCTCCGATTTTATCATGCCTGGCGCGTCTGACCAGGCAAGGGCTTCGCCCTTGCCTGGAGATTGGCCCTTACGCCATAAAGCAGACGCGGCAGATTTCGCTAGCCTCGATTTCCACAGCCCGGTAGCGTTTGCTATGTCGACCCGCACATGAGTCTTGGCTGGCTCCTGCTGGTTCAAGTAGCGTTCACGTTTTGGCTCCGCAACATCTGGCTCCAAAAGCCAGTTCTCGCACAGACTCAGGAGGGGCCAACTCTGGCTCTTCCGCGTACAGAAGAACCCGGAATCGCCTCATTTCAAGCAGTTTCTCAGGCACCTATCCGTCCACTCCCTTCCTGCGCCCGGGTTGCTTCCCTGTGGTGCACAGCGCTCTCCGGTATAGCGAATCTCGGGCAGGTTGAGAGGGGATGCAACCGCTGGTATGGGCAGCATCTTCCGGCGCATCCCTACATCCAGCGCGGATCGGAACGGCGGCAGTGTCAAGGTGTTCGGAATGTGGTACAAAATGTGGGGCGGAGAAGTGCCACGGCGCGGATAGAGAATTGGGCCGATGCGCTCGGGATGTTACCACCAACGAGCACACTGCCCATCCGGCGTGACCGTGATCCGTCGATAAGATATCACCGCCGAGGCGCCGAGACGCCGAGGAAAATCAGGTCAATCAGTTCTCCGCGTGCTCGGCTGTCTCGGCGCGCGAACCCGAAGGAACCGGAAACACGTGAGTCTCCTCGGAACGCCCCTTTGCGGTTGCACCCATCAGGTACAGACGCCGAGGGGGCCGAGAGCGCCGAGAAACTCTAAATTCTCAGCGCCTCGGCGTCTCGGCGGTGGAAAGTCTTTGAGCTTACGGCCGGATTACGGGCGTGAACGGCTTCGGTACATACCGCGATGGGAGTTCTGAAAGAATATAATGCAAGAGACCATGACCATTAACTTCCCCGCTCTGTATAAGGCCGAGGTTCTGAAGGCCATCGAAACCATCGATCTGAAAAGGGTGGCCGAGGCGATCCGGATCTTCATTCAGACGCGGGCGGAGGGGCGCCAGATCTTCGTTTGCGGAAACGGCGGTAGCGCCGCCACCGCCTCGCACTTCGTAACCGACATGGTGAAAGGCGCCAGCTTCGACCGGCCGGCGCGCTTTCGCATCATGGCGCTTACCGATTCCCTGTCCACCATCACGGCGTATTCCAACGACGTCGGCTATGAACACGTCTTCGTCGAGCAGTTGAAGAACTTTGCGCGGCCCGGGGATGTGGTCATGGCATTCAGCGGTTCGGGAAACTCGCCGAATGTGGTTCGCGCCCTGGAATATGGAAACTCCATCGGTTGCCGCACCATCGCGCTCACCGGCCGGGATGGCGGCAAGCTGGGGCCTCTCGCCGAGCTTCATATTCAAGTCGCGCATCCGCACATGGGACGAATCGAAGACGCGCACATGATCGTGATGCACATGATCTGCTACTATTTCATGGACGCGGAGACATCGGCCGGTTCGGGGACTTTATCGCGGTGAAAAGCATCAGCATCGTTACGCAGTGCTTTAACGAAGAGGCCAACGTCCAGGAGGTCTATCGCCGCGTGCGGGCCGCGATGGCCGGCTTGGGGCGCTACCGCTACGAGCACATCTTCATCGACAACTGCTCGCGCGATCGCACGGTGGAGATCCTGAAACGGATCGCCGCCGACGATGCCAACGTCAAGATCATCGTCAATGCGCGGAACTTCGGCCACATCCGTTCGCCGCTTCACGCGCTCCATCAGACCCGCGGCGACGCGGTGATCGGCATTGTGGCCGACTTGCAGGATCCGCCCGAGCTGATCCCGGACCTCGTTCGCGAGTGGGAAAACGGCTACGCCATGGTTCTGGCCATTAAGAACACCAGCGAAGAGAACCGGCTGATGTTCTGGATCCGCAAGAGGTACTACCGCCTGGTCAACCGCCTTTCCTCCATCGAGACCTTCGAGAATTTCTCGGGCTTCGGACTCTTCGACCGGCGCGTGGTCGAGATCGTGAAGTCTTTCGACGATCCGTATCCGTATTTTCGCGGCATGCTTGCCGAAATCGGTCTCCCCCACGCCAAGGTCTATTACGACCAGCCGGCGCGGAAGCGTGGCTTCACCAAGAATAACTTTTATACGCTCTACGACATCGGGATGCTGGGCATCATCAATCTTTCCAAGGTGCCGCTGCGAATCGTGACCTTCTCCGGCTTCTTGTGCGCCGCCATCTGCATTCTGGTGGCATTGGGCTACTTCGTTTACAAGCTGCTGTTCTGGAACCGGTTCTCCGTCGGCATGGCGCCGCTGGTAATCGGCATTTTCTTTTTCAGCTCGGTCCAGTTGATTTCCATGGGGATCCTCGGAGAGTACATCGGCGCCATCCACACCCAGGTTCAAAAGCGGCCGCTGGTGGTGGAGCGCGAGCGCGTGAACTTCGAGCACGAGCCCGGACTTCCCAAGACGGAAACCGCGGCCTCCGCCCAGTGAAACTCGAGCTCAGCCGCCGCGCCTGGTCGTGGATCTTGTCCATTCCGCTGGCCGCGGTCCTGCTCTATCTCTCCCTGCGAGGCGTGGATTGGAAGGCTGTCTGGCGGACCATCGCCGGGGCGCGATGGGGATACCTGGCGGCCGGATGCGGTTGCTCGTGCTTTTCGTTTTTCCTGCGCTCGCTGCGGTGGCGCATCCTCTTGAACGCGGAAGAGCGCCTGAGCGTCGGCTCGGTGTTCAGCGCCAATATGGTGGGATACTTGGGCAACAGTTTTCTTCCAGCCCGCGCGGGAGAGCTGGTGCGGACTTTCATCATCAGCGCGCGTTCGTCCTTGAGCAGGACCTACGTCCTGACCACGGCTCTGAGCGAGCGCCTGGCGGACGTGATCGCTCTGGTTCTGTGGAGTTCGCTGATCCTCCTCCAAGCCGGCGCCAAGCCGCGCTGGATGGTGGACCTCTCCCGCACCACTGCCATGGTGGCCGCGGCGGGCGCGCTGGCAATCGCCTTGCTGCCGCATGCGGAAAGCCTGTGCCAGAATCTGCTGCGGCGCCTTTCGCTGCCCTCCGCGCTCCGGGAACGCTTGTTGCGCCTCGCGGATCAAGTGCTGTTGGGAGTGCGCGCCTTCCACAACGTGGGCCGCTTTCTGGGTTTCACCGTGCTGACCGTGGCGATCTGGATGGCGGACGCTTTCGGCACCATGTTGGTGGCATACGCCCTACACCTCCACTTTTCCTTCACCACGGCCATGCTGTTGCTCACCGGCATGGGACTGGGGAGCGCGCTGCCATCCACGCCTGGTTATGTGGGCATCTACCAGTTTGTCGCGGTGACGGTGCTGACGCCCTTCGGAATCAGCCGCGATGCAGCCCTGGCGTACATCCTGGTGGCGCAGGCATTGGGTTATGTGGTGACGCTCGCTTTGGGCCTGCCCAGCCTGTATTGGATACAGGCGTCCACTCCCGTGCGGGTCAGCTTGTGGCGCCTGGCCCGCCGCGAAGCTCAGGGAGCCTCGACGATCTCTCCGATATAACCGATGTTGTCCCCTTTCTTCATGGAAGGCACCGCGCCGATGTACAGGACCACGCCCGATACGGGAGCCGTCACATCCCAGACTCTTTCGCCGAAAAAGTCCGTCAGGTAGCCTATCTTCATCCCCTGTTTGACGTAGGCTTCCGGAACCACGAGCGGGTAGAAGATGCCATCCCGGTCGCTGGTGACCACCGAATAACGGCCGATCCACAAGGGATGCTCGACCGGCGTCACCACGCCCGGCAGCATTTTCAGGTGACGCATGACATTCAGGGTGCCCCGGACGAGTGCATCCACATCTTCCGCCTTCGTGGTGCCGGCATACCCCGCCTCCACCGCGATGGACGGTTTCCCGCTGTTCTGCGCCTGTCGCGTGATGGTGGTGGCGCCGGGAGCCGGTGCGGCGTTGGGACCGGGCCGGTTTCTCTGGATGATGATGTGGTCGAAACCGAAAGCCAGCACCATGCCGCGTGAGGTGGTGTCGAGACGGTCGTTGCCCGTGTCCGCCCAATAGGAATACGGGCGGAGGTTCTCGTCGAGATCTCCTCCGTGGTAGTCGATCAGGTAGTCGCACTTTTCGATGACCTGCCTGGTAATGGCCCATGCGGCCCGTTCCGTCTGGGTTCCGTCGGGCTTGCCCGGATAAAGCCGGTTCATGTTCTTGCCGTCCACCGGATTGAGGTGAGGAACCTTTTGCAGGAAGGATGCGACGTTCAACAGCGGCACCACGATCAGCGTTCCGGCGAGGCCGGCGGCGTCTGCCGACTGCGCCAGCTTCTCCAGGGCGATGATCGACGCGTATTCCGTCCCGTGCGCGCCGGCCACCAGCGCCAGCACCGGTCCAGGCTTGGCGCCGTTGATGACAATTACGGGGATGTCGGCCGCTGCGTCTACGCCAGCCGGCACCCGTATATAACCGGTGGCTCTCTCGCCCGGACGCGCCGTCGCAGTACCTATGGCGACGTCCGCCGCCCGTCCCACTCCGCACCAGCTCAACACCAGCACAACGCTCTGTAATACTCGAACCATCCGTCGCATCGCGATCTCCTTCCCTACAGCTTCACCAAAGTCGTCTTCTTCAAGAACTCCGGATCGAACTCCAGCCCCAGCCCCGGCCCTGGCGGAACTGGAATCACGCCGTTCTGGATCTCGAAGTTGGGCGAATACCAGGATTCCTTTCGCTGCGGCGCGCGCCACACGTACTCCATGTAGGGACCGATGTTCGGAGTGGTAGCCGCAAACTGCAAAATGTTCACGGAGGCAGCGCCGGTCTGGGTGTTGTGCGGGCAGATCCACAGGTTGGCCTTTCGCGCCATCCTGGCCACGCGCGCGGCGCGAATAAATCCGCCGTTGTAGTTCAGATCGGGCTGCACCACGGCCATCACCTTGTTCTCAATCATCCACTGGAACAGCCACAGACTGGAATCCTGCTCGCCGAAAGCAATCTTGATCGAAAGCGCGTCCGCCACCTTCTTGGTTTCGCCCAGCTCTTCCCACGGGCACGGCTCTTCAAACCACAGGTACTTCATCTCCTCGAGCCGCTTGCCGATCGCGATCGCATTGGCAGCGGTGTAAGACCCGTTGGCGTCCGCCATCAGCGTGACCTTGCCGCCCAGTTTCTTCTGGGCAAGCTCCAGCAACTTGTCCGTGCGCCCGGGATACGCATCGCGGTTTTCGCTCATCCGTCCGCCGATCTTGAACTTCACCGCCTTCGCCCCGGTATACTCGACGCCCCGCACGTAAACGTCGACCTCTTCTTCCGCCGTCGTGTCGCGGCCCGAGCCGGAAAGGTAGACGGGAATCTCCTTGCGGATCACCCCGCCCATCAGCTCGCCGGCGGGCTTATGCGCCGCCTTGCCCATCAGGTCGAAGAGGCTCTGCTCGACATAAGCTACGGGGCACCAGAACGCCTGGCCGGCCATCTTGTAATTGGCGATGTAGACCGCGTCGACCAAGTTCTCGAGATCCCTCGCGTCCTTCCCGAGGAAGTGGGGGATCACCCGCCGCAGCAGGATCGGGATGAAGTCCTCCATGTCCTTGGTCAGCACCACGCCCTCGGCGCCATCCGCCGAGCGGGTGCGAACGAAGTAACGGTTTCCGGACTGTAGCAGGTCGATGGATGCAATCTTGACCGGAGCATCGAAGAACTTGCGGAGATTGAAAACCGGCTTCTGGTACTCAGGCGCCGCTGAATCCGTGTCGGACGCGCACGACACGCGGGCGAGAGGATCCGCGAGCCAGGCAGCCCCTGCCGAAGCCGTCAGAAAATGCCGTCGGTTCATACTCTAAAGGATATGCGAATCTAGATCTCAGTGGTACCCAATATGCCAGCAGCCACAGAGTTTAAGTCAGGGAACCTGATGGTGCGCGTTTTTCAGAGTAAACCGGAACTGGGGTCCGCCGCCGCCCGGCAGGCCGGTTCCATTCTGGAGCAGCGCATCCGCGAGGCCGGCCGCGCCCGAATCATTCTCTCCGCCGGCAATTCTCAGTTGGAAATGATCGATGCCTTGGCTCGCCTTTCGGGTCCGGACTGGCGCGCCGTCGAGGTCTTCCATGTGGATGAGTATGTGGGGCTGCCGGCTTTGCACCCGGCCAGCTTCCGCCTTTGGGTCAAGACCCGGTTCGCCGATCGCGTCAGCCCGGGCGCAGTCCATTACCTGGCGGGAGATGCCTCCGACGTGGAAGAGGAGTGCCGGCGCTACGCGGCCCTGCTTTCAGCCATGCCGATCGACATCGCTTTTCTGGGATTCGGAGAGAACGGCCATATCGGGTTCAATGATCCGCATGAGGCGAACTTCGCCGACCCCCTCGCGGTGAGGCCCGTGACTCTGGACGAGAGGTGCCGCCGGCAGCAGGTGGGGGAGGGCCATTTTCCGGATTTAGCTTCCGTGCCCCAACAGGCCGTGACCCTCACTTGCCCCACGCTCGTTTCGGCCAGCTATATCATCTGTTGCGTGCCCGACCAAAGGAAAGCCGAAGCCGTGAAAAACGCGCTGGAAGGCCCCGTCACTCCGGCCTGTCCGGCATCCATCGTGCGGACGCACGCGCAGGCTTGCCTCTATCTCGACCGGGATTCGGCCTCGCTGCTTGCCGCGCGTTAAACATGGCGTCTTTACTGTTTGCGGGGCACCCGCTCGCTTACACTCGCTGCTCAGTACGGGGCCTCGTTCCGAGCCGCGACCGTCAGGGAGCGGTTGGACAGGTTGTTTCGTGGCATACTCTAAAGCGTGCCCGGAGCCTGCGGAAACACGGCGTTACGCACACGGAGCAGTACGACACGATCCGAATTATCACCGCTCGTCTGGCAACGCGGACAGAGAGGAAGCTGTATGAAGAACGCTAAGAAGTTGGCTACGGACGAGGTCCGGTCCGAATACCGGCGCTCGGATTTCGGGACGTTGGTCCGCGGGAAGTATGTCACGCGACTACGGGCGAGCTCGAACGTTGTCATTCTTGACCCAGAGGTTGCCGAGCTGTTTCCGAACGCAGCGGCGGTGAACGCTGCGTTGCGGTCCCTGGCCGAGATTGCCAAGCGCGCCGGCTCGCCCCGAAGCCGATCTCAGTAGCATGCAGACGTTGGCGCCGTGTCCCTATACGGTGCACCCGGTTTGATCTCGGGGAGTCAACTTCCGCGCACGGGGCCCGCGTGGCCACTTTCCGACAAGCGCCGTTCTGAGAAAGCACCGTCGCTCTCAGCCGTGCACCTCAATTTCGGGCGAAATCGGTTTTGGCGATCTTATCTTAATGCCTATGCCTTATCGCCGCCGCTCCGCCACGATGGTGATTTGCATGTCGCGCGCCTGCCGCACCACCTGCTGGACGATCGTGTCCCGGAACCGCTTCCACCACGGCCGGGGCAGCGAGCGCCCCATGAAGATTTGGGTGATGTGCTGGGCGCGGGCGAACTCGGTGATGGCGCGCGGCACTTCGTCGTCTTCCACAATATGCGTCTGGATCCGCAGGTTTCGCGCGAAGCTCATGTGACGCTCGACAGCTTCCCGGTCCGGGGATGCGGCGCCGTCGCCGGAATCCGGCGCCACGTGAATCGCCAGGCAGTCGGCCTGCAGGTAGTCGGCGACGCGCTTCCCTCTTCGAATCAGCATGGCGGAAGCGGGCCGCCCCGTGAGACAGATGAGCAGGCGCTCGTGGCGCGCCGGCGCGCCCGCCGAATCCGGCATGGGCGGCGCGTGCAACTTCTCTTCCACCTCGTGGGCCGTGTGCCGCATGGCCATCTCCCGCAGCGCCGCGAGGTTGGTCTCCGTGAAAAAGTTCTCCATGGCCCGCTGCGCCTTTTCCTGCGCATAAACCACGCCCCGGTCCAGCCGGTTGCGCAGCGCGCGCGGCGTCAGGTCCACCAGCACCACCTCATCGGCTTCGTCCACCACCCAATCCGGGATGGTCTCCCTCACGCGAATTCCGGTAACGTGCCACACCTGGTCATTCAGGCTCTCCAGATGCTGCACGTTCATGGTGGTGAGGACGTCGATGCCGGCGTCGAGCAGCGCGTGGACATCCTGCCAGCGCTTGAGCCGCTCCGATCCGGGCACGTTGGTATGCGCAAATTCGTCGACGATGGCCGCCGCCGGCTTGCGCCGCAAGATCGCGTCGATATCCATCTCTTCGAAACGCGAGCCAGCATACGGGATCACGCGCCGCGGGATCAATTCCAGCCCCCCGATCTTGGCGATGGTTTCCTGGCGGCCGTGCGGTTCGAAATACCCGATGACAACGTCCACGCCCTTTTGCCGCAGTTCCTGGGCCTCTTCGAGCATCCGGTAGGTCTTGCCCACCCCGGCGGCATATCCCAGGTAGACCTTGAGCCGGCCTCTGTGGCTATCGGCAGGAGTTGCCATCATCCCCAGGATAATCCGCCCGGCGTTGCCAGTGGGAAGCGGGAGTGATCTGGGCGGCAGGATGCGCTCGGAAGACGCCCTGTGAAACGAGTACCGTTGAAAATTTCCACAGTCCAGTACTTCTTGAGGTGCTATCCTCCTGATCTGTCTTGACTTCGTCCGTGGGACCGGAGAGAATGACGATTATGAAGCGAAGGAAAGCCTTGCGTGCGACGGCGTACGCTGTCGCTGTTTTAGCTCTGGCTGTTAATGCGCATGCAGGCGTTGTCACGGGATCTGTGTGGCTATATACAGCCTCCCCCGAGAACTTTAATCCTCTAGACGCCAGCGTTGCGCCTACAGGTGCGCCGGACGCTCAGTTCTACACAACGGACATCAACTACGACACCCGCATCACCGGGTCCGAGCTTGCCGCATTTCTGGGGAATCCGACGTTTTTCAACACGTCGGGGACCTGGAACCCGTCGTACAATGTTCAGTACTATGTCTACATGGAGTTCACGGGTTCAGTCCATCTGAACTCGGGAGATAACTCGTTTTCCGTGCTCCACGATGACGGTGCAATCCTGACTTTCCCCGCCCTCAACGGCGGAAGCCCCGTGGTGAACAAGCCCGATCAATCGGCGCCAACCGAATCGCCGTTCACCGTGACTGCCCCGTCAGGAGGGGAGTACAGTTTTGTCCTGGACTACACGGAATGCTGCAGCCTGCCCGCGGTGTTGGAATGGACGATCAACGGAGATCCGGTGGGCGTCCCTGAGCCGGGGAGCTTCCAACTGATCCTGGGGGCTCTGATGGTCGGAATCGGAGGCCTTTACCGGAAGCTGGCCTAAGGTCGACCTGCCTCAGCGAAAGGAATTCCAGAAGGGAGCCTGTCTTTCGGCAGGGCTCCCTTTTCGTGTCTCTAAGCACGTCATTTCAGAAGTTCGCCCGGGGTATTCCGGCCTGCGGTCTCCGCGCACCACGCCGCGGCCGGGGTACCCTCCAGGCGGGGAACGGAGGGTTGCCGCCCCAATCACAGTTTCACCAGTATGGCCAAGGTGAACCGGTTCTCTCTCTTGCGGAGATCCGGCGCCCAGCCCGGGACGAATGAGCCTGGCGCGCCCATATTGCCGCCGGGCGGTGTAATGCCGCCTGGCCCGGAGAAGTACGGCACATTCGACGCCCGATGGTTGGCCTCCCAACGAAAAGTGAGGAACTGCGAGGGCATGTAGTCGAAGGTGACGGAAGCGTCCCAGGCCTTGAACGGGTCTCCGGGGTTGGCCGTGAAGTAGGGCGTTCCCGAGAACGCCGTGGCGCCGTTGATGGGCGGCATCAGCACCAGGTAGCGCCCCGGGTTCGTGATGGCCCCGCCACCCAGCGTGAAGCCGAACAGGTCCTTGTGGAACCACAAGCGGTTGTAAGCCATGAAGCCCAGAAAGTACTGCGATGGGCTGGCCGGAGTTCCGCCCTTGCAGCTCACCCCGCCGCCGTATTCACATCCCGCGTCGAACGTGAACGTGAACGCGGCCTTGTCGAGGCCTCGATCCGGCCGGTCGTAGTATTTGACCTGGATGCTGTCGTCGCTGTGGATACGCTTGCGGTCCGGGACGCCCAGCGTGTCTGTGCCCCAGTATTGGTTGCCGAGGAGTGAAAGCCAGCCGTTCGGACGCCACAAGATCTGCACGCCGAGACCGGGCGCCTTGTTGAACTTTCCATACGACTGCCATCCGTTGACGATCCATGGCTCGATTTTCAGCTTGTCGCTGGGGAAGATCTGAATCCGCGCACCATTGAAGAACCATGGCGTGTTGGAGGACACGTACGACGGCTGGTAGGCCCAGTTGTCGAATTGGTAGTAACTGAAGAGGCCGACGTATGACATGAAGATGCCTGCGTCGAGGTTGATGCCGTTCCATTTGTTGATGTGGTATCCGCCATACGCTTCTGAAATGTAACGGTAGGCAGTGTCGAGGCCCCATTGGCCGCGGGCGGGGCTGGCATCGTTGCGCGGAGTGGTGAACGCGTACATGCCGAACTGCGTCATCAACCTTCCCCGAACGTTGTCGTAGTGAAAGTCGCCGCCAACGCCCATCTGCGTGACCTGGACCTCGTTCGATCGAAAGATCTCGCTGGATCCGCCGATGGTGTGGTCCGCTGGGCGGTTGAGATCGGCGACATAATCGACATCCACCCTGACTTCACCCGTGAAGACCTTGGAATCAAGAGGCGACTCCTTGGTACGGGGGTTGCCGGTCAGCCAGGTGAAGTCCGCAAACGCAAACGGCTCCGCGGGCTGGTTGGAGGGCTTCTCGGCCTGCGCCTGTGATGCCGCGGGCTCGCCGGGCGCCATCGCCTGTGCCGGCGTGGCTGCGGCAGGCGCGGCAACCGCAGCCGCCGGCGCAACTGCCGGAGCAGGATTTTTTTGATTCCGGAGGGCGGCCAGTTCTTGCCTCAATTCATTCAACTGGGTCTGCAACCGGTCGAGCTTGTCCAGTATCGCGTCCTCCTGAGCTTTATCGGAGGCCAGGCTGGGCGCCGGGAGCGCAAGGCAGATTGCGAGGCCGAACAATAGAGCGCCGCCGAGGCGCTGGCAGGACGTACGGGGTCCTAAGAACATACCCATTCCTTTCGTCTTGTGGTTTACTTGCGCAGTGGGGCGGCCTGATCGAGCGCCAGGTTCAACCGGAGCACGTTGACGCGCGGCTCGCCCAGAATTCCGAACTGCCGGCCCTCGGTGTGCGCGGCCACCAGTTGCCGGACCGCCTCCGCGCTGACGCCGCGCGCGGTGGCCACCCGGCCGGCCTGGGCTTCCGCCGAAGCGGGGCTGATGTCGGGGTCCAGCCCGCTGCCCGAAGCGGTCAGGAGATCGGCCGGTATGGGGCCCGTGAACGTGGGGTTCTCGGCCCGAAACTTCCTCAGGTCGTCCTGGATTCGATCCACCAGCTTCTGGTTCGTGGGCCCGTAGTTCGATCCCCCGGACGACAGGCCATCGTTGCCGGCGGCCGAAGGACGGCCGTGGAAATATTCGGGCCGGGTGAAGCGCTGGCCGATCAGCTCCGAGCCGATGATCTTGCCATTGGCTCGAATCAGGCTGCCGTCGGCCTGGCGGTGGAACAGCATCTTCGACAGTCCCGTGACCAGCAGCGGATACGCCACGCCGGTCAGAACCGTGAGAACCAGGGTTGCCTTGATCGCAATGATGAGTTGTTTCATGTTCCCTCCCGCTTAGGCCAAGTGCAGAATTCCGAGCAGCCGGTCGATGAGCCAGATCCCCGGAAACGGCGCGATCACTCCTCCCACCCCGTAGATCAGCAGGTTGCGCCGCAGCAGGGCGGCGGCGCTCATGGGTTTGTATTTCACGCCGCGCAGCGCCAGCGGAATCAGCGCGATGATGATCAGCGCGTTGAAAATCACCGCCGCCAGGACGGCGCTCCGCGGGGTGTTGAGGCCCATGATGTTGAGCTTCGCCATCACCGGGTACGTGGCCATGAACATGGCCGGCAGAATGGCGAAGTATTTGGCGATGTCGTTGGCAATCGAGAACGTGGTGAGCGCGCCGCGCGTCATCAGCAACTGTTTGCCGATGGCCACCACTTCAATCAGCTTGGTGGGATTGCTGTCCAGGTCCACCATGTTGCCGGCTTCCTTGGCCGCCATGGTGCCGGTGTTCATCGCCAGGCCCACGTCGGCCTGAGCCAGCGCGGGAGCGTCGTTGGTGCCGTCGCCGGTCATGGCCACCAGGCGTCCGCCGGCCTGCTCTTTTTTGATCAAATCCATCTTGTCCTTGGGCGTGGCCTGCGCCAGAAAGTCGTCGGTTCCGGCTTCGGCGGCGATGGCCGAGGCCGTCAGAGGATTGTCGCCCGTGATCATGATGGTGCGGATGCCCATGGCGCGAAGCTGCTGGAAGCGCTCGCGCATGCCGCCCTTCACCACGTCCTTCAGGTGAATCACGCCCAAGGCCCGGTCGCGGTCGGCCACGACGAGAGGGGTTCCGCCGGAACGCGAGATGCGGTCGGTAATGTCCATCAGCTCCGCGGGCACTGCGCCGCCGTGCTCCTGCACAAACTCCACCAGGGAGTCGGTCGCGCCCTTGCGGATGCGGCGGCCGTCCAGATCCACTCCGCTCATGCGCGTCTGCGCGGTGAAGGGGATGAAGTGCGCCTCGCGCTCCGCCACTTCGCGGCCGCGGATGTTGTATTTCTGCTTGGCGAGCACCACGATGGACCGGCCCTCGGGAGTCTCGTCCGCAAGGCTCGAAAGCTGCGCCGCGTCCGCCAGTTCCTCCTCGGTGACCCCGCCCATGGGTATGAATTCCACCGCCTGGCGGTTTCCCAGCGTGATGGTGCCGGTCTTATCGAGCAGCAGCGTGTTGACATCGCCGGCCGCCTCCACGGCCTTGCCGCTCATGGCCAGCACGTTGTGCTGCATCACGCGGTCCATGCCGGCGATTCCAATGGCCGACAGCAGCCCGCCGATGGTGGTGGGGATCAGGCACACCAGCAGCGAGATCAGCACCGTAACCGAGGGCGCGCTGCCGCTGCCGCTGGCCGCCACGCTGAAGATGGCGAACGGCTGGAGCGTCACCACCGCCAGCAGGAACACTAGCGTGAGACCCGCAATCACGATGTTCAGCGCGATCTCATTGGGCGTCTTCTGGCGCTCCGCGCCTTCCACCAGCGCGATCATGCGGTCCAGAAAGGTTTCTCCGGGGTTGGAGGTGATCTTCACCCGGATCCAGTCGGAAAGCACCTTGGTGCCGCCGGTGACGGCGCTGCGATCGCCGCCGGACTCGCGAATCACCGGCGCGCTCTCTCCCGTGATGGCCGACTCGTCCACGCTGGCGATGCCTTCGATCACGTCGCCGTCGCCGGGGATCGTCTCGCCCTGCTCCACCAGCACCACATCGCCGCTGCGCAGCCGCGTGGCCGCGATGGTCTCGGTGCGGCCGTTCATCACCCGGCGCGCCATGGTTTCCGTCTTGGTCTTCCGCAGCGTATCGGCCTGGGCCTTGCCGCGGCCCTCCGCCATGGCTTCCGCGAAGTTGGCGAACAGCACCGTGAACCACAGCCATAGCGAGATCTGGAAGGTGAAGCCCACGATGCCGGTCCCCGCTCCAAAGTCCCGCACCGTCAGGATTGTGGTCATGACCGCCCCGACTTCCACCACGAACATGACCGGGTTCTTCATCATGGTGCGCGGGTTCAGCTTGCGGAACGAGTCCCCCACGGCGCGCTTCACGATGGGCGGATCCAGCAGCGGCCGCGCCCGCGCCCCCTTTTTCGGAATGATGGAAGTGATGTCGTCGGATGAAGACGACGGAGTCATAATTGCCGTGGCCATAATCAGCTCCAAAGCCTCCCTTGGTGCATCAGGAAGTGTTCCACAACCGGCCCGAGCGAAAGCGCCGGAAAGAACGTCAGCGCGCCCACGATCAGCACCACCCCCACCAGCAGCGCCACGAACAGCGGCCCGTGCGTCGGAAACGTTCCGGCTGATACCGGCACCAGTTTCTTCTGCGCCAGGCTGCCCGCCGCGGCCAGCAGCGGAATCAGCATCAGGAAGCGCCCGAACAGCATCGCCAGCCCCAGCGTGGTGTTGAGGTAGGGCGTGTTCGCGTTGATTCCGCCGAAGGCGCTGCCGTTGTTGCCGGTGGCGCTGCTGTAGGCATAGAGGATCTCCGAAAGCCCGTGCGGGCCGTGGTTTCCCAGGCTGTTGCCCACGGTGCCCAGGACCGCGCCGGCCCCGGCGAATCCCAGAATCGTAAACGCCAGCACCAGCACCGCCAGCATCATCATCTTGACTTCCTTTTGCTCGATCTTCTTGCCCAGGTATTCCGGCGTGCGGCCCACCATCAATCCGGCGATGAACACCGCCAGGATGGCGAACAGCAACATGCCGTACAGCCCCGAGCCGACGCCGCCGAAGATCACCTCGCCAAGTTCTATGTTGATCAACGGCACCAGTCCGCCCAGGGGGGTCAGGCTGTCGTGCGTGTTATTCACCGCCCCGCAACTGGCGTCCGTGGTGATCACCGTGAACAACGCGGAGTTGGCAATGCCGAACCGGACCTCTTTGCCTTCCATGTTGCCGCCGGGCTGGGTGTCGGTGGCGGCGGTCTCGATCCCCAGCTTCGCCAGATTCGGATTTCCCGCCTGCTCCGCCGGGTACGTGACGAAGACGCCGATCAAGAACAGCGCGCTCATGGCCGCAAAGATGGCCCAGCCCTGGCGTGTGTCGCGGACCATCTTGCCGAAGGTGTAAGTAAGGCCCGCCGGGATGATGAAGATGTACAGCATCTCCAAAAAATTCGAGAACGGCGTCGGGTTCTCATACGGATGCGCCGAGTTGGCATTGGTGAATCCGCCCCCGTTCGTCCCGATCATTTTGATGGCTTCCTGGGAAGCCAGTGGCCCCTGCGGAATGGTTTGCGCGGCGCCTTCCAGCGTGGCGGCTTTCGCATAGGGAGAAAAGTTCTGGATGGCTCCTTGCGAGCACAGCAGCAGCGCGCCCACCACCGAGAGCGGCAGCAGGATGTAGGTGATGGCTCTCGTGAGATCAACCCAGAAGTTGCCCAGCGTCTTCACCGAGTGGCGCGCGAAACCGCGCACGAAAGCGATAGCCACGGCCATGCCGGCGGCGGCGGAGAAGAAGTTGTGCGTGGCCAGCCCGATCATCTGCGTGAGATAGCTCATGGTGGTTTCGGGCGTATACGCTTGCCAGTTGGTGTTGGTGGTGAAGCTGACGGCCGTGTTGAAGGAGAGGTCCGGCCCGACGTTGCCCAGCCCTTGCGGGTTCAGCGGCAGCCACTGCTGGACGCGCTGCAACAGGTACGTGAACAGCAGGCTCGCGATGCTGAAGAGCAGCAACCCGCCGGCGTACCGGGTCCAGCGCTGCTCGGCTTTTTCGTCGATCCCGCAGAGCTTGTAGACCGTCGTTTCGACGGGCCGCAGAAAACGGTGGGCCCACGTGCGCTCGCCGGCGAACACCTTCGCCATGTAGGCGCCCATGGGCCTGGTCAGCGCCACCAGGACGAGAAAGTACAACCCGATTTGAAGAATCCCATCCCCTGTCATGCCACTCCTCTCTCCAGTCAACGATGGTTGACCGTTGACTGCGTTCACTGGGCAGCGCTGCTGCGCCAGAGGCGCAATGCCGCCCTGCTAAGGGCTCAGAAACGCTCGGGACGAAGAAGCGCGTAAAGCAGATACACGCCCAGGGCTACTGCAACCGTGAGTGAAATTACGTTTTCCATGTGTAAACTCCAGAGCGGGGCGAGGCGTGCCTCGCCCCTGGACTTTCTATATTTTCGGTCGCCTTCTGGATTTCGATGCCGCAGGCCGCGGAGTGTTCCCTCGATGGCTGCGTGATGCCCAAGCCCCGCAGGGGCGCGAGACAGTAGCCCAGGGCGTCAGCCCTGCGGAACCGGCAAGGCGGCAAGCCAGCCCCGGAGGGGCGTAAGAAAGCCGTTTTGTTCGCAGAAATCAGGCCACCGCTCCGAAGTGGTTCTTTCGCCCCTACCGGGGCTTGCGGGATTGGCGCTTTGCTCCCATGGCTCGCGCCATGGGCTATTTTCCTTCGCCCCTGCGGGGCTGATGTTCCGCGAAACTCGGCTCCCAAATGTAGACACTCCAGGGGCGAGGCGTGCCTCGCTCCTACAGGCGGTCGCATCCCCGTACGAACGCCCAACTCGCCATGAAGAACAGAATCGCGATCAGCACAAACGTCAGATCCAGCATGGGCCACCTATTCGACGTGCAACAGCACCACCTTATGACCGTCCCGAGCCAGGGCGCGGGCCAGTCTCTCTTCCTCGGTGCGCCGCCAATGTTTCCGAGCGCCCAGTAATACGATGGACTCCGGCTTCAGCACGTAGCTAAAGCCTTCGGCCCGGCCTCGCCCCAGCACCACCTGCGCGTTCACGGGCAGCGGGCAGCGGCTGGCCAGATCCACCAGTTGCTCCACCAGGTGCGCGTGCACCGCCGCCGGGCATCCGAACGGCGCGGCATACGGAACGGTATGCACAGCCACCAGCGTCAGCCGGGCATTCAACCCCGCGGTCAGCGCGACGGCGCGCTTGAGCAGTGCTTCGGTTATGGACCATTCCGTGTAGGGCACCACGATGTCGAGCTCCCCGGCGAAGCCATCCGTCTTGAGAGATGCCGGATCGATTCGAAGCCTGTCGCGACTCTCCATGCTTCCCAGGGTAGGGAGCGCCGCATAAAGAAGTCGTAAAGAAAGGATCAGGATTGAGTTAAGTAGCGCCGGCGGTCTTGCCGCCGGTCCGCTGAAGGCTTCGACCCCCGGATGCGCCACCGTAGCTACGAATGGCAGTGCCTACGTGTATTCCCACTTGCGCGCGAACCGCCGCGCGATCAGGAACAGCACCATCCCGGAGCCAATCAGCACGGCCACTTGGGGCGCCAGGTGCGAGACCGGTTCATCGCGCCAAAAGACCTTGGTGTAGCCGTCGATGGCCCAGGCGTTGAAGGTCAGCAGTCCGGCCGTCTTCATGGCTTCGGGCATGAGGAAGCGCGGGACCATGCTGCCGCCAATGGCCGACATGGTGAGGATCAACAGCGTGGAGACGGCTGCCTGCTGTCCGCGGGAACGCGAAACGCTGGCCAACAACATGCCGAACGACGCCACGGCGAAAGAGGTGGCGGCGGTCATCACCAGGAAACCGGGCAGGTGCGTGAACAGCTCCAGGTGGAAGACGGCTGCGCCCCACAGGAACATGAGCGTGAGTTGCAGGAAGGCCAGCAGCGTGCAGTAGGTCATCTTGCCGGTCATCAGCGTGGTCATGCTCACGCGCGCGCTCAGGATGCGGTCGAGCGCGCCGCACTCGGCTTCAGACAGCAGGCTGCCAGCGGACGCGCTGGCGGTGAATAGCAGGAACATGACGCCGATCCCGGCGGCGGAGAACGCGACCATCGGGCTGCGCTTGTTCTCACCAACCACGTCGCGCATGTCGACGGCCACCAACCCGCTGGCGTCGTCGTTACTGTTCGCGGCTGGGGCACTGCCCTCCTGGTCGCGCTGCTGCATCTGGTCGCTGAACTTCGACAGGTTGGATTCAATATCCTGCCGCTGCTGCGGCGTCAGGCCGCCGCTCGCACTCTCGAAATACTTCATGCCCACGCCTGCCATCGCGTCGGGCAAGGAGGTCATCACCACCTTTTGCAGCAATCCGGCCACCACCTGCGCGGCCACGGGGTCGGAGCTGTCGTGCAGAATCCGGATCGACTTGCGGTCCGTCCCCGGTCCGAAGGCGACGGGATTCGCACCAAATCCTTTGGGGATAATCAGCGCGGCTGGAGCCACGCCCTGCTTCACCGCGATCTCGGCAGTGGCCGCCGTGTAGTCGGGCGGAACGGGCTGCCCCTTCTTTGTTTCGGGGCGTGTGCTGGCGGCGAGCGATGGCTCGCGGCTTAAACCGCGAACCAGGCGCCCGGAAACCGCACTGTGATCTTCGTCCACCACCAGCACGCTCACACGCGCCGTGCTGCTGCTGCCCATGCCGCCCGTGACCATGGCGAAAATGCTGAAGAACGCGATGGGCAGAATGAACGAGAGGAGGAACGCCCCCCGGTCACGGCGGAGGGCTTTGAACCCGGTGCGGACGATCACGGCGATCATTGGCGTAAACCCCTTCCGGTGAGTTGCAGAAACACAGATTCGAGATTGGGCCGGCGCAGGGTCACATCGATTACCTCGAGACCATCGCGCGCCGCCGCGTCGAGCAGCCCCGCGATATCGGTCGGCCGCTCCACCGCGAAATGCGCCACGTCCTCCTCCACCGTTCCGCTGCGCGCCGCGGCCCATTCCGCCGCGTTTTGGACCGCGGAGGCAAAACGCATGAGGACGTCGCTGCGCCCGCCAAACGATTGCGCCACCAGCTCTTCCTTGGTGCCCAAGGCAATCACCCGGCCATGATCCACGATGGCGATGCGGTCGCAGAGACGCTCGGCTTCTTCCATATAGTGCGTGGTGTAGACGACCGTCGTGCCCTGGCTGCGCAACGCCTCGACCATCTCGAAGATGCGATTGCGCGCCTGCGGATCGACGCCCGCGGTGGGCTCGTCCAGCAGCACTAGGCGCGGGCGGTGAATCAGCCCTGCCGCCATGTTCACGCGCCGCCGCATGCCGCCCGACAAACTCTTTACAGTGGTATCGGCGCGGTCGGTGAGCGCGGCCCACTCCAGGCACCATTGGACGGCGCTGCGCAGCGCTTTGCCGCGCAGCCCCTGGTATTGGCCGAAGGCTTCCAGGTTCTCGCGGCAGGTGAGCAGCGAGTACAGCGCCAGCTCCTGGGGCGCCCAGCCCAGCTCCGCGCGGGCTGCCGCGGAGTTGGCCGGCTGGCCGAACACCTGTATGCTGCCCGAATCCAGCCGGATGCGGCCGGCGACGCTGCGTATGAGCGTGGACTTGCCCGCCCCATTGGGGCCGAGCAGGCCCAGGCACGACCGGTCCTGGACTTCCAAGGAAATCCCCGCAACCGCGGTCACTTCCCCAAACCGCTTGACGACCGAGTCGATACGCAATGGAATCGGAGACGTAAAACACCCTTCTCGGCATGGTACGCCGAAACGCGGCGCAATGTTCCATAGTATCCTCTCCCTATATGCGGACCTTTCTGCTGTTCCTGATCGCCGCCAGCCCGCTCATGGCTGACGACAAGAGCGCGTTGCTCCAGAAGATGGACGCGCGCGCCACGCACTACGGCGACGTCTCGCGGAAGATTTGGGAATTCGCCGAAGTCGGCTACAAGGAGCATAAGAGCGCCGAGCTGCTGAAGTCTGAATTGCGCTCGGCCGGATTTGCCGTCACGGAAAATGTGGCCGGCATCCCCACGGCGTTCACGGCCGCCTGGGGCCAGGGCCGGCCGGTGATCGCCATCATGGGCGAGTACGACGCCTTGCCTGGCCTGTCGCAGGAGGACGTCCCGGAACGCAAGCCACGCGTCAACGGCGGCCCCGGACATGGCTGCGGCCACAACCTGCTGGGCGCCGCTTCGCTGTTTGCCGCCGTCACCATCAAGGACTGGATGGCCGAGCGGAAGATCCCCGGCGTCATCCGGTTCTACGGCACGCCCGCCGAGGAAGGCGGAGGCGGCAAGCTGTACATGATTCGTGCCGGCGTGTTCCAAGATGTGGACATCGTGCTGAGCTGGCATCCGTCCGATCAGAACGGCGCCTCGCTGAAGAGTTCGCTGGCCATCCTCTCCGCCAAGTTCCGCTTCCATGGGAAACCCGCGCATGCCGCCGCCGCGCCGGATGCCGGCCGCTCCGCCCTGGACGGTCTCATGATTATGGCCAACTCCGTCGAGTTCCTGCGGGAGCATGTGCCCGATTCCACCCGCATACACTACATCGTCACCAACGGCGGTGCGGCGCCCAACATCGTCCCCGAGTTTTCCGAGATCTTCCTCTACGCGCGCCACCCCGCCATGCCCGTGCTCGACCAGATCTGGGATCGCATCATCAAGTGCGCGCAGGCCGGAGCGCTGGCCAGCGAGACCCGCATGGACATGGAGCTGATCGAGAGCTCATACAACATCCTGCCGAATGACGCCCTGGCTGCGCTGGTGGACAAGAACATGCGCATCGTCGGCGGGGTGACCTATACCGCCGCAGAGCAGGCATTCGCGGAAACCATTCGGAAAACGCTTCTCGATCGCACCCGCCCGCTTGGCAGCCAGCAGAACATCGAAGCCCCCACCGAAGGCACTGGCTCGGCTTCCACCGATGCCGGCGACGTCAGTTGGACGGTGCCCATGGCGGCGCTGGGAACGGCGACGTTCGTTCCGGGCGTGCCCGCGCACACCTGGCAATCGGCCGCCTGCGCGGGCATGAGCATTGGCCGCAAGGGCATGGTGGTGGCCGCGAAATCGCTGGTGCTGACCGCGGTTGACCTCTACACCGACACCCAACAAGTCGCAGCAGCCAAGGCCGCCTTTGAAAAGCGCCGCGCCGGCCACGAGTACAAATCGCGCGTCCCCGCCGATCACAAGCCGCCGCTCACCTACCGCGACAACCCGTAGGGGCCGGGCACGCCCGGCCCGCACTGCTATCATCAAATTCGGAGGTCTTATGCCGGACGAGCTCAACCGCCGTGATTTCCTGAAGGCCGCTGCCATTGCTGCCGGACCGGCGGTCATTTCCGCGCGCGGCGCCAACGACAAAGTCAACATCGGCTGGATCGGTGTGGGCACCCGCGGCTATGCCAGCCTCGACTGGCTGCACACCGCCTCGCCCAACGATGTCAAAATCACCGCCATCTGCGACACCTATCAGGGCTACATCGCGCGCGCCAAAGACCGAATGCAGACCATCTGGGGCAACCTGCCCGCCACCTACGTCGACTACCGCGACCTGCTGGCCGACAAGTCCGTCGACGCCGTCTTCATCATGACCCCCGAGCATCTCCACCACGATATGACCATCGCGGCGCTCAAGGCCGGCAAGCACGTGTACATCGAGAAGCCCCTGGCCCACACCATCGAAGAAGGCTTCGACATCGTGCGCGCCTGGGAGCAGTCCGGCAAAATCGTGCAGGTGGGCACGCAGAACCGCAGTTCGTCGCTCTATAAGAAAGCCAAGGAGTTCATCCAGCAAGGTCTAATTGGCGACGTGCATTACGTGCGCGCTTTCTGGTACCGCAATTCGCTTGCCAACGACCCCGCGTGGCGCTACGTGATTCCAGCCGAAGCCACGCCCCAGAACACCGACTGGAACCGCTTCCTGGGCTCGACTACCCAGCGCCCGTGGGACTCCGAGCGCTACTTCCAGTGGCGCCTCTACTGGGATTATTCGGGTGGCATCTCCACCGACCTGCTGGTGCACCAGACCGATATCGTCAACTTCATGCTCGACAAGACCGTGCCCCGCTCGTGCATGGCGTCCGGGGGCATCTACCGCTGGACCGACAAGAACGACGACCGCGAGGTGCCCGATACCTTCAGCGCCATCTACGAGTACGCCGGCAACTTCCACATCAACTATTCCTGCTACTTCGGCAACGAGCGCTATGGCTACGGCGAGCAGGTGTGCGGCAACGAAGGAACCATCGAGGTGATGAACCGCCAGGACCTGTATTTCACCCCCGAGGCCTTCAAGGGCAAGCCGCCCGCCAACGTCAAGGCCCGCCAGCCCATCCACCTAAACGGCAAGAACGATTTCAACGAAGGCGACGGCGCCATCAACCACTTCCGCAATTTCATCCAGTCCGTGCTGGGCAACGAGAAACCCATTGCGCCTCCTCCCGTGGGACAGCAGGCGGCGATTTCCGGCCACATGGCCACGCTCTCGTTCAAGAACCAGAAAAAGATCCTCTGGGACGAAGCTGCCAATACGTACCACTTCGTGTAGAGCGAGTGGGAGCCGGTCAGCTTCGCCTCAAGATCAGAACGCGGCCGCATCCAGCAGTTCCCGCACGCGCTCGGTGGTAATCACCGGAAGATCGTCCGGCGCATCGAACAGCGGCAGGCCATTGAGCTTCCTGGTTCCGAGTTGGTAACACACCCCGCGGCGGATCAGCTCCGACGCGGCCCTGCCCATCGATAGTTTGTTTATCCGGGCATGTGCCCGGACTGCTCTTATCGCATCATCGTCTAGCGATAGCGTGGTCCGCACGTTACGATGATGTCACTAAGCCGATGATCGATGTCAAGAGAGAACAAATGATGCTGTCGCCGATTTCCTGGTCACCAGAGTCCCAAGTTCCGCCCTCTCGGCCCCGGCGTTCTCTGCCTCCTCTGCGCGCCAACCCGGGGAAGACCCGCCATTCCCGCTTACCCAATTGCTCCTTCTTGCATTGTCTTCCTCTGCGTCTCCGCGTCTCCGCGGTAAACCGCCCGAGTTAAGCTGGAATTTGCTCCCCACGATCCTCCCCGAAAACCGCGGGCTGTGGTGGTCGCGCTGGCGGCCTACTCTCCACTACCTGGTGCAAACCGAGGCGCACGTCTACGCCCTCGCCATCTCAGCCAGCGTGTTGCTGTCAACCTATCCGTTTCTCATCGTCATCACCTCGTTTTGCCGCGATGTCCTCCACTGGCAAGCGGCCGAGCAAGCCATTTACCTGGCCATCGGCGATTCCTTTGCCGGCGAGCCGGGCCAGTTCATGGTGAGGAACCTCCAGGCCTGGTTCAGACTGAACGGCACGGTCCACGTCACCTCCATGGTCTTGCTCCTGATTACGGCCAACGGCATTTTTGAGCCGCTGGAGGTCGCGCTCAACCGCGCTTGGGGGGTCGCCAAGAACCGTTCGTACATCAAGAACCAGCTCGTCAGTTTAGGCCTCATCTTTGCCTGCGGCGGGCTGGCGCTGCTCTCCTTGATGCTCACGGCCTTGAACACCCGGTGGCTCTCGTCGGCCACCGGCATCAACGCCCGATTTGGGGTCTGGATCAACCTGCTGTTCTTCAAGCTGGCTGCCTTGCCGATCTCGATTCTGGCGTTGTTTCTGGTCTATTGGCTGCTGCCCAACCGGAAGATCGAGCCAGCCCGGGTGGCGCCGGTAGCCATTCTAGTGGGACTGGCACTGGAAGCGCTCAAGTATGTCAACCTGCTGGTCGCTCCTCTGTTGTCGGCCAAGCTCCACCGCGAGTATTTCATTTTCGAGCACTCCGTGACTATCCTGCTGTGGAGCTTCGTGGCGGCCATGATCGTGCTGGCAGGGGCGCACTGGACCGCGCGCCAGGGCAGAGAAGATCCGCTATCGTTGGAGGGCGCATGAGAGATTGGAGAGCCATCGCGAAAGCCAGCGGCCTCGAGGTCGGTCCCGCCGAGATCGATCGCATCGCAGAGCCGCTCGAGGCGCTGGAAGCGGACTTCCGTCCGTTGGTGAAGGGCCTCGCGCCCGGCGTGGAACCGGCCACCGGGTTCCGCATCGAGGAGGACGGCGAGTGACCATTCGGGAAGCCGCCGATGCGTTGCGCGCGCGCCGCGTCTCCGCGGTCGAGCTGGCGGCCGCGGCCACCGCGCGCATCACCCGTCTCAAATCCAAGCTCAATGCCTTCATCACCGTCACCGCCGAGCAGGCCATGGCCCAGGCGCGGCAGGCCGATACCGAGCTCGCCTCCGGCCGCGACCGCGGGCCTTTGCACGGAATCCCCGTCGCGGTAAAGGACCTCTTCGCCACGCGCGGCGTGCGCACCACCTGCGGCTCCAAGGTCTATGAGGATTTTGTCCCCGGCATCGACGCGGCCGTGGTGGAACGCTTGCAGGCGGCTGGCGCCGTGATGCTCGGCAAGCTCAACATGCACGAGATGGCCTACGGTATTACCTCCGCCAATCCGCACTTCGGGCCGGTGCGCAATCCCTGGAACGTGGAGCATAGCCCCGGCGGCTCCAGCGGCGGCTCGGGCGCGGCGGTGGCCGCCCAGATGGTCTACGCCGCCATGGGCAGCGATACGGGAGGTTCCATCCGCATCCCCGCGGCTTTTTGCGGGACCGTGGGGCTGAAGCCCACCTACGGCCGCGTAAGCCGTTTCGGCGCTCTGCCCCTGGCCTACAGCCTCGATCACATGGGCCCGCTGGCGCGCTCGGTCCGCGACGCCGCCATTGTGCTGAACGCCGTCGCCGGGCACGACCGGCGCGACCCCAACTCGTCGCGCTTCCCGGTGATCGACTTCATTCCCGACGACGGCTGCTCGATTCGCGGCCTGCGCCTCGGTTTCCCCGAGAACTTCTATTTCGAGCGCCTGGACTCCAGCGTTGAATCCGCGGTTCGCGGAGTCTTCGCGCGAGCCCAATCGCTGGGCGCGGCGGTCAAGCCGGTGCGGGTCCCGGATATCGCGGCGCTGAACGCCGTCGGCCTCATGATTCAGTTGGCGGAAGCCTCCGCCGTGGCCGAGCCGCACCTCGAACACCGGGAGAAATTCGGTCCGGACGTGCTGGCCCTCTTCGACCAGGGACGCCTGCTTCCCGCCACCGACTACCTCAACGCGCAGCGGCTGCGCCGCCAGATGCGCCGCGAATTCGATCGGCTCTGGTCCGAAGTGGATTGTCTCATCACTCCCACCACGCCCAACACCGCCCCGCGCATCGGCGAGAAAACCATCCGGCTGGGAGGGCGGGACGAGGACGTGCGCCTGGCCACCACCCGTTTGGTCCGGGGCATCAACGTGCTAGGGCTGCCCGCGCTTTCGATCCCGTGCGGGCTGGGATCGAACGGCTTGCCGATCGCGGTTCAGATCATCGGCCCGGCGTTCGAGGAGGCGCTCATCCTCCGCATCGGCGCCGCCCTGGAAGATGGCGGAGTAGGGATTCCCCAGTGCCCCGCTCCAGAAGTCCTGTAACAACTGTGTGTGGTGTGTCCGCCCCACCCTGCGCCACGTTGTATGCTGGTCGGTAAGCAGGCGTACCGCAGGCCTACGAACCCGCCATGGCAAGGCGTCCCCACAGCGCGCGACCCGTCCTGGGCCTTCTGCTTGCGTGCGCCGCCCTTCAGGCGCAGGTCCTCATCTCCGGGCGCGTGGTGGATGAAAACGGGGCGGGCATCTCCGGTGCGCGCGTGGAGCTGCGCGCCGCCGCGGAGGGCCCTCCCGCGGTGGCCTCTTCCGACCTCGCCGGCAACTTCAGTTTGAACCTGCCCGCCGCCGGGGAATATACCATCCGCGCCGAGCGCCTGGGCTTCTACCTCTACCAGGGACGCGGGCAGCGGTTCGACGCCGGCTCCACTCAGCTCACCATCACCCTGAACCACCAGCAGGAATTCTCGGAACGGATCGACGTCACATATTCGCCTCCGGCGATCGATTTGCAGCAGCCCGCCGATCACAAAGAACTCTCCAACGCCGAAATCCAGGCCATCCCGTACCCCGCGCCCCAGGACTACCGCAACGCGCTGCCGATGATGGACGGCGTGGTGCAGGACAACGCCGGCCGGGCCCACTTCAACGGAGGCGACACCAGCCAGGCCAACTACACGCTCGATGGTTTCAACATTTCCGATCCCGTGACCGGCCGCCTGGAGGCGCGCGTGAACATCGAAACCATCCAATCCATGGACGTGGAGAACAATCGCTTCTCGGCCGACAATGGGAGAGGCTCCGCCGGCGTCCTCGACCTGAAGACCAAGATGGGTGACGACCGCTGGCGCTTCGGCGCCACCAATTTCATCCCCGGCATTTCCTCCGAGGGCGGCTTCCACGTGAACAAATGGACGCCGCGGCTGGAGTTCTCCGGACCGCTGGCCAAGGGCCGCGCCTGGTTTCACAACGGCTTCGACGCCTTTTACAGCGTCGACACCATTCGCGGGTTGCCCAGCGGGCAGAACCGCACCACGGGGCTGACCGCCAGCGACCTCTCGCGCTTCCAGGTCAACCTGACCCACGCCAACATCCTCACCGGCAGCTTTCTGTTCAACCTTTCCGACACCGCGCGCTCCGGCCTCAGTATTCTGACTCCGGTCGAGACCACCACCAATCACCGCCAGACCCTCTTCATAAGCACCATCCGCGACCAGCATTACTTCGGCCGAGGAGCGCTTCTGGATGTGGGCTTCGCCGATAGCCGCACGCTGCTGCGCGACTTGCCGCAGGGCAGCCAGATGTTCGAAATCACGCCCTTCGGCAACCTCGGGAATTACTTCGTCAGCCTGAACCGCCATGCCTACCGGCAGCAATGGATTGGCAACCTTTTTCTGCCCACGCTGCACCTTCTCGGCACGCACCAGTTGAAGTTCGGGATCGACTTCGAGCGGGAGGCGTTTCACCAGCATGTCGAGCGCCACGACTACGAAGTCCTGCGGGACGATGGTTCCGTGGCCCGGCTGGTTTCTTTTCAGGGCAGCCCTTTTCAGGCGCGGAAGAACCTCGAGGCCGCGCAGTACGTTCAGGACCACTGGGCGCCGCGCGAAGGATTGGTGCTGGAAGCCGGCGTGCGCGCGGAATGGAACGAGATTGTCCGGGACCTGGAGGTGGCGCCGCGCTTTTCGGTGGCGTGGGCGCCGCGCCACCTGCGCGATACCAAGTTCTCCGCCGGTTGGGGCGTCTACTACGACGCCATCAGCATGAGCGCCATCACGCGCCAACAGGACCAGGTGAGCCTTTCGACGTTTTTCCTGCCGGGAGGAATTGTGCACGGCCCCGTCGCGACCGCCTTCCAGGTGAACGAGCAGGCCCTCGAAGTCCCTTATTACCGCACCGCCAGCCTCAGCGTGGAGCGTAGATTGCCACACGAGTTCTATGCCAAGGCCGGATACACGCGGCGCACGGGGAACCGCGGGTTCGTGTTCGTGACGTCCGCCGCGGAGCTTGATCCGATGCTCTTCAACGGCGCCACCTACCAGTTGCAGAACATCCGCCGCGACCGGTACGACGCGGTCGATTTCAGCGTGAGGCGCACGTTCGCGGGCCAGTTCGAGTGGTTCGCCGGATACACCCGATCCACTTCGCGAACCAACGCGGTGGTGGATTACAGCCTGGAAAACCCCACCTTCGGTCCGCAGGCGCCGGGGCCGTTTTCCTGGGACACGCCCAATCGCGTTCACATGTGGGGTGTGGCCCCTCTGCCCAAGCGGCTCTTGCCAGCGAAGCTCGAATTTCTCGTGCGCAACACCACGGCGGCGTACCTGGTGGAATACCGCACGGGTTTTCCCTTCGGAGTGGTGGACGAGGATGGCTTCATGGTCGGTCCGCCGAACTCCCGGCGTTTCCCCGATTACTTCAACCTCAACCTCCACTTCGAGCGCAAGTTTCGCGCCTTGCATTATTTGTGGGCCTGGCGTTTTGGCTACAACAATCTGACTCGCAACCTGAACGCCAACGTGGTCAACAATGTTCAGGGGACGCCCCAATTCCTGAGGTACGGAGGCGGACAGGCCCGCGCGTTCAGTGTGCGGCTGCGGCTGGTGGGGCGCAAGTAACCCCTCGCCGCTCCTGTGCGCCACTTCATAGGTACACTACGATAGGTACGTTACATGGCGTCCCCGCCCATTCCGCCGCCGCTCGACCACCTGACTACCCGGCCATTCTCGTTCTATCCGCCGATCCTCAACATCGAGCACAACGAGTGGCTCTTCCGGAAGGCCACGTGGTCTGAGATCCTCGTGGTCAATTGCAAGAGCGGTGCGGAGGTGTGGCTTTCGCGGCGCTTCATCGGTGAGGTGTCGCGCATCGAAGACCCGGTCCTGATCGTCGGCCTGAACCGGGAGCTGGAATACAAGGGGGGCGCGGTGTGGCCGTACCAGCGGCGCGTGATCGAGATGCCCGTGGCGGTGGGTGCTCCCGCCGGGGCATCGACGGCCGTTCCGGACCGCGGCGCGCCCGCGCCCATCGTGGGCATCCGCCTGGAAGCCAGCGACCGGCGCATTTTCAGGCTGGTCGGCGCCGCGCTGGCGGTGGCCATTATTCTCTACCTCGCGGCCGTCAACATGACGCGCGTGGGCGAGGTGAAGCAGCGCGTGGTCTTCACCGCCAAGGACCAGCAGTACCTGGATCTGACCAGCCGCGACGATTACCTTGCCGTAGTACAGAAACTGGGCAAGCCCGCCTCCGACCGCTGGCAGAGCGAGACGGGCGAGATCCACTGCCGCGCGCTCGGCTATCCGGACCGCAAGTACACCGTCATCCTGATGGGCGGCGACCGCAATAGCGCCGCCTACATCGGGACCATGGACGACAATTGGAAACCGGTTCACTCGGTGGAGCTGCATTCCGGCGGCACCACGGCCTCCCTGCTGCGCGCGCTGAAACGCTTCTGAAGAGGAGAAGTCAGAAGCCAGAAGCCAGGAGTCAGAAGTGGGGCGGCCGGCTTCTGACTTCTGGCTCCTGTCTTCTGTCTGCCGCCTTTAGTAGACTTTAGAGCGTGAAGATTCTGGCTCGTCTGTTCTGGGCCGCTGTGGCCGGGGCGGCGGCGTTCTGTCTGGGCGGCATCGCCCTCAATCGCGGAGAACACATCAACAGCATCTGGCTGGTGCTGGCGGCGGCTTGCTCCTATGCCACGGGCTACCGGTTCTACTCCCGGTTCCTCGCGGCGCGCGTGATGGCGCTCGACGACCGGCGCGCCACGCCCGCCGAGCGGCTGCGCAACGGCCACGATTTCGAGCCTACCAACAAGTGGATTCTCTTCGGCCATCACTTCGCCGCCATCGCCGGGCCGGGCCCGCTGGTGGGGCCGGTGCTGGCGGCGCAGTTCGGGTATCTGCCGGGGACGCTGTGGATCATTATTGGGGCGGTGCTGGGCGGGGCGGCGCAGGATTTCATCATCCTGTTCGCCTCCATGCGGCGCGACGGCAAATCGCTGGGCCAGATGGCGCGGGAAGAGATCGGCAAGGTGGCAGGCTTCACCGCGCTGATTACGGTGCTGCTGATCATGATCATCATGCTGGCGGTGATGGCGCTGGTGGTGGTGAACGCGCTGAAAGGGAGCCCATGGGGCACGTTTACCATCGCGGCCACCATACCGATCGCCGTGTTCATGGGCCTCTACCTGCGCTACTGGCGGCCCGCCAAAGTGCTGGAATGCTCCGCCATCGGCTTCGTCCTGGTGATGGCGGCGATCTTCGCGGGGCGCCTGGTGGCGGAATCGGCGGGCCTCGCTCCAGTTTTCACGCTCGGCGCAATCGCGCTGGCCGCGGCCATCATCGTCTACGGCTTTCTGGCGAGCGCGCTGCCGGTGTGGCTGCTGCTGGCGCCGCGCGATTACCTGAGCACGTTCGTGAAGCTGGGGGTGGTGCTGATGCTGGCGGTGGGCATCGTGTTCGTGCGGCCCCAGCTTCAGCTTCCGGCGTTCACGCGCTTCGTCGACGGCACGGGGCCGATCTTCGCCGGCAAAATCTTCCCCTTCTGCTTCATCACCATCGCCTGCGGCGCGATCTCCGGCTTCCATTCGCTGATCTCCTCGGGCACCACCCCGAAGATGATCGCCAGCGAGCGGCACGCGCGGCCGGTGGGCTACGGGTCGATGGTGCTCGAAAGCTTCGTCGCCATCATGGCGATGATTGCGGCCTGCGTGCTCCAGCCGGGCGTGTACTTCGCCGTGAACTCGCCCGCGGCAACCGTGGGCGCCACGCCCGCCGCGGCGGCGGCGACGATTTCCTCGTGGGGCTTCCCGGTGACGGTAGCGGACATGACGAACCTGGCGCGCGACGTGGGCGAGCAGACCCTGTTCTATCGCACCGGCGGCGCCCCTTCGCTGGCGCTGGGAATGGCCCATATTTTTGCGACCAGCGCCGGCGGACGGGCGGTGATCGGCTTCTGGTATCACTTCGCCATCATGTTCGAGGCGCTGTTCATCCTCACCATCCTCGACGCCGGCACGCGCGTGGGCCGCTTCATGCTGCAAGACCTGCTGGGCCACGTCTGGAAGCCGCTGGGCCGGACAAGCTGGATGCCGGGCGTGGTCGCCACCAGCGCGCTGGTAGTGGGGGCGTGGGGTTACTTCCTGATTCAAGGCGTGCGCGACCCGCTGGGCGGAATCAACTCGCTGTGGCCGCTGTACGGGACCGCCAACCAGTTGCTGGCGGCCATCGCGCTGTGCGTGGCCACCACCATCCTGCTCAAGATGCACGGCGCGAAATACCTGTGGATCACCTGCGTGCCGCTGGCCTGGCTGGTCACCGTGACGTTCACGGCCGCGTGGCAGAAGATCTTCTCTCCCGTTCCGGCGATCGGTTTTCTGGCGCAGGCGGACCGGCTGGAAGCATCCTTGCGCGCCGGCACGGCGGCGAACGCGGCCGCCACCCAGGCGTTGATCTTCAACGCGCGGCTGGACGCCGTACTGTGCGGCATCTTCCTGGTGCTGGTGGCGACGATTCTGCTGGATTCGGTGCGCGTGTGGATCGGAATCCTGCGAGGCACGCGTGAAGCCCGCGTGTGCGAAGCGCCCTTCGTGCTTACGCAATTGCGGGCGGAGGAGTTATGAGGCGTCTGGGCAAGTTGATATGGGCGTTGCTGCGCGAGCTGTCCGACGAGAGCGCCTACCAGCGGCATCTGGACGCGCACGGCCGCGCGCATTCCGCCGAGGAATGGCGCCGCTTCTCCGAGGAGCGGCTGAGGGCCAGATATACGCGGGCGAAGTGCTGTTGAGTTCGGTTTAGCGGCAATGCTGTTCACTTTGGCATTGAGCCCACGTGGGCCAGTTCAGTGTGGTCGCCAGCGCAAGGAATACTTACTCATCCTTCTAGCTTCGTCAGATCGGCGGTTTGCCGCCATGCTGCCCTTTAGTACGGTCCTTGCCCCATACTGAGCTTCCTCGAACGACGGGGCAACACCGTGATCGCCGTGATCGGTGGACCAGCGGAAGTCGCTATGGTGGTCCTTATCGAAAACAGTATACTGTGCCTGATTCCCGGCAACGTCGACAAATGTGAATGACTGGCTCATTGGCAATCTCACTTCCCGCTTGACACTCGGATGCCGTTCATCTCGGCAAGAGCCGCCTTACCGCCCTCAAGTGCTCGGGTTTGGTCCTTATGCCGAATGGCAATCACCATCGTCCTGACGTGCGGCATGGCCCGGTTCAGCTTCTCGGGAAGGCTGCTTTGCACCACTGAGTTAGCATTGAGACTGTCGGATTTATACGCCCTGTACAGCCGCCCGGACATCTGGTGCATTTCGTAAAGACATGCATTCCCAGACTCGGTTTGATCGTCCCATCGGGTCTCGTCGCCTGTTTCGAGTGACCGCAGAATACTCTGCAAGAGGCTCTTCGTGCTGTCGTACAACATAAAGATGCCGCTCCTTTCTTCTATCGGACTGGTGCAGGACCGAGCCTTTGCCGGGATCGGACGGCGCGCGGAGCTAAAGGCTGGAAGAATTAACTTTGTTAATATTATAACACACTCGTGCCTGTGCTATAATAGCTCTGGTTTGATGCTCCTGCTAATTCAAGGCTGACCTCTTTAGCGTTGTTTCCGCTACCTTCGTCCACCTTCCAAATTTGCCGCCTTCAAATCAGCAAAGGAAAACTAAAGTGAAGAATATTTACGTTGGAAACCTCAGTTTTGAGGCTTCGGAAGAATCTGTCCGTGCGTTGTTTGAAACCCACGGGACTGTCGGTCGTGTCAACATCGTCACGGATCGTGACACGGGCCAACCACGTGGCTTTGGCTTCGTTGAGATGGCAAACGATGGAGAGGGCGAGAAAGCGATTGCCGCCGTGAACGGCACGGATCTTGGTGGCCGTACCCTGAACGTTAACGAGGCACGTCCGAAAGCGGATCGTTCGAGCGGCGGTGGTGGCGGCTTCGGGCGCAAACGCTGGTAGCGGGATCTTAATAGCGGCCCCGATCTGCACAAAACCTGGATCGGGGCTGGTCCTTGGAGAACGCCGAAGCACCCCGGCATCGTCATCGGCACGGCTTCACTGGTCGCAATGCCGCTTCTCGCACGAGCCAAGCGCCGGGTTGCTGCCGGGATCGGAAGCGGAGCCATGAGTGCGGATTCCAGACAAGCCGACTTTTGCACTTACCTGTCTGTGATCCTGTGCTTCCAGCGCTTCAATTCGCTTGCCTAATCGTCAGCGCCGTCACCTGCCAAACCCACCTTGCGCCCTTCTGCTCACCCGGCGCCACCAACTGAAATGGGCCGTCCTTCTCCGAGAGCGGCTTGCCGTCTCGCTTCGTCACCAAGTACATGGATTTGTCCATGAACGTCGTGTCCACTCGTCTTCCTGGTGCTGGTGGCGACGATTCTGCTGGATTCCATGCGCGTGTGGGTGGGAATCCTGCGAGGCACGCGGGAGGCCCGCGTGTGCGAAGCGCCCTTCGTGCTTACGCAATTGCGGGCGGAGGAGTTATGAGGCGCCTGGGCAGGTTCGTTCTGGCGCTGCTGCGCGAACTCGCCGACGAGAGCGCCTACCAGCGGCATCTGGCGGCGCGCGGGTGCGCGCATTCCGCCGCGGAATGGCGGCGGTTTTCCGAAGAGCGGCTGAGGGCCAGATATACGCGGGCGAAGTGCTGTTGAGTTCGGTTTAGCGGCAATGCTGTTCACTTTGGCGTTGAGCCCGATAGGGCAAAGGATCTTAGCCCACGGCGCAAGTCGAATAAGCGATAACCTAAGACCGGCCGGCTGAGCCCGGAGCGCGAAAGAAAATAGCCCGAGGCGTCAGCCTTCGGCGCAACCCGTCGGGAACGTATGCACGGTTGGCGTAGCCCCGGGCAGGGGCGCAAGAGGAACGCAATAGACAAACCATCGGTTACGGTGTCAACCCGCCCGATGATCCGCTTTAGAAGACGACTCGCCCACCCGCTACAGTGAGCCTCATTTGGGTCCCCTTATGGCTTCGGCCGTTCATTCCCTTGCGGAGATGACTGCTTCGCCTGGCCACAGTTGGGGGAGGCCGCGCCGGCAAAACTACAGCTATGTGCCTTCAGGTGCTCTTCCGCACGAGTGTGTCACTCGGCTCAAGGCGACTCCGGCAAGAAAGCCGATCGCGGCCGCGGCCACCAGAGAGCCTGTCAGATGCCGGCGGCCAAACCTCCGCAAGCCGGTCAATACATCCCTCAGGTCATGATCTTCGATGTATGATGCCGTAGCATCCAGTCGATCCGCTGCGCTGGTAGCGAGGTCGTCGATTGCTTCGGAACCCTGGCGTCCTGTTGTGCGAACGGACGAGGCAGCCGTATGGAGCGCGCCCCCTGCCTCATCGCGCACCTCATCCAGTCTTCTGCCGGCGGACCGGCCCAACTCCTCCATTGACTCTTTGGCCTCTTTGCCAAGCTCCGACGCCTGTTCCGTTAATGTCTTTAAGGTAGTCAAGATGTTCCTCCAAAGTTTAATAGTGCACGTTTGCCTCCATTACGATCGAGAGGCGGACAAGTAGAGTCGCCGGGCGCCGACGTGCTGAGGCAGCGAAAACCTGGCGCCAACGATCCGCATTACCACCGCGATCAGCCGTGGGCACACGGGCGCTTCACCGGTGGCTTTGGACCGCAACATGTCTTCGTGCTGGCGGGAGGAAACCGGGAACGCTTCTGGTTCGGCAATTTCTACTGGGACATCGCCCCGTACGATTACAACATCGTCGCGGGCAGGAACTGGGCTGGCGATCAGATCGTGATCTACGAGGACCCCGACCATGTTGGCTGGTATCTCGCATACAACCCGCGGTTAGGCACGTACGCCCACGTCGAGTATCTGGGAGGTTGACTCTCTACCGGTCAACGTCGAAGAAGCAGCAAATCGCGCACCTCCATGTGCAGCTTCTGCACTCTTCCCGGGTAAATTCCCGCCGTGTCACGCCGGCAGTACCCCCCGGGCGCTCTTCGAGCGGCCCGATCTTCAGCCGGAGCAGGAGTGGTGGCCGCAATGCCCAATCTGGATGAACTTCCTGATCGGCTTCCGCCATAACCCCAGCCTGATAACCGTGCTGCGCTCTGCGGATTCAAGACTGCGCTTTGTGGAACACGTACAGGAATACGGTCACACTCAGGCTTGCCAGCAAATGAATTAGGGATATCAACAGCGTTATCGCAGCAATCGCACCAGCCAGAAAATTCGATACGTCCCGGATGAAGCCCACCGCCAGCAGAACGGTCAGCAGAGTCGTGCCGATCAATGCGAACAACGCCGCACTCTTGAGAGTCATGGTAGAGATTATACGCCCGCAGCTTCGCTGGCAGAAAGCGGCAGTCTCCGCCTTTGCCAGAAGACAGGTACTCCGCTTCGCTCCTCCCGAAGAATGAAAATCGCCTTCTTCCGTTCACAAAAAAACAAAAAAATCTTCTCGCCTGTCCCTTCAGTGACTTACAAGCACCTTGCTCCCGTTTCATCCCCGGCCCACCGCCACCCGCCTGCTATTCTGGAATCGGATTAGAGGCCTGCGCCGCGGGGTACCCCCTGGGTCGCGCAGCCTCAACAGTCTTCTTCCAGGCCTGGAAGCGTTGCAACTGAGGTGGTAATGAACTCCCGGCAGCCCCTAGAAAGGCTTTGCGTCGACCAGCGGCGACGGGAGACATTGGAACTGGTTCCATAATGCCGCGGGATCGGCCTAACGGCTCCCCGTAGGTCTTCAGAGGGCCAAGCGTCGAATCGAATGCTTACGTAGCGCCAACCAGCGTCTATCCCTGACTCGCAGACGCGGCTCGAATCACTGGCGGCCGGAAAAAACGCACGGCGACAAACCGAGGGGAAGGGCGTCCCTTAGCCCCGGCCGCCGCAACGAAATCCTCACCTGACTCGTTCCTCTCATCCGAAGTGTGTCCAACCCCAGCCAAACCCCGATCCCTCGAATTCTCACCCCACTTTTGCTCGACGCCCTTCGCATCGTCAAATCGGCTTCGTTCCTCCCCTTTGTGGGATGCCGGTTCGAGCGTCAGTCGAATTTGGGTTTGTTCCGCGCCGGTTACATGGCAACCGATGTCCCCGCCACCCGCAATCTACACAAGAGCAACCTGCGGCACGCGTCTGGGTGGGAATCCTGCGAGGCACGCGGGAAGCCCGCGTGTGCGAAGCGCCGTTCGTGCTTACGCAATTGCGGGCGGAGGAATTATGAAGCGCCTGGGCAAGTTGATATGGGCGCTGCTGCGCGAGCTCGCCGACGAGAGCGCCTACCAGCGGCATCTGGACGGGCACGGCCGCGCGCATTCCGCCGCGGAATGGCGGCGGTTTTCCGAAAAACACCAGAGCGCCCGGTACGCGCGCCCCAAGTGCTGCTAAACATTTCTTGAGAACCTCTGCTCCGCCGCGCCACTACTTCCTGATACAGCCCATGATCCGAGCCTGCTTGCTGCTGCTGGGCGGCGTGGCCCTCATGGCCGCCGAGCCGGGTGTAAAGGCGCAGTTTATCGGCGGCACGCTCGCCGGGGTGCCCGCCAAGTCGGCCGCCCGCCTGGACCTGACCGGCGCGGAGGCGCTGGTGTTCCGTTCCGGCCAGACCGAGGTGCGCATCCCGTTCCAGAAGATCGACACGCTCGAGTATGGCCAGAACGTGAGCCGCCGCTACGCCGCCGCGGTCCTGGTTTCGCCCATGCTGTTGCTCAGCAAGTCGCGCAAGCACTTCGTCACCATCGGGTATACGGATGCCGCAGGCAAGCAGCAGGCGCTCGTGTTCCGGGTGGAAAAGGGCGATATCCGCGGGGTGCTGGCTAGCCTGGAAGCGCGCACCGGCCGGCGCGTCGAGTACCAGGACAACGAAGCCAGGAAGGGGGCCAAGTGACGAGAATACTGCTGACTATCCTGCTGGGCGCGGCGGCCGCCGCGGGTGCCGACGATCCACCCTCGCCGGCCGCCATCGAAGCGGCCAGCCTCCGCCAGTTGCTCTCCATCCGCCGCGTCTACGTGGACCGGCTGACAGGAGGCGAAACGGCCGCGCAGATGCGCGACATCCTCATCAGCAGCATGGAGAGCGCCAGGCTCTTCATCCTCACGGAGAACCAGGAGCGCGCGGACGCCATTCTGCGCGGCGCCGCCGAGGACCTGGTGTTCACGGAAACGCACACTTCTTCGGACAGCATCAACGCGCACGCCAACCTGGGCGTGCGAACCGGCAGCAGCACCCGGTATGCGCGGGGCGACTCCGCCGGCATCGGCCTGGGGGAAAGCGAATCGGACCACGCGGCCGAGCGGCGCCATGAAGCCATCGCGGCGGTGCGCCTGGTGAACAAGGATGGCGACGTGATCTGGGCCGCCACCGAGGAGAGCCTGGGCGCGAAATTCCACGGCGCCAGCGCGGACGTGGCCGATAAGATCACGGCCAAGCTCAAGGAAGATTTCGAGAAGGCGCGGAAGCTGAAGTAAGCTCTTCGATCATTTCGAGCAGCACCGGCATCCCCACCGGCTTGACCATCACACGCGAAACCATCTCCTCTTCGGGTTGGCCGTAAAGATCTTCCGGCCAACCGGAAAGCACCGCCACGGGTGACTGGTATCCCGATTTGCGGATGCGGCGGATCAGCGACAGGCCCTCGCGGGAATCCGGTTTGCCGGAAGCGTTCGGAAACCGCAGGTCCATGATGATCAGGTCCGCGCCGCTTCGCTCCACCTGGCGGAGCGTCTCGACCGGGCAGGCGGCTACGACGATTTCATACCCCACGGCTTCGAGCAGGGTCTTGCGCAAGGCGAGCTGCTCCACATCGTCGTCGGCCAGCAGAATCCGAGGCATTGGACCTATCTTAGTAGATCCTCGAGCTGGATCTTGGTGTCGGTCCTAGCGTCCCGGTACTTCACGATCACGGGAGTGTAGACCGAGATTCCCCAGTCTTTCCCGGGGCCGCTGGAGACCGCGCGCGCGCCGGCCACTACCACGGCGGCTTCGGGGATGATGAGCGGCTCGTCATCGGTGGCCCGGTGGATGGTGTTGCGAACCAGGTCGTAGACCGGGGTCGAGCGGTTGAGGATGGTGCCGGTGCCGAGCACCGCGCGGCGCTTGACAACGGTGCCTTCGTAGATGCCGCAATTGCCGCCCACCAGGACGTCGTCTTCCACCACCACCGGCAGGGCGCCCACCGGCTCGAGCACGCCGCCGATCTGGCTGGCGGCCGAGATGTGGCAGTTCCGGCCCACCTGGGCGCAGCTTCCCACCAGCGCGTGCGAATCCACCATGGTGCCGTCGCCCACCCAGGCGCCCACGTTGATGAACATGGGCGGCATCGAGACCACGCCCTTGCCGATATAGCAGCCGTCGCGGATGCTGGAGCCGCCGGGTACGATGCGCACCTCGCTCTCGGCAGTGAAGCGCTTGGCCGGGAAGGTGGACTTGTCGAAGAACGGCTGCCGCTCGGAATCCACCGACATGTCGACGATCGCGCCCATGCGGAATCCCAGCAGGATGCCCTTCTTCACCCAGACGTTCACGCGCCAGCCGCTACGGGTTTCGGGGCAAGGTTCCGCGGCGCGCGCGCGGCCTTCGTTCAGCGCGGATTTGAACTCCGCGAACAGGCGGAAATCCTCGTCCGTGTAGACCGAGGGCTTCAGCTCGAAGAGGCGCTCGATTTCAGCTTGCACCGGAGGTCCTCCGCAGCAGGTCGGCGGCCTCCAGAACCTTCGAAATGCGCGCCAGGTTGGCGGGGCTGGGCGGCGTCATGGGCAGGCGCCACACGGGATCGAGCAGCCCCATCAGCCCCATCGCGGCTTTCACCGGGATGGGATTGGACTCCACGAAGTTGATGTTCATGAGCGGCAGGTAGCGGGCCTGGATGCGGCGCGCGGTTTCGAAATCTCCGCCGAGACAGGCCTGCGCAAGCTGCGTCATCTCGCCGGGAATCTGGTTGGAGACCACCGAGATGACGCCGCGCCCGCCCAGCGCCATCAGGGGAATGGTGACGGCGTCGTCGCCCGAAAGCACCGTGAAGCCGGAGGGGACCTCGTTCAGGATGGTGGCCACCTGCCCGATGTTGCCGGAAGCCTCCTTCACGCCCACGATGTTTTCGATGGCGGCCAGGCGCGCCAGCGTGGCCGGCTCGACGTTCACTCCGGTGCGCCCTTGCACACTGTACACCACGATGGGCAGGCGGATTGAAGCGGCGATGGCTGCGTAGTGTCGGCACAGCCCTTCCTGCGTGGGCTTGTTGTAATAAGGCGTCACCGAAAGGATGCCGGCCACGCCCATGCGCTCCAGCTCGCGGGCCAGCTCGATCACCTCGTGGGTGTTGTAGCCGCCGGCGCCGGCCAGCACCGGGACTTTGCTCTGGGCCTCTTCCAGCGTGATCTCCACCACGCGCAGATGCTCGGCGCGGGTGAGCGTGGGGCTTTCGCCGGTGGTCCCGCAGGGGACCAGAAAATTGACGCCGGCTTCGATCTGCCGCCGGACCAGCTTGCGGAGCGTCTCTTCATCGAGCGAAAGGTCGCGCCGGAACGGAGTTACCAGCGCGGTGCCGCATCCTGTGAACATGTGCCACCTCCGAATACAATCTCACCGAACTCGTGAAAACCTTTCTTGCCGATTACCCACTGCGCGGCCCTCAGGGCGCCGCGCGCGAAACCTTCGCGGCTGCGCGCGGTGTGCCGCAACGTAATGGTGTCGGCGGAAGAGTCGAAGCCGATCTCGTGCGTGCCGGGGTGCGCGCCCGCGCGGTTGGAACCGGTGTCGATGGTTCGCGCGTAGCCGGCCTTCTTCATCTCATCCACCAGCTTCAGTAAGGTGCCCGACGGCGCGTCCTTCTTGGTGGAATGGTGGATCTCCCAAGCCCAGGCGCCGTACTCCGGCTGGGTTGCCAGCAAGCGGGCGGCCTCCGACACCAGCCGGAAGAATGCGTTCACGCCCACGGAGTAGTTGGGGCTCCATACCAGGCCGACGCCGTGCCGGGCCACGGCGGCCTGGACGGCTTCCAGGTGTTCCAGCCAGCCGGTGGTTCCGATCACCATGTTGACGCCCAGCGCGGCGATGCCCTCGACGTTGCGGGGCACCGCCGAGGGGATCGAAAAATCGATAGCCACCTCGACGCCCCGGAAGTTTTCCGGGGTGAGACCAAC
Organism: Bryobacteraceae bacterium; assembly: GCA_049510555.1. GTDB lineage: Bacteria > Acidobacteriota > Terriglobia > Bryobacterales > Bryobacteraceae > Fen-178. Next base: position 108,628 of record JBEKYW010000002.1, read on the forward strand.
AAACGCGGCGTTGTTGAACTCGTCGAGCTTGAGCGCCACGCTAAAGCCGTACTCGGGGGCAAGCTGCTCGACGAGCCTGCCCATCTTGCCGTAGCCCACGATTGCCAGCTCAGGCATCGACCGCCTCCTTTCGCTCGAACACGTCCGGATCGAGCTGGGAGAAGAACTCCTCGTGCAGCGCCGGGACCGCGCGGAAGAGGTCGGACTCGGCCACCACGAAACTGATGTTGAGCAGCGACGCGCCCTGCGAAATCATACGGATGTTGATGCCGTCGAGGGCGTTGAAGACGCGCCTGGCGACTCCCGGAGTATGACGGATGTTGTCGCCGACGAGGCAGACAATCACCTGGTCCCTCTCGATCTCGACCTCGGCGAACTGCTCGAGCTCGGCCACGATGGCGTCGAGGCGCGCGGGATTGTCGATGGTCAGCGAGACGCTGACCTCGGAGGTGGCCACCATGTCGACCGGTGTTTCGAAGCGGTCGAAGACCTCGAAGATGCGGCGCAGGAAGCCGTGGGCCATCAGCATGCGCGTGGATTGGATGTTCACCAGCGTGATCTGGCGCTTGCAGGCGATCGACTTGACCACGTTGGCGCACGGCACGGCTTGGGAAACGATGCGCGTGCCGGGCACTTCGGGCCGCCGCGAATTCAGGATCAGCACGGGGATGCTCTTCTCGATGGCGGGCAGGACCGTGGCGGGGTGCAGCACCTTGGCGCCGAAATAAGCCAGCTCGGCGGCTTCGGCGAAGGAAATGGTTTTCACGCGATGGCCGCCCGGCAGGATGGTGGGGTCGGCGGTGAGCAGGCCGTCCACGTCGGTCCAGATCTGGATCTCTTCGGCGCCGATGCCCGCGCCCACGATGGAGGCCGTGAAATCGGAGCCGCCGCGGCCCAGCGTGGTGGTGACGCCGTCCCTGGTCGCGCCGATGAATCCGCCCATGACCACCACGGCGCCGCGGGCCATGGCGGGGACGGTGGCCGCCAGCCGCGCGTAGGTCTCGGCAAAATCCGGCGCGGCCTGGGTGTGGCGCTTGTCGGTGACGATGACGCGGCGCGAGTCGAGATGCGCGGCCGGCATGCCGAAGTGCTGGAACGCCAGCGTCACGATGAAGCTGGAGAGGCGCTCGCCGTAACTCGAGATGGCGTCGATGGAGCGGGGCGTCAGCTCGCCCAGCACCGCCAGGCCCTTCACCAGCTCGGTGAGTTCCTGGAAGTGCTCGTCGAGCGTGCGATCGAGCTCGGCGCGCTGGCCGGGCGGAATCACCAGGCGCGCCTCGCGCGAATGGTAATCGCGCAGGTCGTGGATCTGGCGGAGGTACTCCTCGCGGTGGCCCTCGATGGCCGATGCGGCAATGGCCAGCAGCTTGTTGGTGGTCTTGCCCATGGCGGAGACCACCACCACGGGCCGGCGCTCGCGGCGCGCCTGGACGATTCCGGCGACGCGCTCGATGGCGGCGGCGGACTCGACCGAGGTGCCGCCGAACTTCATGACGATCATCAGTCCAGCATCCCTTCCGAATGCATCAGCTCGGCGTTCAGGACGGCCGCGCCGGCGGCGCCGCGAACGGTGTTGTGGCCCAGGGCGACGAACTTGTAACCCAGCGCCGGGCAGGGGCGCAGCCGGCCCACGAAGGCCGCCATGCCGCGCTCGCGCCCGGCGTCCTTGCGCGGCTGCGGGCGGTTGGCCTCTTGCATGTAGATGACCGGCCGCAGTGGAGCGCTGGGAAGCCGGCGCTGCTGCGGAACGCCGGTGAAGCTATCGAAAGCGCGGCGCAGATCGGCCTCCGAGGGCTTGGAAGAAAGCTCCACCGAGACGGTCACGGTGTGGCCATCGACCACCGGCACGCGATTGCAGTGGGCGCTCACCTGGGCGGGCAGCGGCTCGACGTGGTCGCCGCGGAATTCGCCGAGGATCTTCTGCGTCTCCTGCTGCATCTTTTCTTCCTCGCCGACGATGAAGGGGATGACGTTGCCCACGATGTCCATGGAAGCCACGCCGGGGTAGCCCGCGCCCGAGATAGCTTGCAGCGTGGTGGCGATCACCCGGGTGATGCCGAACGGTTTGAGCGGCGCCAGGCCCATGGCGAGCACCACCGTGGAGCAATTGGGGTTGGTGACGATTTGCCCCTTCCAGCCGCGCGCGCGCTGCTGCGTAGGCACGAGCTTCAGGTGATCGGGATTGATTTCCGGAACGAGCAGCGGCACATCGCGCTCCATGCGATGGTTCCTGGAGTTGGAAACCACCACGTGGCCGGCCTGGGCGAAAGCGCGCTCGATTTGGGTGGCGACGGAGGCATCCATGGCGGAGAACAGGAGCCGCGGAGCGTTGCCGGGCTGGCAGTCTTCCACGGTGAGATCGGCGACGGACTCCGGCGTAGCGCCAGCCAGGTGCCAGGTCATGGCGTCCCGGTACTTCTTGCCGGCGGAGCGGTCGCTGGCGCCCAGCCACTTGAGGTGGAACCAGGGGTGGTCCTGCAAGAACCCGACGAAATGCTGCCCCACCATTCCGGTGGCGCCCAGGATGCCTACTTCGATTCGCGTTTGCATAGTTGCCTTACGATGCGCTGATAGAGTTCGACTGCTTCGGTCAATTGCGATTTGGCGACGCGCTCCTCGAGGGTGTGCGCCACGTGGATGGAACCCGGCCCGATCAGGAACGGCTCGCCCCACTGGCCGCCGAAGGCCGGGATATCGGTGGTGAACGCCACCACCGTGGTGGGGATGCCATCCACCGAATTCAGCCGCAGGGCGGGGATCTCGATCACCTGGCGCAGTTCCACGCGCCCTTTGGCTGCGCGCGCCAGGGCTCTCTTGATGCCGGCGAACTTGCCCACCAGGCGGAGCATGATGTCGGCGCGCGCCTCGTCCGCGATCACGTTGGGCGCCCGCCCGCCCGAAATCGTTCCGATGTTGATCGTGCTCGGCCCCAGCAGCCGGTCCACCGGCAGCGGCAGGCGCCGCATGTCGGCGAGCGCGTCGATCAATTTGTGGATGGCCGAATCGCCCAACTCGGGGTAGGCGGAGTGGGCCATCCTGCCGGTGGCCACTGCCTCGTAGCGCAGCGCGCCCTTGGACCCCAGCGCCAGCATGTTCCCGGTGGGCTCGCCGTTGACCAGGTAGCGGGAGCCGCGCGGCGTCCGGGCCGCACGGTAGGCGCCGGCGCTGTTGCGCTCTTCGCCGGCCACGAACAGGAGGCCGAAATTGCGATCGCCGGCTTCGAGCAGCGCCTCGGCGGCCTTGATCATGCAGGCGATGATGCCCTTGGCGTCGCAGGCGGCGCGGCCCCAGATGTGCTCGCCATCGTCGCGCGACGCGAAAAAGGGCGGCACGGTATCCATGTGGGTGGAAAGCGTGACGGTGAGCCGCCGGCCCCAGTGCGCGAAGACGTTGCAGCGGCGCGGCTCGACTTCCATGCGCTCGACCTGGCCGCCGAACCGCGCGGCGAGCCGCGCCAGGCGATCGTAAAGGTAATTGGCGATGCGTTCCTCGTTGTTGGTGATGGATTCGATATCGACCAACGCGCGCGTGAGTTCGAAGACGTTCATAAGCTGCCAGCCGGGGGAGGAATGCGAAAGAGAAGAAAAGAACGCGCGGAATGCGCGCGGCCTTCATTCCCGATAGCGCTCCACCCGCCGGAGAAACGGGTGACAGTGAGCCGGTATTGACCGGACTCCCCAACCGGAAGGAATGAAGCTTTCCCCCCGGTTTCGGCGGGAAAACGATCGGCCCCTTTGGTCCAGGCTTCCGAGCTTCACCGGAATTCCAGCCTGGCTACTGATGGCCGCCGCGCCTCTACCGCGAAAAACTCAGGATAACGAAGGGGCAGAGAGCAAGTCAAACGGGGACCGGGGGTCGGGGGCCGGGGGCGGGGGGCGGGGGGCGGGGGGACGGGCGCGCTCCCTGGGTGTGTTGCGGCCGCTTGGTGCATTGCGGCCAGATTTTCAAGCGTCTACTTTCCGCCGCCTTCTGACCACGGCGGCACAATGCCGTTCATGCGTGCGTAAGCCACCAATTGTCCCATGTGCTCGTTGGCGTGGATAATGATTCGGAGGTACATGCCATCCACGGTGGCATCTCTGCCGCTGACCTTGACTCTGCGCTGGAGATCGGCGGGTTTGAGGCCCGCGCGAGCGCTCTTGACGGCATCCAGCGAGCGCTTCAACCAGTTAATAACTTCCGCTTTTGCGGTCACAGTCTTTTCCATGTCCGCGGACGTGAGGTCGGCCGGCATCTTGGGGCCTGTGACACTCAGCAAGTAGAAGTTCGCCATCGTAATGTGCATCAGGACCTCGCTGGTGGATCGCACGCCAGGCGCCGGGCGCCACGCCAGCTTTTCAGCCGGGATCGCTTCGGCTAGAGCGACGAGTTGTCGCGAAACATGGCCCCATTCTCCGTCGTATCCTTGCCAAAGTCCTTCCAGCGGATCTACCTGGGCGTGCAAAGTCAGCGCGCCGAGAACCATGGCCAGCAATAGCGTTTTCATGATCTCTCCTTTTCGTCCGGTCTTGGCTTGGGGCGAAGCGCGCGGCCGCCAATAGCGGGACTCTCTTGGAGATTATCACGGGGGAAATCAGTCGATGCCGGGAAAATCGGACAGACGCGTTTTGTGGGTTTGGCAAGAAATGCGTCTGTCTCCTTTCCCTCCCCCGCGACGCGCCGGTCACTCGATCGTTCCGCTATGAGCTGAATATCACGCGGCGAGAAAGGCCTCCGGATCGATCGCCGCCTGCTTGAGAATGGCTCGTAGCGTTCCTTCCGGCATGTCGCCGGGATGATTTGGAATCGTTGTGTACCGGTTTGCCGCGGGGTTGTACCAGATTTCATGACTACCCGCGGCTTGGCGGTCGAACTGGAATCCGAATGCCTTCAGCTTTCGCGCGATTTCGCGGTAGTGGAAACCTGCAAGACGGCCCGCCTCAGGCGGCCACCACGATCGTAAAATCGCGCCGCTCGGAGACGGAGGCAAGCCGGATTGGTCCCTCCCGCTCGCTGCGAGCTTCGATGATCTTCCGGGCCACATCCCGGGCGATGTCCAGAGCTTCGGCAACGGTACGCCCTTGTGCCACCAGCCCTGGCAGTTCATCGGATGTTGCCAGGTACAACCCTTCCGGCAGCTCCTCAATCCTGACCTGAATGGCGAGTTCCATTTACAGAACAATTGTAGCAATTCGGCCTTGGCGGCCGGCTCACGGCTGCAAGACCACCTCGGCGGCCGCCAGGCGCCGGCGGCTCCGCATCCTCCCGCCGAGGTTGCGGAAACGCTCCATGTAGGTGTAAAAGACCGGCGTGATGTAGAGCGTCAGCAGTTGCGAGACCACCAGGCCGCCTACCACCGCCAGACCCAGCGGGCGGCGCGCTTCTCCGCCGGCGCCGAACCCGAGGGCGATGGGGAGCGTGCCCATGAGCGCGGCCATGGTGGTCATCATGATGGGCCGGAAGCGCACGAGACAAGCCTCGTGGATGGCCTCGGCCGGCGGAATGCCCTGGGTGCGCTGGATTTCCAGCGCGAAGTCGATCATCATGATGGCGTTCTTCTTCACGATCCCAATCAGCATGATGATGCCGACGAACGAGTAGATGTTGAGCTCGTTGTGGAATATCAGGAGCGTGGCCAGAGCGCCCAGGCCGGCCGAGGGCAGGCCGGAGAGAATGGTGAGGGGGTGGATGAAGCTCTCGTACAGAATCCCCAGCACCATGTAAATCACCAGAATGGCCATGACCAGCAACACTCCCATGCCGCGCAACGAGGACTGGTATGCCGCGGCCATTCCCTGGAAACTGGTGCGGATGGTGGCCGGCAGGGTTTCGCGCGCCAGTTCCTGGACGCTCTCGACGGCCTGGCCGAGCGAAACCCCGGGCAGCAGGTTGAACGAGACCGTGACCGCCGGCAATTGCCCGAGATGTGCGACTGTGAGCGGGCCGACTTCCGTGCGCAGCCTGGATACCGAGTCGAGTGCCACCAGCTTCCCCTTGTTGGAGCGAATGTAGAGCAGGGGCAGGCGATTGGGATCGCGCTGGTATACCGGCAGCAGTTCCATGATCACGTAGTAGGTGTTGGTGGGGGTGTAGATGTTGGAGATTTCGCGCGCGCCATAAGCGTCGTACAGAGCGTCCTCCACCTGGCTCGCGGTGATGCCGAGGGAAGAGGCGCGGTCGCGGTTGATATCCACGGTGATCTGGGGGCTGGAAATCTGGAGGTCGCTGTTCACGTCGGTGAGGCCCGGCACGGTCCGCACGCGTTTCTCGAAAGCGTCGGCGGCCCGGTAGAGTTCGCCGATGTTGGGCCCTTGCAAGGTGTACTGGTAAAGGCTGCGGCTGACAAACCCGCCGATGCGGATCAGCGGCGGATTCTGAAGATACGTCCGAATGCCGGGAATGGCGTTCAGCCTGGGCCGCAATCTCTCGATAATCTGATCGGGTGTCGTTCGCCGCTGGCTGCGAGGCTTCAAGCGCATGGTGAAGCGCCCCTGGTTGCCGGAGGAAATGCCGCCACCCTGCCCGATGCTCGAGGAGAAGGCCTCGATGTCGGGATCGGCTTGAATCACGGCCGCCGCCTCCCTCTGCCGCAGCACCATGCCATCGAAGGAGATGTCCTGGGGAGCCTCGGTCGACCCGCTCAGTTGCCCGGTGTCCTGGTTGGGAATGAAGCCCTTGGGAACCATCCCATACAGATAGATGGTGGCCGCCAGCGTTCCGGCCGCGGTCAACATGGTGAGGAACCGGTGGCGGATCACCCCGCGGAGCGTCCACCCGTAGAGGTTGCGCGTCCCCTCGAACACCTTTTCGGAGGAGCGCTGGAAGGCGTTCTGCCGCGCCCCCACGGGCTTGAGGAACCGGCTGCACAGCATGGGAGTGAGGCTCAGCGAGACGACGCCGGAGATGAGAATGGCCACCATGATGACGACGGCGAACTCATGGAACAGCCGGCCCATGATGCCGCTCATAAACAGCACGGGGATGAATACCGCGGCCAGCGAGAGGGTCATGGAAAGGATGGTGAAGCCGATCTCCTTGCCTCCCTCGAAGGCGGCCTGCATGCGCGGCTTTCCCATTTCCATGTGGCGGACGATGTTCTCGAGGATGACGATGGCGTCGTCCACCACGAAACCGACCGAAAGCGTCAGCGCCATCAGCGAAAGGTTGTCGAGCGTGTAGCCCGCCAGCGCCATGGCGGCGAACGTGCCGATGATGGACATGGGCAGCGCCAGCGAGGGAATCACGGTGGCGGAGACGTTCCGCAAGAAGAGAAAGATCACCATGATCACCAGCGCCACCGTCAGAACCAGCGTGAACTTGACGTCATTGACGGATTCGCGAACGGCTTGCGACCGGTCATAGAGAACGTCCAGGCTCACCGAAGGCGGCAGTTGCTCGCGGAAGGTGGGCAGCAGTTCCCTGATGCTGTCCACCACCTGCACGGTATTGCTGCCGGGCTGCCGTTGCACGATCATGTAGATGGTGCGCCTGTCGTTGTACCAGGCCGCGACCTTGTCGTTCTCGACGCTGTCGATCACGCGCCCCAGTTGCTCCAGGCGAACGGGCGATCCGTTGCGGTAGGCGACGATGAGGGGGCGATATTCCGCGGCGCTTCCGAGCTGTCCCGTGGCTTGAACGGTGTAAGCCTGCCTGGGTCCCCAGAGAGTGCCGGTCGGCATGTTGACATTGTGCAGGGAGAGCGCGGCCTCTACGTCGTCGATGCCGATGTTGCGGGCGGCCATGAGGCTGGGATCGAGCTGTGCCCGCACGGCGAATTTCTGGGCGCCAAAGACGAACACCTGCGCCACGCCGTCAATCATGGAGATGCGCTGCGAGATCATGGTCTCGGCATACTCGTCCACCGCCGAGAGGGGCAGCGTGGGCGAGCTGAGAGTCAAGTTCAGGATGGGCATGTCCGCCGGGTTCACCTTGCGAAACGTCGGCGGGCTGGGCATGCCAATAGGCAGCAGGCGCTGGGCCCCAACGATGGCGGCTTGCACGTCCAGCGCGGCGGCATCCAGGGAGCGGTCCAGCACGAATTGCAGGGTGACGCTGGTGTTGCCGCGCGCGCTGGTGGAGGTCATCGAATCCAGGCCCGGAATGGTGGTGAACTGGCGCTCCAGCGGTGTAGCGACCGAAGCGGCCATGGTCTCGGGGCTGGCGCCGGGGAGGCTGGCATTCACCTGAATGGTGGGGAAGTCGACGTTGGGCAGATCGCTGACGGGCAGTGCGCGGTAGCCCGCCACTCCAAACAGGAGGATGCCCATCATGACCAACGTCGTCATGACCGGCCGGCGGATGAAGAGTTCGGTAATGTTCATCGCTCAGCTAATTTACAGCATAGCTTTTTGCGCCGGCGCGCGTGGAGGTGGGTTCGAGGGCGCGAGGCATGGGTGCGAAACGAAGCCATTTCGGGGCCCGGCGGCGGCGCTTGCCCGATTTGCGCGGAACGAAGCCATTCTTGAATAAGGCTCTTGGTTTATTTTACTTACATGGCCTTGAGAGAAGTCCGCCAGGTGTCGCCGGGTCCTCGCCGCCGCGAAACCGGGGAAGCTTTTTCAGTCCAGCGGAAATCGAAAATGACGCAGTTCAGGCTGCCCCATTTCCGGCCCCATTTTCGGCCAGTATTTGGCGAATCCACCACACGCCTAAACGGCTTGCCAAGGTTCAGCCGAGCAACTTGTGGCGGGCCAAAGGGGTTCACATGGTGGTGGGTATTTGCCCCATGAAGATGTCTCTCGTCCGGCTGTTCCTCGCGACGGCCATGAGCAGCCTGAACGCGCTGAGCCAGGTTCCCGCGACCATCGATGTCGACGCCGCGCACACCACGGCGCTCAATTCCAATTTCAGCGGTTTCAACGACGAGGTTACTTTTCCGGTCGAGTACTTCGATTACCGCTTCAATAACGTCGCAGCGCAGCTTTCGCCGGGGTGGGTGCGCTACCCGAGCGGCATCTTCGCCGACGCCTTCGACTGGCAGACCGGGCTGATGGTCGCCTCTTGGGCCGCCCAGTTCCAGGGCACCAACATCGACACACTTCTCACAGAATCCGTTCCATGGGTCAACGGAAAAGGAGGCGGCTCATTCGTGGACGCCGCCAACCGCGCCAATTTTCTGGGAGCGAAACTGATTGTGGACGTCAACGGGTACACGGACACGCCCCAATCGGCTGGGCGGATGGCGGCCTTCGCGAAGGCGAATCATATCCCGGTGGCCGTGTGGGAACTCTCCAACGAGCCATATTTCTACAAGCAGTTCTTCTCCTCGGGCGCCGACTACGTGGCGAAGATGAAGCCGTATTATGCCGCGATCAAGGCGGCCGATCCCGATGCGGTAGTCGCGATCTTCTTCACGGACGCGGGCGGCACCAATCCCAATCCGCCATGGGATCAAGAGATCGCGGCTTATCCGGACAGATACTGGGATGCGGTGACGTATCATCAGTACCCCCCGCAAAGCACGGGCGCGTTCAGCCAGTGGATGGCGGACGACAACGCAGTGCTGGCTTCGAAGACGTCGGCTTACGTGACCGGCCATCTGGCGCCGCTGAACAACCCTGGAACGAAGTTCTTGATTTCGGAGTTTCTTCCCACCAACGATGGCTTGGGCGACGGCAGCTCGGTGACGGATCGAACGGTTTATGGCGCAATCTACGCGGCCGAATACGTGATGCGCATGTCGCAGGTGCCATCCATGTTGTACGTGGGGATGCACGCCCTCTCCGGCACCACGGGCGTGAATGCCGCCGCGGCGCATTACGTGGATGCCCAGAACGCTTACAACCGCGGAACCACGATCAACACGCTCACGCTGAACTTCGGTTTCTTCACAACCACGCAGCCGCTGGGATTGGCGGTCCTGAACGGCGTTCTGAAGAACGCGACGAAGGTGGCAGCCACCACCGTGACCGGCGGCGCAACCGTGCCGGCGACCGGTCTGGGACAGATTCCAGCTCTCTTCGCCCAAGCATATGTCGGGGCCAACGGCCAGCAAAGCCTCGTGATCACGAACAAGAGCGCTGCGGCGCACCAAGTGACGGTGCGCGTGGGCGGAGTCCCGGCGTCTGGGACAATGCCCGTGCAGTTCATCGCCGGTTCCGATCCCACCGCCGCCAACACGGCGTCGAACCCCAATGCCGTCTCGGTCCAGACGTCTACCTCCTCAAACCCGGTCACAGTGCCCGCGTACAGCGTACTACGGGTGGACCTGAATGCAGCCACGGTGGCGGTGGCCGTCAACAGCGCGAGCTATGCGCCGGGTCCGGTGGCGCCCCAGGAATTGGTGGCGATATTCGGCCCAGGGATCGCTTCCCAGTCGGCTGTCGCCACCGTGCTGCCGCTTCCCACGTCGCTAGGCGCGACCTCGGTTCAGATTACCGATAGCGCGGGCAACTCCCAGCTTGCACCGCTTCTCGCGGTGGCTTCCGGGCAGGCGAACATCCTGGTTCCGGCGGGGCTGGCCGCGGGAACTGCGCAAATCAAAGTGCTCCACGATTCGACGGCGGTGCTGACCGGCTCCGTCACCATCGGTTCTTCCAATCCCGGACTATACAGCATGAACGCCGATGGCGCGGGCGTAGCGGCGGCCAACGCTTATCGCGTGACTTCATCGAATCAGAGGGTGAATGAGCAGGAATTCACCTGCGATCGAACCGCTGCGCGGAGTTGCCTGCCCGTGCCGCTGAACCTGGGCGCGGCGGGCGACACGCTGTACATCGAACTCTATGGCACGGGTATCCGCGGCGCTGCCGCGGTGCAATGCTTCGTCGCCGGCGAGAGCGTGCCGGTGCTCTACGCCGGACCGTCGCCATCGTTTGCGGGGCTGGACCAGGTGAACATTTCGATTCCCAAGAGCCTGGCGGGCGCGGGCAGCGTGCGGGTGTACCTGGTTGCGGACGGAGTGGCCTCGAACGTGGTAGGCCTGAGCGTGCAGTGATGCCAAGGTCCTGGTGTTTTGGGTTCGCGCTCGCCGCGATACCGGCCCCGCGCCTGCGGCGGACGCCTTCGCGATTGACGAATGCGGAGTATACCTGGTAAGAAAGCCGGTAGCCGGACCCAATGCAAAAGCCAATTGACCGGAAGTCTCCCGTGCAGCCGCTGGTTGCCGAACAGGAGCGGGAATTCTATGACGCGCAGTACCGGCAGTTTCTGGAATTGCCGGATGCGGACCTGGTGTGCGACCGGAGAACTTTGGCCGCGGGCCTGGACGATCCCGCCAACCCGGGCTACGAGCGCCGCGTGGTGTATCGGGCCGCGCTCGACTACTTGCTTTCCGAGCCTCTTGCCGGCCGGAAGGCGCTCGATTATGGATGCGGCACGGGGGATTGGGGCCTCATGCTGGCCGGGGAAGGCGCGTCGGTCACACTGCTGGATCTTTCGCCGGTGGCGATCCGACTGGGTTTGCGGCGGGCCGCGGTCAGCGGCGTGGCGGACCGCGTGCGAGGGGTGGCGCGGGACGCCAGCAACCTGTCCTGCTTTGGCGACGGCGAATTCGACCTCGTCTTCGGCAGCTTCGCCCTGCATCACACGCTGAAATATCCGCGGGCGCGCGACGAGCTGCTGCGCGTGCTCAAGCCCGGCGGGCGGCTGGTGCTGGTGGAGACCTACGGCAATAACCCGCTGCTGAATGCGGCGCGCATCTTGCGCCGGTGGGCGTCGAGGGAACCTGCCGAACAGGGTGAAGGGATCATCCTGAACGACTCGGATGTGGATGCGCTGCGACCGCTGCTGGGGTCGCTCGAGGTCTATCCGCACAACTTGCTGGCGATGGGGAAACGGCTGTTTCGCGGGCGCTTCTCGCGAAGATGGGTGCGGGGAATGCTGCGCGGCCTGGAATGGACGGACGAGCGGCTGTTGACGGCTTGGCCACGCCTGCGGCGCTACTGCGGGGAAGCGCTCATCGTGGGGCGCAAGGCGGGGTAGGCGCCGGCAACAGTCACGGCATCCTGCCCCCGGTGAACTGCCGCAGGGGGGGTGGAAATCAAGACTCCAGGCAGATCAATAAATCAACTCCTCCGGGGCCGCTTCGGTCTGCTCGAAGTTGGGCAGCCAGCTCTTGGCGTGGTGGAATTCGCCCTTCCGGATGGAGAGCACGACGAAGGAATACCACGGGCACGAATTCCGCAAATCGGTCTTGGAAAAATAGGCGCCGCAATCGGGGTGCGAGTGGTAGATGCCGACCAGGTCCATGTGGCGCGCGCGCGCGGCTTGGGCGGCGGCCGGCAGGTCTTGCGGGCGGAGCTCATAGCGCGCGGCCTGGACGCCGTCGAAGACGTTTTCCAAGGGCATGACCACCTGCACGATTCTCTCGGCGCCGTGAATGGAGCCGAGCATGGCGCCGCAGCACTCGTTGGGATAGGTTTGGCGGGCGTGCGAAACCATGGCCGCCCAGGGTTGCGATTCGATGCGGATCATAGGGGGACGGGGCGGATCAGAGCTGGCGCAACCGCGCCAGTGCTTCCAGCATTTCAGGTTGCGCCTTCACCTCCGATAGAGGCCGCAGTTGTTCTTCCATATAGGTCCAATCGAGCTTGCCCTTCTGGCGGATTGCCACTCCCTCGGCATCGTGCATATCCAGGGGCCGCGAAGCGAACAGCTTCAACACGATGAGATCCTCGGCCGAGCAGGTCCGCAGCTCCACCTCCGGACCAAACGGAGCAGCGGTCGCGCGCCGCACCACGCTCTCTTCAAACGGAAGGGCGCCGAGGGAGATATCGATGCCCGCGCCGCCCGCGGCACGCAGCAGCAGCACGCGGTGGCGCAGCGCGAAATCGCGGGCACCCGCAATCCTGCCATCGTAGGCCGCAAGCAGTGGGTCGACGAAGGCAGCCTCATTCCCGAATCCGGCAAGTAGCGTTACATCGATATCCCTCGTCAGCCGCGGCTCGCCCCATCGTTGCACCGCAAGCCCGCCGATGAAGCACGAACGCCAGCCTTGTGCGTCGCAGAACTCCTGCAGTTGCCTCGCCGCGCGAAACAGATCGTTCATGGGCGCCGCAGCTTCCTGAACCACGCCTGCATCTCCACCATGCCAGACGACGGACGGGGTGGCAGCGTGCGCAGTGAATGGTTGAAGGCGTCTTCGAGAATCGCGAGCACTTGCAGGTTGTCCGCCTCGCGAATCTCACGGCGCCGGATCGCCTCGAGTTCCGGACCCGCATCTTTCCACGTCCGCACCCAGCGCCGCAGGTCCTCGCGCTCGTCCATACTCCTGACTATACAACGCCACCACATTCCGGCAACCAGGATGGTTGCTAGTCGCTACAATACCGGCATCATGTTTCACCGCCGGTTTTCGCTTCGCCTGCCCGCATGGCTGCTGACTACGGCAGCGCTGCTTCCTCTATCGCTTGCCCAGACGGGTAAGCGGCCCCTGAACCACAACGATTACGACGGCTGGCGCTCGATTTCGAGCCAGCGGTTGTCGCCGGACGGCAAGTTCCTGGCTTACGGGCTGTTTCCACAGGAAGGCGATGGCGTGGTGGTGATTCGCAACCTGGCGACCGGGAAGGAACAGCGCGAGCCTGCCGGGGCGCGGCCGGCGCCGGCGCCCGCGGCCACTCCGGAAGAAGGGCCGCCGCCCGAGGCGCGCGCGGTAACGAGCGCGTTTTCGCCGGATGGCAAGACGGTGGTGTTTTCCACGTTCCCGCCCAAGGCCGATACCGACAAGGCGAAGAAGGAGAAGAAAACCGCGGAACAGATGCCGAAGGACGGCATGGTGATCGTGGATCTGGGTTCCGGCCGTGCCACGCGCATCGACCGGGTGAAGCGGTTCCAGCTTCCGGAGAAGGCCGCCGGTTATTTGGCTTACCTGCGGGAGACGCCCGAGACCAGGCCGGAAGCGGCCCAACCAGCGCCGAAAAAAGAGGGTGGCGGCGACGCCGATCAGCAGGGCGGCCGGGGCGGCCGCGGGGTGCCCTCTGGGCCCGGTGGCGGCGCGGCAGCGGCCGGAGGCGGAGCGCGCCCGGAGTTCGGCACCGACCTGGTGCTCCGCAGCCTGGCGGATTCCACGGAGCGTACTTTCCCGGACGTGGTGGAGTTCTCGCTCGCCGATGACGGCAAACAGTTGGTTTACGCGGTCTCGGCGAGAGATACGGCCGGCAATGGCGTGTTTGTGGTGGGGACCGGAGCCGCCGAGTCACCTGCCACGCTGCTCGGCGGCAAGGGCAAGTACACCAAGCTGACCTGGGACGAGAGCCAGACCGCCATGGTTTTCCTGAGCGACCGCGATGACGCCGCGGCCAAACCGCCCAAATGGAAGCTCTACCGCTGGGACCGGCGGGCGGCCGCCGAGGAAGTGGCATCTTCGGACACGCCCGGTTTCCGGAAGGAATTCGCGATCAGCGACAAGGGAAACCTGAGTTTCTCCAAGGACGGGACGCGCATCTTTTTCGGCTGTGCGCCGCCCGCCCCCGAAAAGACGGAAGAGAGCGGCGCGGATGCCTCATCCGACGACAAGGCGGTGGTGGATCTGTGGTCCTGGAAAGACGACTACATTCAGCCCATACAGAAGGTGCGCGCGGAACGCGAGCGCAACCGCACTTACCTGGCGGCTTACCTGATTCCGGAACATCAGGTGGTGCAACTGGGCGACCGCGCCGTGGCCGAGGTGACGCCTTCGGAGAGCGCGCAATGGGTGCTGGGCAGCGACGACCGCGAATACCGGCCGCTGGCCGACTACGACGAGCGCTACGCCGATGCGTACGTCATCGACGCCACTACCGGCGCCCGGAAGCTGGTGGCGAAGAAACACCGCGGCACCCTCACGTGGTCGCCATCGGGCCGATACCTGCTGATGTTCGACGGCAAGGACTGGAGCACGATTTCGGTCCCCGACGGGAAGACCGTCAATCTGACCGCCGGCCTTCCGGTCAAGTTCTGGAACGAGGATACGGACACGCCGGGCACGCCGGCATCCTATGGCTCGGCGGGCTGGACCAAGGACGGCCAATCGGTGCTGCTGTACGACCGCTTCGATGTCTGGCGCGTCTCGCCGGACGGCGCGGGCGCCAGGAACATCACGGGCGGCTATGGGCGCAAACAGAACCTGCGGCTCAGGTGCGTGCGCCTGGAGACCGATCCGCGCCAGCGCTGGATCGATCCGGCCAAGCCGCTGCTGCTGTTCGCGGAGAACCTGAAAACGTGGGAGAGCGGCTTCTTCCGCGGGTCGCTGGAGGGCGGGGAGCCGAAACAGCTCGTGATGGCGCGGAAGTATTTCACGCTGCCGGCGAAGGCCAAGGACGCCGACGTGTACCTGCTGACGGAGCAGGCGTTCGCCGAATTTCCCGACCTGATCACCACGGACGGCAATTTCAAGGAACTGGCCAAGGTGAGCAACGCGAATCCGCAGCAGGCACAGATGCTGTGGGGCACGTCCGAAGTGGTGCGGTACAAGAATGCGGACGGCGTGCCGCTGACGGCGGCGCTTTACAAGCCCGAGAACTTCGACCCGCACAAACAGTACCCTCTCCTCGTCTATATTTACGAGCGGCTCACGGACCGCGTGAACCGCTTCGTGGACCCGCGCCCCATGCAGTCCATCAACATCAGCTACTACGTGAGCAATGGATACCTGGTGCTGACGCCGGACATTGTGTACACCTTGGGCTACCCCGGGCAGAGCGCGCTCAAGTGCGTGCTGCCGGCGATTCAGGCGGTGGTGGATGGAGGCTTCGTGGATGACAAGGCCATTGGCATTCAGGGGCACAGTTGGGGCGGCTACCAGATTGCGTACATGGTGACGCAAACCAACCGGTTCCGCGCGGCGGCGGCGGGCGCGCCGGTGGCGGACATGATCAGCGCCTACGACGGCATACGCTGGGGCACCGGAGTGCCGCGGCAGTTCCAATACGAGCGCACGCAAAGCCGCATCGGCGGCTCCATCTGGCAATATCCTACGCGATTCATCGAGAACTCGCCGATCTTCTGGGCCGACCGGGTGCAGACGCCGGTGATGATCCTGCAGAACGACGGCGACGACGCGGTGCCGTGGTACCAGGGAGTGGAATTCTTTCTGGCGCTACGCCGCCTGGGCAAGGAAGTCTACCTGTTCAACTACAACGGCCAGCCGCACGGGCTACGCAACCGCGCCGACCAGAAGGATTACACGATTCGCCTGCAACAGTACTTCGATCACTACTTGAAGGGCGCGCCGGCGCCCGATTGGATGGTGAAGGGCGTGCCATACCTGGAACGGGAGCGGACGGCGGTGTCGGCGCCGACGTATCCGAAGTAGTGTGTGGGCGGGCTAAACTGTGATCGTGGCCCGGCGCAAGAAGACGTTCACGGTGCTGGCGGGCGAATACACTTCGCTGGCATTTCTGCCGCCGGCGGCCACGTTTGCGGGCTATGCCATTGGTTACCTGCTCGACAAGGCTTTCGGCACTCACTGGCTGTACATTCCGTTTCTGATACTGGGAATCGTCGCCGGTTTTGTGCAGTTCATCCGGCAGGCGATGAAGGACACGGATGATAACGAATCCTGACGATGAGTTCTACGAACGGGTGACGTCGCGCATTTTCAAGGTGACGCTGGCCATCGCCGGGGGCGGCACGATCGCGGCGCTGGCGTGGCGCGGCTGGAGGGTGGGCGCCGGATTCGCGCTCGGCGCCGCCATCTCATGGCTCAATTTCCGATGGTTGAAACACGTTGTGGATGGGCTGGGCGGCAAACGCGCGCGCCCGCGGCTGGCGGTGCTGGCGGGGTTCCGCTACTTGCTGTTGGGCGGCGCGGCCTATGTTATATTGAGGTATTCTTCCATCAGCCTGGGAGCCACTCTCGCGGGATTATTCGTGTCAGTGACAGCGGTAGTCGTGGAAATCTTCTTCGAAGTGGTGTATGGAACCTGAACTCTGGGTCACCAAGCTCTTCAACGACCGCCTGGCCGCGTTGGGGAACTCGATTCTGGGATTTGTGGGCGTGCCGCCCGATCCGCGGCCATGGGCGAACTTCGTGGTCATGCAGTTCCTGGTGGTCCTGTTGCTTATGGTGGTGGCCGCTCTTCTGCGGTTCCGGCTGTCAGCCGACCGGCCGGGCAACTTCCAGCAGACTTTCGAGCTGATCTACGAGTTTGTGCACGGCCAGGCGGAAGATCAAATCGGTCAGGACGGCGTTCAATACATGGGGTACTTCGGAACGATCTTCCTTTTTATTCTGACAGCGAACCTGATCGGGATCGTTCCCTGTTTCGAGTCTCCGACGCAGAACCCTTCGGTGACGGCCGGCTGCGCGCTGGCGACCTTCGTTTATTACAACCTGATGGGGATTCAGGCGCACGGTTTCAAGTACCCGCTCCACTTTGCCGGGCCGGTCTGGTGGCTGGCCCCGCTCATGCTGCCGATCGAGATCATCAGCCACCTGGCGCGTTGTCTCTCTCTTACCGTCCGTCTTTATGCGAATATGTTTGCCGGCGACCAGGTGACCACGGTGTTCTTGCGCTTGACCTTCTTTCTGGTGCCGGTGGTTTTCATGGGGCTACATATTTTCGTTGGATTGATACAAGCTTATATTTTCATGCTGCTCACCATGGTGTACGTGGGCGGCGCGGTGGCGCACGAGCATTAATACCGGCTTTATGCCGCCTTACAGCGTGAGCCCGGCTGCACGGTGTCCGGGGACCACCTCCTGGGGCGATTTATCAAGGAGAATCGAATGACGAAGAAGTTGCTGTTGGTGCTGGCGATGCTGTTGCTCGCCTGCTCGGTAATGAGCGCGCAGACACCCAATAATCCGACCGCCGGCGGTCATTGGGTGCCCATCAGCGCCGGTTTCGCGATGGCGATTGCATCCAGCCTTTGCGGGCTGGCGCAGGGCAAGGCGGTGGCCAGCGCGGTGGAAGGCATGGCTCGCAATCCGGGAGCCGCCAAGGCCATCCAGTTGGCCATGCTGATCGGCCTGGCGTTCATCGAATCGTTGGCTCTGTATACCTTGCTTATCGTTTTCCTGAAGGTCAGCTAGGATTTTTCCCAGGGGCGAGCACGCCTCGCCCCGCCGTCTTGCTCCCGTACTGTTGAAACTTAGAGGCTAGTACTTCGCGAGGCGCTTGGGAGGCGCGGTCTATTGACCTGATTGGGGCGTTGCCCTTAGCATGGAGAGCGACCCATGGAACAGCGAAAAAGCCGGCGGTTCAAACTCCAGCTCCCCCTCTCCATCACACGTTCCGGCGCCGAACGGGTTGCACTGGCTGGTCTCACCACGGACATCAGCTCGGGCGGGGTGCTTTTTACCACGGAACGGGAACCGGATTTCAAAGGTCCCATCGAGTACGTGGTTACGCTGACGCACCAAGGAGCGCAAGTGATCAACCTGCGTTGCATGGGAAAGATCCTGCGCACCGACCCGATGGAGTTCGGCAGGGAAGAGGGACCCCGGTCCTATCGGGTTGCCGCCACCCTGGAGCGCTACGAGTTCATGCGCGGGCGCTAAAACACAATCAGCCCCCCTTGTTTTCGGCGCAGCTTTCGTTGTAAGGTAGCAAAGAAAAGGCGAAAGCGCGTATGAACCTGTCGCTCGGATTTCCCGAATTCTCCCAGGAACTGGCAGTTTCCCGAAAACCCTCGCTGGAGGCGGTGGTGACCCGTTTCCAGTCGGCGCACCAGGAGCCGGATTCCGCCGTCCGGGCCATCCACCACCAGCCGGCAACCGAGGGGATGTACGCGGAGATTCCCGCGGCGGTGGACGCGCGGCTGCGCGCGGCGCTCGAGAAGCGGGGCATCGCGCGGCTGTACGCGCACCAGGCGGACGCCTTCGACCAGATCGAGCGCGGCCGGAACGTGGTGATCGTAACGCCCACGGCCAGCGGCAAGACGCTGTGCTACAACCTGCCGGTGCTGAACCGGCTGCTGGGCGACGCGGGGGCGTGCGCCATGTACCTGTTTCCCACCAAGGCGCTGGCCGAGGACCAGCTTCACGAATTTCAGACCGCCGTGGAGGAGATGGGCTCGGAAATCCGCGCCTTCACCTATGACGGCGACACGCCGCAGGACGCGCGCAAGGCCATCCGGCAGCGGGCCAACGTGGCGCTGACCAATCCGGACATGCTGCACACCGGCATTCTGCCGCACCACACGCGCTGGGCGCGGTATTTCGAGGGCCTGCGGTACATCGTGATCGACGAGCTGCACTACTACCGCGGCGTGTACGGCAGCCACCTGGCCAACCTGCTGCGGCGTCTGAAGCGCATCTGCGAGTTCTACGGTCCGAAGCCGCAGTTCATCTGCTGTTCGGCCACCATCGCCAACCCGCGCGAGCTGGCGGAAGCGCTCACCGGCGAAGCCTTCGAGCTGGTGGAGCGCAACGGCGCTCCGCGCGGGGAGAAGTTTTTCATTTTCTACAATCCGCCGGTGGTGAACCGGCAGCTCGGCATCCGGCGCAGCTACATCAACGAATCGCGGCGCGTGGCGCTGGAGTTCATCGAGCGCAATTTGCAGACGCTGGTGTTCGCCAACAACCGCCTGGCCACGGAGGTGCTGGTGACGTACCTCAAGGACGCCTGCGACCGTGGTCCCGCGCCCGGTGGAACGGTGCGGGGATACCGCGGCGGGTACCTGCCGCGCGAGCGGCGCGAGATCGAGCGGCGCCTGCGGGACGGCGAAATCCGCGCGGTGGTGGCCACCAACGCGCTCGAGCTGGGGATCGACATCGGCTCGCTCGACGCCGTGGTGATGGCGGGGTATCCGGGGACGATCGCCTCAAGCTGGCAGCGCGCGGGGCGGGCCGGGCGGCGGCAGGGCACCTCGGCGGCGGTGCTGGTGGCTTCGAGCGCGCCGCTCGATCAGTACATTGTCGAGCACCCGGATTACTTTTTCGGGCGCTCGCCCGAGCACGCGCACATCAATCCCGAGAACCTGGAGATCCTGCTGGCGCATATCAAGTGCGCGGCCTTCGAGCTGCCCATCCGCGACGGCGAGAAGTTCGGGAGGCACGATATCGGCGAAGTCTGCCGGTTTCTGGAAGAGGCGGGCTTTCTGCACCATTCCGCGGGCGCCTGGCACTGGACGTCGGACACCTATCCGGCGGACGCCACCAGCCTGCGCTCGGTGACCAGCGACAACTTCGTGGTGGTGGACACGACGGCCGAGCCGGAAGTGATCGCGGAGGTTTCGTTTCCCACGGCGCTGACCACCCTCCACGAAAAGGCGATTTACCTGCACGAAGCGCGCCAGTACTACGTCGAGCGCTTCGATTACGCCGAGCGCAAGGCCTACGTCAAGCGCGTCGAGTCGGACTACTATACCGACGCCATCGACTACACCGAGGTGCAAGTGCTGGAGGAGTTCGAGGGCCAAGCGCTCCAGGGCGCGCGCCGGGCGCACGGCGACGTGCGCGTGAACCGGCAGATCGTGGGTTTCAAGAAGATCAAGTTCTACACCGGCGAGAACGTGGGGGCGGGGAAGCTCTCGATGCCCGGGCAGGAGATGCACACCACGGCTTTCTGGCTGCATTTCCCGGCGGAGTTTCTGGCGCGCTTCGCGGAATACGCGCCCGCCGAGAAGCAGAGCGGCATCTCGGGGCTGGGGAATGCGCTGCGCACGGTGGCCGCGCTGCTGTTGATGTGCGACCCGCGGGACCTGGGAGTGGCGCTGAGCGAAGACCCCGGCGGCGGTCTCGAGACATTCGAGCCGAACCTGTACCTTTACGATGTGTATCCGGGCGGCGTGGGGCAGAGCGCGCCGCTATACCGCCTGGCGCCGCGATTGCTCGAGCAGACCGCGGAGCTGCTGGCGGGGTGCGCGTGCGAGGCGGGCTGCCCTTCATGCGTGGGGCCGGCGGGCGAAGTGGGGGAGCGGGGCAAGCAAGTGGCCGCGCAGATGCTGGCGGAGATGCGCGGAGTTCCAGTACCCCTGGGTACGCCAGACTTGACATCGGCCGCGGGCAATGGGAAACTTTGCGGGGAGACTGCGTGACCATTTTTGCAAGAGGCTAACAGATGAAGAATCTACTGTATCTGCTATTGGGGAGCGCGCTACTGGTGTCGCCCTCCCTGGCTCAGACCAATACGGCGGCGGGTCGGGATATCTCGCTGTCCGAGTTCCGCCAGAGTCTCTACGACATTGGCGCCATGATCGACGCGCAGCGGGGCACCAACTATGCGGTGCAGGTTCAGAACATTCCCGACGACACGCTGGCGGGGTGGTACAAAGGGGTCCCGCACGGACGCCGGTTTCAAGAGGCGGTGCGCGCGCTGAAGGCCGCCAGAGAGGGAAGGGGAACACCCGCACCCCCGCGGCGCGCGCCCGACAGCCTGGCGATAGCTGCACTCCAGCAGCGGGCCACTCCCATGGCGTCGCCGTTGGCGCTGTCTTCGCCCTTTGCATCGGGGATCAGCTCGGTAACCGCGCCGAGTTACGCGCTGACTCCGCCGCCCTACCCGAACCCCGATCCGGTCTCGGGGGATCTCAATTGGCAGTACATGGTGTCCCAAATCATTTACTGGACGGGTCTGTACACCTCCGGCGGCCAGATGCTGCCTTCATCGTTGGCCGACGCCGCCCACTCCCCGTGCGACTCGAATCTGGAAGCCAAATTCACCGTGCTGGTGGCCACGCTGTCGGGGATCAAGGACATGGCCAAATCGGTGTGCGAGATTGTCCCGAACATCTTTGTGGAGATCCTGGGAGAAGGGGCGGAAATCCCTGCCAAAGAGATTTGTTTCGCCATTACCTTGATCATCAGCGGGTTTGAGGAATGGGCCGAGGCCCTGGCGACCGATTGCGACACCCAGGACCGCATCGTTAACGTGGCGGAGAGCGAAGCGGGATACGCCAATTCGGTGGCCATTTACAACCTCAAGCTGCGGCTCAAGATCGAGGAGAACCTGAACAACCCCGGCAACCCCGTCGGTTTGTTTGAGTTGCCTAGTAGTCTGGGCGGATTCTTGGAGATCGCCCGCGCCATTGTGTCCGAAACCATTACCAAGATGCAGAACATCGGCAACGCGCAGAATAACGCTCTGCAGCAATTGAGCCTGGGCGACGCGGCCTTTGCCAGCAGAAGCTACAAACAGGCTTACAAGTATTACCAGACGGCGTACGGGTACGCCGCCAAGTTGCCGTAGGGGATCGATGGGGAAAGGAGGAAGACGATGAAACATTCACTGTTCTTGCTGATGGCGGCTGGTTTGGCGGTTTCGCCGTGCCTGGCGCAGACCGGACACGACATTTCGCTAGCGGAGTTCCGCCAGACCCTGTCGGATTTTATGACGGCCGGGGACGTATACCGGGGCACGAACTATGCTCCGGCGCTGGCGTCGGTGCCCGACGAGACGCTGGCGAAGTGGTACACGGCGGTCCCGGATGGGCGCCGGTTTCAAACGGCGGTGAACAAGATCAAGGCCAGCGTGGAAGGCATGCGCCAGGCGCCCGTCCAGCGAAGGCCCGCCAGCCAGGCGATGGCCGGATACCCAGCGCCGCGGAATGTTACGGCGATGGCCCAAGCCTCGCAGTCGTCGCCCTTTGCGACCGGCATCAGCTCGTATGTGGCGCCGGATTTCTCGCTGTTTCCGGCGTCGTACCCGAGTGGCCCGGACTGGTCGAACATGGTGAGCAGCCTGCAAACTCTGGGCTACATGGCGTCCGGAGATCCCTCGTCCGAGCCGTGCCTTCCCGATGGGGAATCCGCGTTGAGCCAGGCAACCAGCGTGATGAAAGCCATCGAGGACTTCGCCGACCAGATCTGTGAGGCGATACCAGACCCGTGCGTGGTTATAGTGGGCGAGGGCACCAAGATCCCCGTCAAGGAAATTTGCTATGCCATTAACCTGATCCTGGTTGCCTTTAACTGGGCCTTCGATGCCCTTTACAACGACTGCGTGGATCAGGACAACGAGATCATTCAGGCCGACATCGACGCCACCTGGCACAACACGATTCAGCTCAATAACCTGGAATTCCGCCTGATGGTGGAGGAAAACCTGCTCAATACGGCCGGCCCCATAGGCAAGTTCGAGCTGCCCGGCACGCAGGGTGGTTATTTGGAATACGCCCGCGCCATTCTGGCCGACACCATCGCCAATCTGGCTCTGGCGGGTGTGAATACGGCCTCTGCCAACGCATCGATGCTGGCGGGGGACAAGGCTTACGGCGGCACCCCCGCAAATTACAAGCTCGCCTATGAGAATTACCAGACGGCATACGGGCTAGCCGTCAAGTAGGAGGAGGAATCGTATGGCGCGTCGCGAAAAAAACTTCTCGAACCCGGCCCGCAAGGGCGATGTTTGGAGCGGCCTGTCCTGGGCCGAAGAAAGGCAAGGTAGCACGGTGAGCTTCCGAGCGATGTCCAATCTCCGGAGCGGTGATTCCTGGCGGACGGCCCGCCCGCTGTTCCTTCGCGGTCTGGTGTCGATCCTTCTGGGTTGCGTCCTGCTGTCGCCGGCCAAGGCCCAGTTCACCCAGCAGGGGTTGAAACTGGTGGGTACGACCGCGACCGGGCCGGCCGAGCAGGGCCGGGCGGTCGCGGTGTCCCACGATGGGAACACCATGATAGTCGGCGGTCCGAGCGACAACGGCGGCATCGGAGCGGCATGGGTGTGGACGCGGTCGAGCAGCGGTACCTGGAGCCAGGTGGGCAGCAAACTGACGGCTGGAGGTGGGGATTTCGGTTTTTCAGTAGCTCTCTCCGCGGACGGGAACACGGCCATCATTGGCGCCTATGAGATGAACAGCAGCGTCGGAGCGGCGTATATCTTCACGCAATCGGGCGGCTCGTGGAGCCAGCAGGCCGGCCCGCTGTCCGGTGGGGATGTTTCCGGAACGGCGGAGCAAGGCTATTCGGTGGCGATCTCGGGGGATGGGAACACGGCCATCGTAGGCGCCCCGTGGGACCACTGCGTGTCCGGCTGCCCCGGCCCCGGCGCCGGCGCGGCCTTTGTGTGGGTGCGCTCGGGCACCTCATGGAGCCAGCAGGGCGGCAAACTGGTGGGCACCGGCAACACTGGAAACGCACAGCAGGGTTACTCGGTGGGGTTGTCCAACGACGGGAACACGGCCATCGTCGGTGGACCGGACGACAACGGCAGTTTCGGGGCGGCGTGGGTGTGGAAGCGCTCGGGCCGAGTATGGAGCCAGGTGACCTGGACGATCAGTTCGACCACTTACTACAAACTGGTGGGCACCGGTGCTTCCGGGTATGCGAACCAAGGCCGGGCAGTGGCGATCTCGGGGGACGGGAATACGGCTATCGTGGGCGGGCCTTACGACGACACCTATAACACCGGAGCGGTGTGGATGTTCGCGCAATCGGGTGGCGCGTGGAGCCAGCAAGGCGCCAAACTGGTCGGCACGCCCGCGGTGGGCACGAACGTATATCAGGGTTTTGCGGTGGCGCTTTCCTATGACGGAAACGAAGCCATTGAGGGCGGATATGGCGACAACAGCTACGTCGGCGCGGCGTGGGTCTTCGCCCGGTCGGGCACGACGTGGAGCCAGTCGTCCAAGCTGTACGCCTCGGATTCGTCAGGGGCTGCCGGACAGGGATCTAGCGTTGCCATGTCCGGGGATGGGGGCACGGCAGTGGTAGGTGGCCCACACGATAACACCACCGTCGGAGCGGCCTGGGCTTACGTGGCGCCGGACCTTACCATCCAGATTACGGACAGCGGTGGCTTCGCCCGGGGCGACACCGGCGATACGTTCACCATCACGGTGACCAACCAGGGCGCGGCATCGGCCGACGGCAGCACGGTGACGGTGAGTGACACATTGACGGCGGGCCTGACGCTGACGGGGATGTCGGGCTCCGGCTGGTCCTGTACGCCGCCGACTTGCACCCGCACCCTTAGCGACCCGCTGGCCGGGGGAGGCTCCAGCTACCCCCCCATTACGGCGACGGTGAACGTCTCGAGCAACGCGGCTTCCTCGCAGACTTATAGGGTCACGGTTTCCGGCGGCGGCGAAGTCGACACGGGCAACGACTCAGCCACGGACCATATCACGCTGCCCCCGGTGCCGGACTTGGTCGTCTCCGTGAGTCATAGCGGTAGTTGGTATCAAGGCAGGACCGGGGTGAGTTATACCATTAGGGTGGCCAACATCGGCGGTGGGGCGACTAGCGGGACAGTGAGCCTGACCGACACGCTGACGCCCAAACTGACGGAAACGGGGTTCTCCGCCGGTAGCGGCTGGTCATGCAGTTGGACCGGCCATCTGGGTTGCACCAACACCAACACGCTGGCCGCGGGCGCCTTTTACCCCGCCATTACCGTGACGGTGAACGTGGCCAGTGACGCGACATCGCCGCAGACTAATCACGCCACTGTTTCCGGCGGCGGCGAGTTGACTGTAGCGCCTTACAACAACAACGATGACGGCTACGATAACACCGTAATCGGAACAGCCGCCTCCGGGCCGGACATGACCGTTGCCAGCACGCATGTTGGCAACTTCGTGAAAGGCCAGACCGGAGCCGTTTATGAGATTTGGGTGACCAACTCCGGCGCCTCGCCGACCAGCGGGACGGTGACGGCATGGGACGCGCTGCCGACCGGTCTGACGGCTACGGCCATTTCCGGCATCGGCTGGTCATGCACTCTCGGAACGCTGACTTGCACGCGCTCGGACGTGCTGCTCCCCGGCTTGACCTACCGGGTCATTATCGTTACGGTGACCGTGTCGCCGAGCATGAGCACGGGGAACGTGACCAATACTGTCCATGTCTCCGGTGGCGGCGAGGCTGGGGCTGCCGCCCTTGCTAACGACACGGGCACCGACGTGACCGGTATTAGCTAGCGGTCTCAACCGAAGGGCAGGCCGCACGGCCTGCCCCCGGGGAGTTCTTGCATTTTGGTGAGAGGCGCCAAAGTGTAGAGACACCAGGGTTGGTGGGGCAGGCGGTTTCGCCTGCCAGGCCGCTCCATGCCGGAATACCGCAGAAGATTGCCGCATTTTCAACCCGAGGACGCTTACGTATTCTTGACTTGGCGCCTGTGGGGGGCCCCGCCTCCCAAAGCGAATGGTGTGGTGTATCGCACCGCCGGCCACGCTTTCGTGGCTCAGGACCGCGCCTTGGATCGGTGCTCCTCGGGACCACTGTGGCTCAGGCACCCTCGGGTTGCCGATCTGCTGGCTCACGCCATTCTGATCGGAGAAAACGAGAGGCAGTATTACGAACTTGGTGCTTGGGTGATCATGCCCAACCACGTGCACCTGCTGATTCTCCCCAAGGTCCCGGTAGCGGTGCTGATGCGATGGCTGAAAGGATCGACAGCTCGCAGCGCCAACCGGATTCTGGGCCGGACCGGGCAGCCGTTTTGGCAGGACGAGAGCTATGACCATTACCTGCGCCGTTCGAGTCAAATCGGCCGGACCGCAGCGTACATTGAGCAGAACCCTGTTTCCGCCGGTTTGGTGCGCTGCGCGGAGTGCTGGCCGTGGTCCAGCGCAGGCTGGCAGGCGAAACCGCCTGCCCCACCAAACCAACCGGCTCCCCGAGCCGAGATTTAGGAACTCCAGAGGCAGGCCACGCGGCCTGCCCCAGGCGGACCCCATTTCGCGCCCTCAGCGCGCCTTCAACTGCTCGGGGAGCACCGCGTAGCCTTCGGGAGGCGGGTAGATCGAGATGAGCAGCTCGAGGCGGCGGCGCAGATAGCGGCTGGGCATCTGGCGGGGGCCGGTTTCCACGTCGATGTCGCAGCAGGTGCCGTGCAGGTAGAGCGTGAGCGTGTCCTCGAAGGCCTGGCGGGCGTACTCGCGGAAGAGTTTGGTCTCCTTGCGCACGTTCTTCTGGCGGCGCAGTAGCGCCTGCTTGAGATGCCAGCTCTTCTCGTCGACTTCGCCGTGGATTTCGGCGCTCAGCTCCTCGCGGATGGTGCGGTAAAAGCGCTCCTGCACCTCCTGGGGCCATTGGTCCGCCAGCAGCGCGGCCAGCGCATTGTAGAACTGGTAGTGAAAGGCGGCTACTTCGATGTCCTTGATGCCGAAGGCCAGCACGGTCATGCCGCCAGTTTGGCTGCGCGAGCAGGGGATGTAACGGGTCTCGTGCGGGCGCTCGAACGCCACGCTGTCCCCGCCCTTGCCATCGGCCTTTTCGAGGTAGGGCGCCAGAATAATGCCCATGGGCGGGAGCGCCGCGACGACGGCCGGCGGGATGGCGGCGATGGGGTCGTTGAGGTACTGCCGGAGATCGTCGTCCGCCATCGGCAGCGTGGAGAAATAGGAGAACTTGCCGGTGAGCGGAATCATCTCGGCGCGAAAGCGCACGGCGAGCTCTTCCACTGTCGTGCGCGGCCGTTCTGTCTCGGTGGACATCCCCGTGGTTCGATTGTAACAGGGCGGCACGCTACACGCTTACGGCGCCAACATCGACAAAAACTCGTCGATGTTGAGAAGTCAGAAGTCAGAAGCCAGAAGCCAGAATCGCGGCGCAGTCCGCGAAAAAGCTTAGACTCTTAGTTGGATGCACCGGAAGATCCTGGTATCGGCGGGCGAAGCCTCGGGGGATCTCTACGCCTCGCTGGTGGTCGACGAGCTGCGGCGCGGGATGCCGGATGCCGAGTTTTTCGGCTGCACGGGGCCGCGCCTGCGGGCCTCGGGTGTGCGCACCGTGGTGGATGCGGCCAGCCTGGCGGTGGTGGGGCTGCTGGAGGTGGTGGCGCACATTCCCCGGATTTACGGCGAGTATCGCAAGCTGCTGGCGGCAGCCCGGGAAGAGAAGCCCGGCCTGGCGATCCTCACGGATTCGCCGGACTTCCACCTGCGGGTGGCCCGGCGGCTCCATCGGCAAGGGGTTCCGGTGGTCTACCTGGTGGCGCCGCAGGCGTGGGCGTGGCGCAAAGGGCGCCTCCGGACGATGCGGCGAACCGTGCGGCGCCTGCTGTGCATCTTTCCCTTTGAAGAGGAGTTTTTTGCGCGCGCGGGGGTGAAGACCACTTACATTGGCCACCCTCTGGCCGGGCTGGTGGGGCCATCGCTCAGCCGCGAGGATTTTTTTCGGAAACACGGGCTGGCCGCGGGCCGTCCATTAATAGCGGTACTGCCCGGGAGCCGCCGGGGCGAGGCCGCGCGCCATCTGCCCGCGGTGCTGGACGCAGTCGAGCGGCTCTGCCGGGAGCAGGCGTTGAATCTGATCCTGCCGGCCTCGGCTACTACCGGGGCCGCTTTTTTTCAGGAGCGCATGGGCCGGTCGCCGATCCGGGTGATTGAAGGGGAAAGCTGGGACGCCATGGCGCACGCCGACCTCGTGCTGGCCGCGAGCGGGACTGTGACGGTGGAGGCGGCGCTGTTGGGAACCCCCATGGTGACCTTTTACCGGGTGACGCCGCCAAGCTGGGTGGCCGGGAAGCTGCTGGTGCGGGTCCCCTTTTATTCCATGGTGAACCTGATTGCCGGGCGCGCGGTGGTGCCCGAGCTGATGCAGAGCCAAATGACCGGGGAGAAGATTGCCCGCGAGGCGCGCCGGCTGCTGGCGGACGAAAACGCGCGCGCGGAGATGAAAGCCGGGCTCGCAGAGGTCCGGGAGAAACTGACCCGGGCGGGAACGCCGGGCCCAGAGGGCGCCCCACGGCGCGCGGCTGCCATCATTCAAGAAATTCTGGAAGGACAAGTCGCTCATGTTTCGTGATCTTCGTATTCCGGCTGCCGCGGCGGTGGCGGCCGGCCTCCTGGCGGCGGGCGCGCAGGCGCAGGAGCGCCGCTCGCGCATCGACGTCGACGAGTACACCATCGACGCGGAGGTTTCGCCCGCCGCCCAATTCCTGGCGGTGAAGGCCAGCGTGCGCTTCGCGCCGCTGGACGACAACGTTACCTCGGCGGTGTTCGAGCTGAACAACGCGCTCAACGTCTCGCGCGTGCTGGACGCCCAGGACCGGCAGATACCCGCCTCGCGCAACCAGCAAGACTCGACGGTGCGGCTGAGCTTCGACCAGCCGCTCCCCAAGGGCCAGCCCGTCACCATCACGTTTTTCTACGACGGCCGGCTGACGGGGCAGGAAGACTCGCCGGTCTATGGCATCAAGTTCGCGGCCATCCATGCGGATTTCGCGTACCTGCTGTACCCGGCGCGCTGGTTTCCGGTGAGCGGCTATACCACCGACCGCTTCGCGGCCGATGTGCGCGTCACGGCGCCGGCGGGGTACACCGTGCTGGGCAGCGGGATGGACTCCCGCCGGGCGGCTGGCGACAAGAACCTGTTCGAATTCCGGTTCGAGCACCCGGCGTTTCCCGGCAGCCTCGCGGTGGTGAAGGGAGATCCGGTGAAAGTGCCGTCAGAGGGCGTCACCACTTCGCTGTACTTCCGCGGGCCGGAAGCGGACATGGCGCAGGCGTATGGAGAGCAAATCGGCAAGGCGATGGCTTATTTCACGGGCATGTTCGGCCTGCCGCCTTATGCCAATCTGACGGTGGTGGAGACCGAAGAGGGCGCGCCCAACGGCTATGCGGCGCCGGGCCTGGTCTTTCTGGCGCCGCGCGGTATCGGCCGCCAGCCCAGCGCCAGGCTGATCGCCAACCAGGTCTCGCGGCAGTGGTGGGAGGAGCTGGTTTCGCCGGCCACGCGCAACCATTTGTGGCTCACCAACGGGCTGGCGGCTTACTCCGAACTGCTGTGGACGGAGCACTCGAGCGGCCCGGGCGCCATGGAATCGCAGGCGCGCGACTTGATGGTGGAGGCGCTCACCATCGACAACGTGCCGCTCATCCAATCGGCGCGGCTGGAAGACTATTCGCCGGAGCTGTGGGCGCTGACCGGCTCCAAGGGCGCGGCCGTGCTGAACATGCTGCGCTACGTGATGGGGGACGACAAGTTCTTCCAGACCCTCAAGGCCTGCGCGCAGCAGTACGCCTGGAAGGCGGTGAATACCGACGATTTCCGCAAAGTGGCGGAGAACGTCTCGGGCCAGGATTTGGGATATTTCTTCATCCAGTGGATCGAATCCAGCGGCGCGCCGGAATTCAAGCTCGAGTACACCATTTTCCGCACGCAAAAGGGCTTCCGTGTGATGGGCAAAATTTCGCAGGATCTCGACACGTTCCGCATGCCGGTGGACCTGAAGATCGAAACCGAAGGCAATCCGGAGGAAAAGCGCGTGGAAGTGGTGGGGACTTCATCGGAGTTCTCGGTGGACACGTTCGGCAAGCCCAAGAACGTGGTGATCGACCCGGGCAATCGCGTGCTGCGTTACAGCAACGACGTGCGCGTGGCCGTGGCCATCCGCCGCGGCGAGCAGTTCGCGGAGCTGAGCGAATTCGGCGACGCCCTGAAGGAATACCAGAAGGCCCTGGAAACCAAGCGCAACAGCTCGCTGGCGAACTACCGGATCGCCGAAGTCTTCTTCTTGCAGCAGAACTGGCAGGCGGCGGCCAACTCCTTCCGCGAAGTGTTGAACGGCGACCTCGAGCCCAAGTGGACGGAAGTCTGGGCGCACATCAATCTGGGCAAGATTTTCGATGTCACCGGGCAGCGGGAGCGCGCCGTGAACGAGTACAATCTCGCCATTCGGACCAAGGACAACACGCAGGGCGCGCAGGAAGAGGCCGGCAAATATCTCAAGACCCCGTACGAAAGGCAGCGGCGCCCCGAGCAGTGAAACTCCATGGTCCAGTGTAGCAAAAGGCACGTTTGGCGGAATTTTTCGCCTTAGTACCAGCGGCGCTAGCGCGTGGCGTACCATTACCAAAGAGCCGCATCAAATACCTGTTCTTGACCATCAACATATTGATAAATAAAGACTTTTCTGCCAGGAATACCATCTGTTCCAGTACTATCGATACCATTCGGGTACCACGAAAAGGGTCTTGTAATTCGCCCTGAAGTGTCCTAAACTTAGCAGGTTGAGAGAGGCGTACGAAGTGTCTCGGAGGGCCGGATGAGGCAGGTGTGCCTGCTTGCCAGCCTGCTGGCGGCAGCCGCGGGAGAGTTGTGCGCCAATCCAGTTATCAACTGCTCCCTAGCCGGTCTGGCTTACGGAGTCAACGTGCCGACCGGCGCCAGAGATAGCAATGGTTGCTGGACAAATACCTTTATCAACGCCACGGTTTACGACTCTCTCGATTGGGGCGCCCCGAAGAATCCTGGCGGCACTGCGCAAACTTATTGGCAAAGTGGTTTAGGCGCTGCCAATCCAGGCAACAATTATCCGATAACGACCTCCACCGGGCCGGATGTACGGTCTAGCTGGGGCGACGGCGTCCAAGTGCAGAAGGCTCCCACTTTCACGGGTTCCGGAACGAATGTGATGCGAGTGGACGACCTGGCTATGGAATACAGCACCATTGCGCACTCGTGGGTATTCCCTGGCGCTAGCGGGACGCCCAATGTGGCCAGCTTCGCGGGACACTTCGGTTCCGCGTCGACTCCGACCGGCACCAACGACCACTTGCTGGAGTTGGCCAACGGAGGCCCCCTGGAGCTTGTTTTCCTCAATCTACCGATGGTCGGAGTGTGGTTCCAGATCGCCTCCCTCAGTGGCATCAACAGCTTGTTCGTCGTTAAAATACAGGCCTTTGCCTCGGACAGCACCTCTCTGGGGACGTACACGCTCACGGAGACGGCTAATGGAACCGGCGGGACCTGCACGACGCTGGCCTCTAGCTCCCCCACGCCTTGCGTTCTGACCGGTACCTCTCAGAGCGATGCGCCATATGTAGGTTTCTACGACCCGGGGGGGCGGATCAGAAGCATCTACATATCCGTTTTCAACCCCAGCAACCTCACCGTCCCCATTGGATTTGCGATCGATTCCTTGGAGTTAGCTGAGGTTCCGGAGCCGACGACGATACTGATGATGGGTGGCGGTCTGGCGGCAATCGCGCTGTACCGCCGGAAGCGCCGGCGGCTTTCCCGGTAACAGTGGGTTTGGCCTGGTAGACGGCGCCGCCTGCCCTATCCAAAGGTGGTGTCTCTACATCGCGGCTCCTCTCACCAAAAATGTAGAAACTTCAGTTCCCGTGGGGCAGGGCGGCCGCGCCAGGGGTGGGGCGCGGTTTGGGGCCGCGGCCCTGCCTCGGGATCGGCGGCAAACGGGCTGCGCCGAAGGCGGTTACGCGGGGGTTCGAGATCCGGTGATTACCCCTGGTAGACAGCACCTTACAGCCAGAAAATCCAACACATTTTTTGCAGAAGGGGCCTGGTGCGCCGTTTTCGAGACTTTTTGGGGATTTTTTGACCGAAAGATGTTGACATTGAGCCTTATAGCGTGAATATTAGAATGAACGGTATAGTATTGTCTTTTGACAACGGAGGTATAGTGTGCGGCGTTACGCAAAGTACTTGGTAGCGGGTTTTGTCCTCCTGATCAGCGTCTGGTTGATCCTGTTGAGAGCGCAGTTCGCGGGTGTTGCAATTAACCATTGGACACCGACGGCAGACATGGCGTTCGCTCGAGCGGCGGCGTGCTCCGCGCTCTTGCCTGATGGACGCGTGCTGGTGGCGGGCGGTTACAGTTCTTCGGGTGTGGTCAACACGGCCGAGCTGTACGGCTCCAACGGGACATTTGTGCTCGCGGCGCCGATGGCACAGGCGCGCGCCGGCGCAGCCTGCGCGGCCATGCAGGACGGCCGCGTGCTCGTGACGGGCGGCAGCGACGGCGCTTCCGCGCTGGCTTCCGCCGAGATTTACGACCCGGCGGCGGACACCTGGACTTCCGCGGGCGCCATGTCGGTGGCGCGCAGCGGCCACACGGCCACGCTTCTGCCGTGGGGTTCCGTGCTGATCGTGGGCGGCGACAGCAATGGAGCTGCCACCAACTCGGTCGAACTGTACCTGCTGAACGGCCTGTTCCAGACGGGGGGCACGCTCTCCTCTCCCCGAAAGGACTATGCCATTGCAGTAATGCCCAACCACCAGGTGATCATCGCGGGCGGCAGCGACGGCAGTACGGCGCTGAACACTATCGACCTGTTCGACGCCGACAAATTCACCGTCACGCCGGCCGGCACGATGCTGGTGGCGAGGACCAACTTCGCGGCAGCGCCGCTGCTGGACGGCACGGTGCTGATCACGGGCGGTCTCGGCGCCAACGGGAACGTGCTGGCCTCCTCGGAAATTTACGACCCCGTCAAGCAAGTCTCGGCGGACGGGCCTCAATTGCCCGTGTCGCGCGCCAATCACCAGGCCTACACGCTGCCCAACAACGGGCGCGTGATCCTGGTGGGCGGCAACACCGACAACTCCCAGGTGCTCACGGCGACGCACGTCTATTCGCCCTGGACGGGCAAGTTCGCCTCGACCGCGCCTATGAACGCGGCGCGCTCGGGCGACACGGCCGCGTTGTTGCGGCGCGGCTCTTTGATCGTGGCGGGCGGCAAGAACGCGGGCGGCTACCTGACCAGCGGCGAGATATACGGCTTCGCCACGGTGGAAACGGACAAGAACGATTATCCGCCGGGGACGCCCGTGATCATGACCGGCTCCGGATGGAAGCCCGGCGAGCAGGTCTTGATCCAGGTCACGGCTTTCCCGCTCGACAAGCACAATATTGAATTCACCGGCGCCGCTGTGGCGGATGGAACCGGGCAGATCAAGCTCACCGGCTTTCAGGCAGACAAGAGCCACTTGGGAATGAGGTTCCTGCTCAACGCGTCCGGCAGCGAGTCGCAGGCGCAGACGCTGTTCTCGGACGGTGACTCGACGGCCATGACTTTGGCCGCCGAGACCCCCGGGATCGGGAGCCCCTCGTACCCATCCGGCATAACCTTTACACTGCAAGTTCAGGACACCGTGGGTGGTGGGGGAGCGGGCGCGCCGGCCGGCGGCACCATTACGACTACCGACAACGGTGGTCCCGGCCCCACCAGCACAGATGTGGGCGTTGGTACCGCTCCATTCTCGGAAAACTACTCGGTTAGTTTCAATGCCAGTTCCTTCTACCTTACTCCGGGTCCCCACTCGATTCTGTTTGTCTACCACGATGCCGCCACTTGGAACGACTGCCAAATGGTCGTAAACTACACCATTAACCCGGTGAACACCGCGATTACGCCCAGCGGCGGGGGCTCCATTTACTATGGCGTTACACCCGGGGCTGCCAACCTCCTCGCGACCGTGGCTGTCACCGGGAGTACCTATACGGGAAATCCGTCCGGCACCGTAACGTTCGCGGATGGGCAGGGAAATAGCTACACTTGCACCCTGGCGGCGGGTGGTGGGGGAACTTCCTCGTGCAGCTATACCACGCCTAGTACGCTTTCCGCCGGCACGCACAACTTTATTGCCACTTACAGTGGTTTCGGCTCCATCTATAACGGCATCTCCGCCGGTTCTCCCATTGTGGTGACGGTAAATCCCGACACTACCACGACCGCCGTGTCCCCTTCACCGGGTTCGTCCCAGCCTTATGGAACGCCGATTACCTTTACCGCCACCGTGGCGAACGGGGTGGGGGCCTCGTCGGCGGTTCCCGCCGGTTACGTGACCTTCTTCGACAACGGCGCGCTGCTTGGATCGCCCAGCATACCGCTGAATGGTTCGGCGCAGGCGGCGATTGTCATCTCCACGCTATCGGTTGGCACTCACAGCAACATCACAGCCACGTACGTGCCGTCGTCGCCGCCGGCGAACTTCGCGGGAAGTAGCTCGCCCGCGATAACCTACGTCATTACCGGGGACAATACCACCACGACGATCACGGATCCGGTTCATGGGGCCTCGCCCTACACGGGATTATTCGGCACGCCGATGCAGTTTCAGGTGACGGTCACCAACAACAGCACCGCTATCGCACCCATCGGAACCATAACCCTGAAAGACACCGGCGCGGCCGGCGCTCCGATTGTGGGCACCGGGACATTGAACGTCCCCGCCGGCAACACCAATCAGGTTACGATCACCGTCAGCAACCTGCCGTGCACGGGCTGTACTATCGCCCCCAATTACTTTGTCCACAACATCCGCGCCTTCTACACCCCGGGCAACCCCGACTTCCTGGTCAGCGACACCAGCACCACCGTGGACTACGTGTACCAAATGTATCGAGCCATGTTTACGGAGTATGGCGGGGACACTTCACCGTTAACGGTATCGGTGAGCCCGAGCACCATGACCATGGGCACGACATTTACGGTCACGGTCAACGGGGCGTCCGCCGAGCTCGGCGGGGTGATGCCGACGGGTGGCGTCGTTATTTATTTCAATGGCGTTAACTCGACCAACCAGATTGCTTCCCTCGGCAGTAGTGGCACGGCGAGCGTCACCTATACGGCGGCAGTGGTGGCCGGATGGCTGAATGCTGGCGCCAACATTATCAGTGTGACCTATAACGGTGATGACAATTATTTCGGCTATGGCCACTACGAGAGTCTTACGCCTACCGGGTATTACACTACCCTGACCGTGTCGCTGGCGACCGCCACGCCGTTGGTGTACTCGACGCCCAGTTCGGGGATCACTTATGGCAACCCGATCGTGTACAAGCTCAGCCTCACGTCGAACATGAGTGGGGCGCTCGGGCCGGTCGGTGGCACGGCCCAGTTCTTCGACAGCTACTACAGCGCCACGGTTGTCCCGGGCCAGATTCCGGGTTGCTCCACTGGCACCAGCCCCACCAATCAACCTGTCAGTGGCGGACTGGCAGTCTGCCAGCCCACTTCCCCGCCACCAGCGGGAACACACCTCATTAACGTGACATGGAGCGGCGATGGGAACTATGCCGCTGGCTCGTGGGGCACGTTTGGTGTTAGCGGCTACACCGTGACGGTAAATCCCGAGCTTACCTCGGTGGCGCTGACGCCATCGGTTACGACCACCACGCTGAACGGCTCCGTTACGTACACGGCGGTGGTGAATGGCTCGCCAGTGACGCCGCCGGGCACGGGCGGCACGACGGGCCACGTGGATTTCCAGGATATCGCCACGTCGAATTATTTGTGCACCAACGTGCTCCTGGTCGGCGGCGTATATAGTTGCACGAAAACCTACGACGGCTCAAGCACCGAGTTGACGGCCATCACGCACAACGTGCAGGCGATCTACGTTGCTCCGACAACCGGCGCCCTTGCCGGCGACTTCGCCGGCAGCACCTCTCCGGCGGCTACGGTGACTGTCAATAAGGGGAACGTGACGTTGGACAACGTGACGTCCTTCAACGGCACCTCGCTCACCTATGGCGCCACCACCTACTACCTTACAGTGGTCACACCGAATTCCCCGCCTTCGGGCTATACGGGTCTGGTTCAGTTCCTGGACAATGGGGTTCCGCTGGGCTCGGTGTCGATTTGCACCGGGTTCCACCTACCTGGGGGTTACACCAACTGCTTAACGGCCGGCCAGGCGGTCTACCCGGCCGCGGGCGTCCTTACTCCCACCGCCGGGACGCACAACATCAGGGCGCAGTTCCTCGGCGACACCAACTACAATACGGCCGGGCCGACCCCGGCCACGGCTGTTGTGGTGGCCAAGGCCAGCGTGTCGCCGACTAGCGGGGGCAGCACCTACTCGGTGATTTACGGCGGGCAACTGACCACGGCCCAGATTTCGGTGGCGGCGGCGTCGGGAACCGCGCTGGCCCCGACGGGCACCTTGACGCTGACGGCGGGACCGGGCCTGGTGCAGATCGGGAGTCCGGGCACGCTGTCGCCGGGGGCGGTGGGGAACCCGAGCACCTACACGTTCAGCGGCGCTCAATTGCCGGTCACCCTGGCGGCGGCCGTGGGCCTCCAAAGCCTGGTGATCACTTACAGCGGCGACAGCAATTACCTCTCGAATCCGCTGGCCAACACCATCACGGTGAACCAGTCGATACCGGCCGGCGTTGTGACCACCACCGGTACTCCGAGCAATTACAACGCGCCGGTGAGGTTCACGCTGACGCTCGCGCCGTTGCAGTCGCAGTCGGGCTGCGGGACGCTGTGCGTGGGCGTGCCCACCGGAAGCGTGATCTTCTATGCGGACGGCGTTGCGCTGAACGCTTCGACGCCGGCCACCATTACCAACGGGGTGGCGTCGTGGACTACCACCGCCCTAACTCCGGGGACGGGGACGCTGACGAACGGCGTGCATGACATTACGGCGATATATAGCGGCGATACCAACTTCACCGCCGGCCCAACATTCACGCTGAGCGGCGGGCAGACGATAACCCCCGCGAGCACCACGACCACCTTGCAGGCTTCGAACCTCACGCCCAGCCTGAACAGCACGGTGATCTACACGGCGACGGTTACGAGCGCGTATTTGACGCCGAACACCGGCTCCGGCACCGTGGACTTCAATGACGTTACCGGCGCGTCGCATAATCTTTGCCCCGACGCGCCTCTGAGCGCGACGGGAGTGGCTACGTGCTCGGTGCCATACGATGCCAGCGACACGTATCATATCGCCGGCCCGCACACCATCCAGGCACATTACAAATCGACTACCACAAACACGTGGAGTAGCAGCTATTCCGCGCCGGTTACCATTAGTGTGGCTTTAGCCTCGGTGACGCTGGGGCAGGTGGCGTCCAGCGCCACCAACGGGTGCACGCCTCCCGCGTATTGCTTTACTTACGGGACGCTGACAAACCTCTCGGTTTCGTTGTCGCCGCCTAACCCCAGCCCGGGTTACACCACGAGTCCGTCCGTGCAGTTCCTGGACAATGGCGTGGTGATTGGAACGGTGGCGGTGGTGTCGGCCGGGGGGCCCCCGAGCAGCGTTGCGACCCTCGCCAACTATAATTTCCTGGCCGGGACGCATAACGTCAGGGCGCAGTTCCTCGGCGACTCCAACTACAACGCGGCCGGTCCGACCGCGGCCCTGAGCATTACGGTGAACAAGGCCGCTCCGACTCTTGTGTGGGCCGCGAGCGATCCGGCGACGGCCGAGTTCGGCCGGAGCTTCACCACGCCGCTAGTATCGGTGGCAGGGGTTGCCAACGGCGTGAACGTCACGGGCACGATCTCGTTGTCGTCCAACGGGACGGCTATCGGCTCCCCGGCGACGCTAACCGGTGGGACGGTGACGACGCCCAGCAGCGTCACGCTGCCAGGCGGCACGGTGACGGTCACCGCCACTCTGCCGGTCAGCATTCAGGCAAACCCGTCGCAGCAAGCTCTCAAATACTCGTATAGCGGCGACAGCAACTACCTCCCGGCGGATACGGGCACCACCGACCACATCCTGGTCGGCGCCACCGCCATTCCTTACGCGGTGACTTCCTCCACCATCTCCAGCTACCCGGTGGGACACTACCCGCCGTACGGGCAGCCGATTGTGCTGACGGCGACGTTGGCGGTACTTGCGGGCCAAAACGCCAACTCTCTCGACCAGGTCGTCTTCCAGGAAGGCGCCACGACGGTTTGCGGGCCGGTACTAAAGGTCACCGACAACGTGTTCACTTGTACGGCGCCCAGCGGCACGTTTGCGGTGGGGAGCCACACCATTCAGATAGCGTTTTCGAACACCACGGAAACGAACTACACCCTGGCCGGGACGGGCCTCGACACGCTGTTGACCTTCTCGGTGGCCGCGGCGCCGACCACCACCACGCTCACGGCGTACCCGGTTTCCGCACTGCCCGGCCAATCCGTAACCTTCACGGCCACGGTTGCAGTTCCGTTGCCCGGAGTGGCCACTCCGGTTGGCACAGTGAGCTTCACGCAAGACACCATCGCCGGGCTTGTGCCGATTGCCAACGGCAACCCGCCCCCCACCTACTGCTCGAGTGTGACTGTCGTGGCCGGCGTGGCGACCTGCACCGTTCCTCCCACTATCTCGGTTCCCACCCCACCGTGGTTCGTCAGCCCCGGCGCCTATGGCATCCACGCGACGTTCACGCCCGGTGACGCCAACACGGCTACCAGCACGGGCAACCTGGCGTACACCGTGAACAAGGTCCAGCCGGGTATCAGCTTGTCTACGAGTGTGGCGAATAACGCCACGTACGGGCTGCCGATCACGTACACCGTCGAGGTGGATCCGCCGGCCGGCACCACGACGTTGCCGACCGGCCAGGTTACCTTCTACGACGGCGGTGTGCAGTTGATCGGCACCACCGTGCAAACCCTTGTTCCGGTGGTTGTGGGCCCCAACACTTACATGCGGGCCAGCGTCACAGTTTCCAACAGCAGTAGCAACCTGTTGACCGTGGGCACGCATGCCATCACGGCATTCTATGGCGGCGACAGCAATTACGGCAGCATCACTTCTTCGGTCCTCAACCAGATCGTGGTGGCGGCTCCTACCACGACCGGCGGCGACCCGTCGGGCTTGAACGTGAACGTTACTTACGACCCTACGCCGGCCAACGCACCCGTTTACGGCCAACCCATCACCTTCACCGCGAGGGTGACCGCCCAATACCTGACCACCGTATACAACGGAAAACCCAGCGGGACGGTCACGTTTACCGATGGCGGTACGGCCATTCCCGGAGCGACGGCAACGCTGGTGGCCTGCACGCCCGTATTCCCGGCGACCGACTGCAACTGGTCCACCGTCACCTTCACGCTGCCCAGCGGGTCGCTCCCCGGTCTCAGCACCGGTTCGCACGCGATTGGGGCGAACTACCACGGCGACGGTAATTTCACTGCCAGTTCGACGGGCAGCAACTACAACTCGTTTACCGTTCATGCCGCTGCGACCACTACGACGGTAACCACGCCCGCCCCGGCTACGTCTACGGCCACCTACGGGTTGCCGACGTATCTCCTGGTGGCGCGTGTCACGCCGTTTCCGACGCCGCTGGTCTCCGGAACGCGGGTGGGCACCATTAGCTTCTACGATTACAGTTGCACGGGGTCGCTGGACCGCGTTCACAACTTGCTGGGCACCAGTGGCCCGGTGGATGCCTCGGGCTCCGGGTCAATCCAGGTGCCCCTGGTTGGCTCGACGCCGGGGTTCCAGACTCTGGGGGTCTCGGGCACCATCGTCGGCCCGCATTGCATTGTCGCGGAGTACAACGGCGCCAGTGGCACGCCGGCCGATCCCAATTTCGCCACCAGCACGTCGGGCCTGACCGACAAGACGCTTAATATTACCAGGGCCGTTACGGCGACCACCGTGCAGTCGAGCACCGGTTGGGCCTCCGTCTACGGCCAGCCGGTCACGTTCACGGCCACGGTCACGGCCGCGTCATCCGTTGGCTTGTCGCCTGGCGCCACGGTGACGTTCGTGGACGGCACTCTCTCCATCTCTGCGCCGATGCCTCTCACTGGCAGCGGGAACTCCGTCTCGGGGGCGCAGACGTTTCCCGTCTTGAACGTCACCAGTGCGCTGGGGGTAGGCAGCCATTCCATTTCGGCGAACTATGCCGGCGACTTGAACTACCTTCCCAGCACCGGGCCCGGCGCCGCGCCGCAGGTGGTGTCCAAGGCCAATACGACTACGGTGGTGACTTCCTCGTGTCTGAGCTCGAGCAGCGGGTGCACGGTCGGGCAGCAGCTCACGCTCACTGCCGTGGTGACGGTGAACCCGCCGGGTAATGGCGCTCCGCTCGCTACCAATCCGACGGGCACGGTCCTGTTCTATAACGGGAGCACGGCCTTGCAGTGTTCGACGTCGGGAGCGCTGACCCAGAGTACGGGCATCGCGACCTGTCTGCTTCCGACCGGACTGCCGCAAGGCAGCTTGGCGCTCACGGCGGTCTACTCCGGCGACCCCAGCTTTAACACCAGCACCTCGGCGATCGTGACGCAAGGGATCAATACGATAGCGGTTACGGTTATCGTGACCGCCACCGCGAGCCCCATCGTCTACGGGACGTCGGTGACGTTCTACGTCACGGTAGCGCCCATCGATACGACCTTTGCCGGGCCGAAACCCACCGGCACCGCGGTGTTCTATGATGGCGGCGCGCAACTCTGCAACACCACCCTGAGTGGCGGCGGCCAGTCCCAGTGTACCCCCGCCGGCCCGCTGGCAGTCGGCACGCACGCCATCTCGGTGCAATATACGCCGACGCAGGACCAGACCGGCCATATCAACTTCCAGCCGAACGCGTCGCAAACGGTCCCGCTGATAGTGAGCCAGATTCCCAACTCGCTCAGTCTGACGGCGAGCTGGACCACCGGCTATGCCGGCCAGCCGATCACCTTCACGGCGCAGGTCCAGGCCCAGCAGGCGCCCGGAGTTCCGTACGCCACCGGCACGGTTTCCTTCTTTGACGGCACGTACGCGAGCACCTCGAACATAATCGGCATCGCCAGCCTGACCTCGGGCGTGGCCACGCTCCAGCCGAGCATCAACCTGGCCCCGGGTCTCCACCAGATCCTTGCCGTGTATCAAGGCGACAGCTTTTACGTTACCAGCCAGTCCAACTTTGTGGCGGTGAACGTCAACGTCGCCACGACGACCACCATGCTCACCTCTTCGGTGAACCCGTCGGTGGTGGGCCAGACAGTGACGTTCACCGTTACGGTGGGCGTTGGCTACCCGAGCACCTTTGGACCCAGCGGGCAGGTGCAGTTGTGGGACAACTCGGTTGCTTTGGGTTCTCCGCAAACGGCCAATAACGGGACCATCACCATCACGGTTCCGGGCCTGATGCCCGGCACGCACAACATCTACGCGACGTTCCTGGCCAACAACAGCTTCAGCACCAGCTCGTCGAACACCCTCACACAGGTCGTGAACAAGGCGTCGACCGTCACCACTCTGGCGGCCTTGCCGGTTTCCTCCACTTCGGGCCAGCAGGTAGTGCTGACGGCGGTGGTCGTCGTGCAGGCGCCGGGCACGGGCATCCCGACGGGGACGGTGCAGTTCGTGGATACGACGTTTAACAGGATCCTCGGCACTGCTCCGCTTAACATGATCGGCGGGGTGTACACCGCCACCATCACCACCAACCAGATGGTCCAGTCGGGCGCGCCGCAACTGCTGACGGCCACCTACTCCGGCGACGCCAATTTCGCCACCAGCACTTCCGTACCGCAAGGCCAGACCGTGTTTGGCAGCCAGATCACGGTTACCAACGCGGCCAGCTATTACAGCTCGAACTTCTCGCCGGATAGCTGGGCCACTGCTTGGGGATCCAACTTGGCGAACAGTACTCTGGCGGCCACCACGACGCCGTTACCGACCTCGCTGGCCGGCTCGACGGTGCAGGTGACGGACGCTGCCGGGGTGCAACGGCTGGCTCCGCTCTCCTTCGTTTCGCCGGGTCAGATCAACTTCATGATCCCGGCCAATACCGCCGCCGGGTTGGCCACCGTCACGGTGACCAACGGGTTCGGCGCGACAGCCTCCACTATCATCATCATCTCCCCCACGGCGCCCGGCCTGTTCTCGCAGGATTCCAGCGGCACGGGCCTGGCGGCGGGGCAATTCATCATCGTGCACGCCAACGGGACGCAAGACGCTCCGGTGGCCATTGCTCAGTACAATGCCGCGACTGGCCAGTGGGTCCCGGTGCCGATCGCTCCGGCGGCTACCGACCAGGTCTACCTGGTGCTGTACGGAACCGGCATTCGGTACAGGCCGAGCAGCGGCAGCGTGACGGCCACGGTTAACGGCCAGAGCGTGCCGGTGGCGTACGCCGGACCTCAGGCGCAGTTCGCCGGCGAGGACCAGGTGAACCTTGGTCCGCTGCCCAGCATGGCGGGCGCCGGCACGGTGCCCGTGAGAATCACGGTGAACGGCGAACCGTCTAACACGGTGACCGTTAACTTCCAGTAGAAACGGCAGACCTCCAGACGGAAGGGGCAGGGCTTCGGCTCTGCCCCTTTTTTTGTGCCCGCTCTCTTACGGGGTGCCCTCTGGGCCCGGCTCGGAAAGCACATCGGAGCCGCGAACGTAAGAGAGCGGTTGCCGCGCCCTCAGAACACCTTTCGCAGATCGGCGAACTGCTCCACCACGAGGAGCCTGCCCCTCACCGGCCGGATCTCCTGCTTCTCCAGAATCCAGGTGTGCGCGTGGGGCACGAAAACCGCGTTCAGGCCGGCCTCGAGGGCGGGATTGATGTCCGATTTCGGGCTGTTGCCGATCATCCAGGTCCGCCGCGGGTCCATGTCGCGCTCTTCCACCAGCCGGCCATAGGCCGCGGCGTCCTTCTCCTTGACAATGGCGGCGTGGCCGAAGAATACGCCCAGCCCGGAGCGGCCGATCTTGAGCTTCTGCTCCTCCGGGTGCCCCTTGGTGAAGAGCGTCAGATCGTGGCGCAGGGAAAGGTACTCGAGAGTCTCCGGAACCCCTTCGATCACCTGCATGGGGCATTCCAGAATCCGCTCGGCGAACCCCATGGCGGTGCGGAGGTCTTCTTCGCGCACCTCGCGCTCGGCCAAGTGCTGGTAGCACTGCCGCAGATTGCGCGCAAAATTGGCCGAGCCGTAGCCGTGGATCTGGTTGTTGGTTTCTTCGATCTGGTCCAGGACGTCGCGCACTTCGCGCGGTGTCATGGAGGAGTGGTCCAGGAACCCGGCAAACTCGTCGAAGGCGCGCTCGAAGTAGATGTTGTTCTCCCAGAGCGTGTCGTCGGCGTCAATGATCAGGAAGTGGCGCATGGGCAGCGCTATAGCCCCGCGGGCCGGCCGCCGAAACCGTTGGTGGGGGCCAGGCGCTTCACGCGCTCGATCATGCGCTGGCGCGGAATGTACTCCGCCAGGTAATGGTTGAGCTCCTTAAGCCGGCTGGTTTCGGAGCGGCGCGCCAGAAGCGCATGCAGGAATTCCAGGTCCGGCAGCGCCTGCGCCAGTTGAAAACTGAGTTGCGGGTCGTGGAGGTCGGGCTCTCCGCGCGCCTGGGAAGCGCCCAGTCCGCTCAGCGCGCGGTAATTCGAGAGCGCCTGGTCGCGCAGTTCGGCGGGCGGCGGGGCGGGGTCGTCGTCGTCGAAGAAACTCACTTCGGCCTGGAGGTAATCCTTCTCTTCGTTCAGCCCCACGATTTCGAAGCGCCGCAGGCCGCGGGTCAGAATATCCATGCGGCCATCGGGGTAGGTCTCCAGGACCTTTTCCACCATCACCGTGCAGCCGGCGCTCACGATGCCGTTTCCCTTTGCCAGAACCACCCCGAACTCGGAGCGCTCGCGGATGGCGTTCCCGATCATTCCCTTATAGCGCTCTTCGAAAATGTGCAGCGGCAGGCGCGTTCTGGGAAAGACCACCACCGGTAACGGGAACAGCGGGATGAGCCGCGCCGGCATGGTAACATTATGACGTTTCGAAGGAAATGGTAGCAATGGACCGCTCCGCTCCCTTACGGTCGCGGCTCAGTGACAAGCCATCGCACAGAGCCGCGACCGTAAGGGAGCGGAGGAATGTGATCCCTATGCGAATTGACGGCAAAGTAGTGCTCATCACCGGGGCGTCCGAGGGAATCGGTGCCGCCTGTGCCGCGGAGTTCGTGCGCTCGGGCGCGAAGCTGTCGCTGACCGCCCGTTCCGAAGAAGGGCTCAACAGGGCCGCGCCGGCCGCGCTGGTCACGCCGGGCGACCTCACCAGCCAGGATACCCGCCGGCGCGTGGTGGCGCGCACGCTGGAGCGGTTTGGCGCTATCGATATCCTCATCAACAATGCCGGCGTGGGCACCTACCTGCCCTCCTGGAGCATGCCCATGGAAGACGCGCGCCACCTGATGGAATTGAATTTCTTTGCGCTGCTGGAAATGACCCAGCTTGTCGTGCCGCACATGCGCGGCCGCAAGAGCGGCATGATCGTGAATATCGGGTCGATCGGGGGCAAGCTCGTGTTGCCCTGGTCCACCCTGTACAGCGCCTCGAAGTACGCCATGGGCGCGCTGACCGAAGGGTTGCGGATGGAACTCCGGCGCGACGGGGTCCGCGCCATGCTGGTCTGTCCCGGTTACGTGAAGACCGGTTTTCAGGAGCACGTGCGCGGGGGACGGGCGCCGGACAAGGTGCTGGGGAGCCGCAAGTACGCCATCACCGCCGAGGAATGCGCCGCGGCGATCCGCCGCGGCGTCGAGCGCGATGCCCGCACCGTGATGACCCCGCGCGCAGGCTGGATTCTGGTGGCGCTCGCCCGCCTG
This sequence comes from Bryobacteraceae bacterium, assembly GCA_049510555.1. Classification (GTDB taxonomy): domain Bacteria; phylum Acidobacteriota; class Terriglobia; order Bryobacterales; family Bryobacteraceae; genus Fen-178. The sequence continues at coordinate 153,428 of JBEKYW010000002.1, forward strand.
TTGCCTTCCATCGTCCAGGCCCGCATGGCGCAGATGAACGAGACCGCATGAACCTCGAGCTCCAGCGCACGCCCGGCATTTACGTGGTGGGCTTCATGGCCTCCGGCAAAACCACCATCGGGCGCCACCTGGCCCAGCGTCTGGGCTGGAACTTCTTCGATACCGACCACGAAATCGAAGGCGCCGAGAAAATGACCATCGCCGAGATCTTCGGCGCACGCGGCGAGCCGGAGTTCCGCCGCATCGAAACCGAGATCATCCGCCAGCACGTCCGCTGGATCGAGCGCGGCCGGCCCGCGGTGCTGGCGCTGGGCGGCGGCGCGTTCGCCGGGCAGGCCAACCGCGACCTGCTCCAGAACCACGGCGTCACCGTGTGGCTGGATTGCCCGTTCGAGGTGGTGAAGCGCCGGGCGGCGCAGGCTTCGCACCGGCCGCTGGCGCTCGATCCCGGGAAATTCGCCGCGCTGTACCATTCGCGGCAGGCGACGTACAGGGTGGCCAGCGTGCGCATTCCCATTGAAAGCGACGATCCGGCCATCGCCGTGGAAGCCATTCTGAGCCATCCGCTAATCCGATGAGCCATCGAGTTCTGCGCCAACACGCGCGCGCCATCTTCCAGGCCGCGCTGGCCGCCGCCGGCCCCGCCGCCGCGGTCGAGCGCCATCTCCAGCGGCGCGACACCTCGCGTTTCCGGAACATCTACGTGATCGGCGCGGGCAAGGCCGCCTCGTCCATGGCGCAGGCGGCCGAGCGCGCGCTGGGGCGCCGCATCACCGCCGGCCTCGTCAACGTGAAGTATGGGCACGTGGCCAAGCTGCACCGCATCGAGCTGAACGAGTGCGGCCATCCGGTGCCCGACGATCGCGGCGTGGCCGGCGCCGAACGGATCGCGCGTATCGCGGCCGGCGCGGGGAAAGACGACCTGGTGGTCTGCCTGATCTCGGGTGGAGCGTCGGCGCTGCTGCCGCTGCCGGCCGAAGGCATCACCCTGGAGGAAAAGCAGGCCACCACCCGGCTGCTGCTGGCTTCGGGCGCCGATATCCACGAGTTCAATGCCGTGCGAAAGCACATCTCGCGCATCAAGGGCGGGCAACTGGCGCGCCTGGCGGCCCCGGCCAGGGTGGAATCGCTGCTGCTTTCCGACGTGATCGGCGACTCTCCCGGCGTCATCGGCTCCGGACCCGCCGCGCCGGATGCCTCCACGTTCGCCGATGTCGCGGGCATCCTGGACCGGTACGGCATCCGCGGGCGCGTGCCCGCGTCCGTGCGAGAGCGCATTGAAAGAGGCGCGCGCGGAGCGGTTCCCGAAACGCCCAAGCCGGACGATCCGGTCTTTGCGCGCGTCCGCAACACCGTGGTGGGCAGCAACCGCCTGGCGCTGGCCGCGGCCGCGCGCCGCGCCCGCTCGCTGGGTTACCGGACGCTGGTGCTCTCGAGCGAGATCCAGGGCGAGGCCCGCGAGATCGCCCGCATGCACGCCGCCATCGCGCGGGAAGTGGCGCGCACCGGCCGGCCGGTGAGGCCGCCCGCTTGTATCATCACCGGCGGGGAAACCACCGTCACGCTCCACGGCGACGGGTTGGGCGGGAGAAACCAGGAATTCGCGCTGGCCGCCGCCATCGACATCGCGGGGTTGGACAACGTGGTGATTCTGAGCGCGGGCACCGATGGCACCGACGGCCCCACCAACGCCGCCGGCGCGGTGGCCGATGGCCGGACGCTCCGCCGCAATCCGGAGGCGCGCAGCTATCTCGAACGGAACGATTCCTACCACTACTTCGAACCGCTGGGCGACCTGGTAATCACCGGGCCGACCAATACCAACGTGATGGATGTCTGCATCGTTCTGGTGGGGCAGGCCTCCCCGCGTGCCCCCGGCCCTTTTGCGCTCTGAACGCTGCCTTCGCAGATCTCTGGTTGAGGTCTAATTAATTATGAGGAATTCGTCAGTCACCCGGCATTTCCGATATCTACTTTTGATGGCTGCGAGCTGCGTACTCGCTGCTCAACCTCCGTCCCCCTCCGGAGGAAAGTTCTACATCGTAGGGATGGGGACCGCCCCGGATCTGATCACCGTTCGCGCGCAGCGAGTCATCGCCCAAGCCGACATCCTGATGGCCGAAGAAGGCGGCTTCGAGACGATGTGGGCCGGCTGGGCCCGCGGCAAGGAGGTCTGGGAGTGGCCCCACAATCTCAGACAGTTCTACGGCATCGATCCGAAGACGCTGAAAGACCCGAAGCAGCAAACCCAGGCAGAGGGTTTGGACAGGACCCGTCACCAATTCATTAAGAAGATTACTGATGCGTTGGCGGCGGGCAAAGTCGTCGCCTGCCTTCAGAGTGGCGATCCCATGATGTACGGGATGACGCTCTTCCTGGAGATGTTGCCTCCAAACGTCCCCAGCGAAATCATTCCCGGAATCGGCGCCTTCCAGGCAGCCAGCGCGGCCCTGAAAAAAAGCCCTCCCTATGGTTACGACACCAACGCCGTGATTCTCACGATGCGTGACTGGCCGGGCCGCCTGGATGTGAACGAGAAACTGATGGCCGCCGGAAGCACTATGGTCTTCTACACCATGAATCTGGACTATCCGTCTCTATTCGCGCAGTTGAAGCGCTATTACCCGGCCGACACACCTGTGGCTGTCGTGTCCGACGCAGGCGACCTGAACAGCCAGACCGTGGTCCGCAGCACTGTAGCGAGTTTTCTCCAGGACGTCGACTACCGGAACCTGCCTCCCAACAGACACATTCTCTTCGTGGGCAAGTTTTTGAATGTTGGACAGGTGCGGAAGGACTTCACGCCGCGCGTCACGGACCCGGCCCCACGGTAGTGGTAGCTATAGTGGATATCCTCAGGCAAGGCGCGTGCAGGTAAGGATCGCGGGCGGCTCGCTGCACAACTCCGGGAACCGCGGCAGAACCGCCGACAGGTGCGGCGACGCCAGGTGCCGGTCCAGCGCTTCCGTGAAACTCTCTTGGCTTCCGATGAGTCGGCGCTTCGCCCCTCATCCTGGCAGGATCGGGGAAGTGAGCTTCGCCTAACCGAGCGGAATGGCGATTCCCGCGCCGTAGAGCGGCTCAGGCGCTTCGGGGCGATGGAGGAAGCACGGGGGGCGGGCCCAACCGCTTTGGACCTCTCCCGTAACAAGTTCTTGAAGCTTTCAGCTATCAGCCATCAGCTCTCAGCTAACCCCGGCGCGGCTGAAAGCTGAAAGCTTGCATCCTAATCACATCTCCATCTCGGTCTCTTTGAGGTTCTTGGGCGGCTTAGGCCCCTTGGGAGGCGGGGGAGGCTCGCTGGGCAACATCCCCTCTTTGCGCACGGAAACCGAGCCGCGGCTGGCGGTGAGGTGGATGACGGGGCCGTCGCCCACTTTCCCCTTCAGCGTAGCCGAGCGGCCCTCGACTTCCTTCTGAATCTGCGGCCCGAAATCGTTCACCGCTTCGCCGTGCTCGGCGGTGGCCTGCAATTGAAAAGCCGCCTTCTCCGGCAGGATCAGGTCGATCCTGCCGGTTCCGGAATGCGCCTCGATGGAGTGCAGCGGCAAGCGCACGGGCTGCAATTCGATGTCCCCTCGCTGGGTCTCGAGCTCGAGCGACTGGGTGAACTGCTCGATCTTGATATCACGCGACTGCGTCACCAGCCGCATCGGTCCCACCAGGTCTCTGCCGGTGAATTCACCCATGTCCATGCTGATGCGCCCGGGCACCGCCTGCACGTTCAGCTCGGTCGAGCGCGCGCCTTCCAATTGCAGCGGCTTGGCGAGGTTCTTGAATTCGAGCGTCCCGGTGTAGGCGCCATGGATGGTCACCTGCCCGGCGATGTTCTCCAGCTCGAGGTCTGATCCCCGGCCCTGCACATCGATCTTGCCCTTCACGTCCAGCGCGCGGATCAGGTCGCTGCGGCCCATCTCCAGCCGCGCATTGCCCCCTACCCGCGCCAGCCGCACATCGCCGCGGTCGGCCGCCAGCTCCACATCGCCCGTAATGTCTGAAATCTCGTAATCGCCCACCCGGCCGCGCGCCTCCACGGCCATTCCGCGCGGGACCGTCACTTCCAGATCGTCGGAGATGCGCTGGTTGTCGGGCGCGCGATCCTGATTGGTGCGGACCAGCAGGTGGTCGCCCTGCCGCACGATCTCCAGGGGCGTGTTCTCGTTGGTGCGATCGGCGTCGCGGCGGGCATACGCGCGGATCAGCTTGTGGCCGTTGACCGTCACCTCCTGCGTATCGCCGCCGGTGACTTTGATGTTGCCGCGCGGATTCTCAAAAATGATCCGGTTCATGCCCGCGGCCGTGCCGTGCGCCGAGACGGGATAATCCGACTGCTCCCCGAGCCAGTCCAGGCCTCCGGTGTAGAAATGGATGCCGTGCTGGTGCGCCTCCCAGATCCCCGACCCGGCGATGCAGATCAGAACCACCAGCACCACTTCCCCGCCGGTGAAGCCGTAGCCGCATCCCTCCCCGCTCCACACCAGGGTTTCGATGAGCCGCAGCAGCCCCCAGGCGATCAGCACGAACGGCCAGTACGACGCCAGCAGGTCGAAAACCGGCGCTTCCGGGTGTATGTTCCTCCACAGAAACAGCGCGCCGATGAGTATCAGCAGCAGAGGGACCGTGAACGATCGCCGTCTCATAACGAGCCTCCTGGAGGGGCGCCGGGGGTGCCCGGCGCAGTTGCGGGCCCGTCCGAACGCGGCGGAGCGCTGGTCCCGAACCCGCCCTTCGCCGTTCCGACCGGAGCGGCGGGCGTGGTTGCGGGGGCGCCCGCATACGGACTCTGCGAGTAGCCACCCGGAGCCGGGTAACCATGCGGCGGCGTGCTCGGGGCGCTGGGTCCCCCCATAGGGGGCACGCCGGCCGGCAGCGTTGCACGGCGCAGAAGGCTCAACAGCCCGAACACGATCAGAATCACGGGCCAGGTCCTGTCGAACCCATACTGGGTGAAATTGTTCAGCGCAAACAGCACACCGATGGTGATCAGCGTGATCGGCCCGCGGATGGCGCGGATCATCGAACCGCTACTGCCGTTCATGGCGCGCCTCCTTTGGCGCCGCCTCGTGCCCCGCGAAGCGGCCATACAGCAGATAGGCCCCCGCCGCGATCAGCAACACCGGCCAGTAGCGCACGATGTACTCGAAATTCAGCAGGTCGAGCGTGTGCAACAGGAGCAGGATACCCAGGATGATGAGCGCGATTCCTGCTACCGGGACCTGGTTCGGCCGGCCCCGCAGATCGATCAGGCTGGAGTATTCATCCACCGGCTCGCCTCTCCGGCGCTTGAGCGCGGTGTGATATGCCTCGAACGCCATATAGGCCCACCAGGCGAACACCAGCATGACGAAAACCGGTTCCAGGCCGTGGGCCGCGCGCGAATTGGCAATGCTCATCAGGATGCCCCAAATCACGGCGTGTACCAACCCTTTGGCATACTGGCCGTTGTAGATGGCCCCGACTCCCGGGATCATGCCCAGGAAGAGAGCCAGGCCGGGTGAAACGTCCGAGTACACATAGCCCGGAGGCGTGGCGGTGGGCGGCGGCCCAGGGGACGCCCCGGGCGCTTCCGGCGTCGCCGCCGGCGCGGGCGCGTGCTCCGCGCAAAAGACCGTTCCGTAGGCATCCCGGCGGCATTGGTCGCATATCGGCTTGCCGCACGCGCGGCAATATGCCGTGGCCGGGATTTCAGAATGATTTTGGCAATTCATAACGTGCCCCTTAATGTAATCCCCCCGAGGGATTCGAAGCTGGCCCTCCGCCCGGAGCGGCGACCGAGGCGCCCTGCGGGCCCGGAGTAGCCTTGACTGGCAGCTTGTGCTCGTCCGTCTTGCGGTCGGGAGTCTCCCGATCGGAAGCGGGCTGCTGATCTTCTTCCCGCTGCTGCCATTCCCGCAGCGTGGTTTGAATCTGATAGACGAACTTCAGATTGTCGTAAAACTTTACCGTGCGCCCCCAGGCGCGGTATGCGCGGTCCTCGAACCCGGCCCACACTTTGGCCGGCTCCAGGTCCGACAGTTGCAGTTGCCGCACGGGCGCCACGAACCGCGCCAGCAGCGACAGCGAAAGAACGGTCATCGCCATGGCCATGGCGAATCGCGGTTGCAGAATCGGGCTGAGAATTCCAGCTACCCAGCTTCGCACGCCCTTCGGCTCGGTCCTGTTCTTGCTCCACGGCGCATCGAACAGAATGCGCGTGATCAGCTCCGCCGGCGGCTCGACAGTGGCGGCGCGCTCCATGAACGCGACTGCGGCGGCGGAATCCCGCGCCAGCTCGGCGCACGCCGGGCATTGGGCGAGGTGCCGCTCCACCGCGGACTTCTGCTCCGCCGTGAGCGTGCCGTCCAAATAATCGCAGATCAGGATTTCAGCCTCTGCGCAGTTCATACCACCAGCTTCTGCCTTCGCAGCAAGCGGGCCAGTTCGGCCCGGCCCCGGTTGATTCGCGATTTCACCGTGCCTTCGGGGATCCCCAGCACTTGGGCGATCTCGCGGTATTCCATCTCCTGCAAGTCGCGCAGGATGACCGCCTCCCGCAAATCCGGCGAGAGCTTTTGCAGCCCGGCCTGCAGTATTTCGCTGGCCTCCCGGCCCGCCACCGCATGGTCCGGACGCGCCGATGCCGTGGCGCCTTGCTCCTCCAGCACGGCGAGCTGCTCTTCGATCGGATCCGTCACGCGCTCCTGACGAGTTCGGCGATAGTTATCGATCAAAAGGTTACGCGTCACGCGCGCCAGCCACGTGCCAAATGAACCCTCCGCGGAACGAAAAGTCTTCAGCGTCCGGAACACCCGGAGAAACACTTCCTGCGTCAGGTCCTGAGCTTGCGAGCCGCTGCCCGTGAAGCGATAGCAGAGTCCGTAGACCTGCCGGGTGTGCTGCCGCACCAACTCCTCCCAGGCGGCTTCGTCGCCGCCCAGGCATCTCGACACGGTGCTGGAAACGGGGTCCAAGCTACTTTCTACCAGATTCCGGCCCCCATGGGTACCCACCACGCGATCCAAAATGCGACCGCCGGCTGCGTAATTTCCGAAAATCCCGAAAACTAGCGTCGTGGTGGCCATGCACTCGCTCTTTCATATGGAGAAACGAGGCTTTATTATGATAGGTTCAATCTTTCCGGCGTGCCAGCTCTTTTCAGGCGCCCGGGGGAGGAAGATCCATTCGCCGTCATGCGTGGAAATGGGTGGCCGGCGCCGTGCTCGCCGGCGCCCTCGTGGTGTGGCTCTTCGGCCCGCAGTCGCCGTTCCGGGGCTTCGATTGGAGCCTGGCTGCCGCCGCCATGGTGCGGCTTCGCTGGCCCTGGCTGCTGCTCTCTCTGGCGATGGTGGCTGGCTCCTACTACGGCCGCGTTCTGCGCTGGGCGGTCTTCCTGAAACCCTTGAAGGCCCGCCCATCCATTCGCAACCTGCTCTCGGCCACGGTGATCGGGTTTGCCGCCATCGCCCTGTTTGGACGCCCCGGTGAGGTGGTGCGGCCCTATCTGATTGCCGTCAAGGAGCGTGTGCCGGTGAGCTCGCAGTTCGCCGCATGGCTCCTGGAACGCATCTTCGACCTGCTGATGGCTCTGCTGATCTTTGGCTTTGCGTTGACGCGCGTGCGCGCCTCGGGCGCTCGCGTGGGGCCACGGCTGGCTGGGGTTCTGGCCGTCGGGGGCAGGCTCGCGGGGTTCACGTCCGTGGCTGTGCTGATCGTTCTGCTGTCGTTGCGCCACTTCGCCGAACCTCTGCGGCGGCGCCTGATCGCCGGGCTGCGCCTGCTCCCCAAGGCGCACTTCCTGAAGGCCGAGAAGCTCGTGAACGCATTTGTGCAAGGCGTGGAATCCATGCGCAGCGATGGCGCGCTCCTGCTGGTCTTCATGTACTCAGTGGTAGAATGGGCGCTGATTGTCGGCTGCTTCCTGTGCCTGGCCCGGTCCTTCGTCGGCACGGCGAGTCTTAGCTTTGTAGATGTTCTGGTGTTAGTGGGGTTTGTTTCGTTTGGGACGATCATCCAGATACCAGGGATTGGCGGCGGAATGCAGGTCGTTGCCGTCGTGGTCTTGACGGAACTGTTCGCCGTGAGACTGGAAGTAGCCACCGCTTTCGCCATGCTGGCGTGGATTATTACATTTGTAGCAATTGTCCCTGTGGGCTTTGGCCTGGCTCTCAAAGAGGGGCTGGATTGGCACAGCCTGCGACAGATCGGTCGGGAGACGTCTGCATGAAATGTCCATTTTGCAGCCACATGCACGATAGAGTGGTGGATTCCCGGGAGAGCAAGGAGGGTGATGCCATTCGCCGCCGCCGGGAATGTCTGGCCTGTGAGCGCCGGTTCACCACCTATGAACGCATCGACGAAGTCCCTTACATGGTCATCAAGAAGGATGGGCGGCGCGAAAAATTCGACCGCCAAAAGGTGCTGGCAGGCCTTCTGAAAGCCTGCGAAAAGCGGCCGGTGGGCATGGCCAGGCTTTCCGAACTGGTCAACCAGGTGGAATCCAAGGTGAGCGATTCGCCGGATCGTGAGATATCAACTACAGAAATAGGAGAATTTCTGATCGATAGCCTCCGGGAGCTTGACAAGATCGCCTATGTACGATTTGCGTCGGTATACCGGGATTTTCAAGATGAGCAGGCGTTTTTCAACGAGCTCAAGAACCTCATGCGGCAGAAGTTAAGCTGAATCGAGGGCCGGGGTCAGCGATCGGCCAAACTCGGCGCGACGGCCTCCGACCCCCGGCCCCCGACCCCTGGCCCCCGGCCCCGCAACTTCCCTGTGACCTAAACAGGTTTAAGACATCCTTAAAAATAGAGCTTAACTTTGTTGGGGAATGGTGATATCATCAGACGAAAGTCGAACCCCGAATGCCGCCGATCTCCTCAACACTTGGGGCTGGACCAGCCGGTCGAACTTTTTTCAGATAGTACCCCATTTCCCAGACATTCGATGTGTTGGATCGCGTGTCCATGGGGGAGGTAAGTGTTAGTGGACCATTTTGAAGACCAGTTTCTGACGGACAACCCTGAAGCTTTGGGCCTTAATTTTGAGGATGAAGCCAAGTTCTTCGATCCTGAGGCCGTGCACGAAGCCGATTTCCTACACCCCCAGCCGGTGGAGGAATCCATTTACACGGACGACCCCGTCCGCGTGTACCTTCGTGAGATGGGTGCCGTTCCGCTCCTCACCCGCGAGGGCGAAGTCGACTTGGCGCGCCGCATGGAGCGCGGTAAGTTACGGATGCAAAAGGCGATTAGCCGCTCCGCGCTGGTGCAGCACGTGGTCGTCGATCTGGCTGAGCAGTTGAAGAAGAGCGCCATCGAACTGGACAGCGTCGCGGACTTGGGCGACGTGGAGGAAGGATCCCCCGCCGACCTCAAATCCCGGGCCGAGGCGGCCAAACAGTTCGCCGACGTCGCCGCTCTCTACAAGAAGCTCCAGCAGTTGCAGGACCGGGTGGACAATACCTCGGTGTCCAACAAGAAGCCCCGGAAGCGCCTGTGCGCGAAGCTGGACCGTGCCAAGGTGGAGACCTCTCTGGCCATTCGCCGCGTTCCGTTCAGGCTCATCAAATGGAAGGAGTTCTCCCGCGAAATCGATCGCGCGGTGGACGAAATCAACCACCTCGATAGCGAGATCAAGAAGCTCGAAGCCCGCAGCAATCCGGTGAACCAGGCGCGTGCGCGCGAATTGAAGCGCGAATTGCGCAAGCGCGAAGCCGCGGCCGGCGCCACCCTGCCCGAATTAAGGCACAGTCTGGCGGTGATCCGTCACGGCGAAGCCGAGGCCGAGCGCGCCAAGAAGGACCTGGTGGAAGCCAACCTCCGGCTGGTGGTTTCGGTAGCCAAGAAGTACGTGAACCGCGGACTTCACCTGCTCGACCTCATCCAGGAAGGCAATATCGGCCTGATGCGCGCTGCGGACAAGTTCGAATACCGCCGTGGCTACAAGTTTTCGACCTATGCTACGTGGTGGATTCGTCAGGCTATCACGCGCGCCATCGCGGACCAGTCCCGCACTATCCGTATTCCCGTTCACATGAACGAAAGCATGAACAAGTTCCTGCGGGCGACGCGCGAATTGGAGAAGGAACTCGGGCGTACTCCTACAAATGACGAAATTGGGCGCCGGATGGACATCCCGGTGGAGAAGGTGCAGAAGCTGAAGACCATCTCGCGGGATCCGGTCTCACTGGAGACCCCGGTGGGCCGCGACGGCGAATCGGCGCTGGGCGATCTGATCGAGGACCGCTGGGTTGGCTCGCCGGTTGAGTCCGTCATTGAATCCAATGTTCGCGACGAGACCGCCGGCATTCTGAAGACGCTCTCTCCCAAGGAGGAGAAGGTAATCCGGATGCGGTTCGGGATCGGCTGCGAGCGCGAGCATACGCTGGAAGAGATCGGGCAGGAGTTCGACGTCACGCGCGAGCGGATTCGTCAGATCGAGGCCAAAGCGCTGCGGCAGTTGCGCGCGCCCGAACGGGCCCGCCGCCTGCGCGCGCTGATGGCCGCCCGCTAACCCCAGGCGCGGCCGGCCCCCGCACTTCGCATCCAGCTACGAGGGATGGCGCAGGTTGGCGTGCCCCGGGGTGTCACTGATTGCCAACCCCGGGGTGGCGGTTGCGTGCCGCTTCTGCCCGGATGTGGCATGGCTGCCTCACATTTTCCGGGGAAACCCGTCTGATAGGAAAGGACATCCTCTCTGGCAGGAGGATTGCACCGGAGACTGGCCGAAGGAGGAGCGGCGGATGCCGATCGTTAAGATCACAGGACAGGGCTTAGCGGCGATTGCGCTATGCGTCGCCCTCCTTTGGGGCTGTCTCATCGGTGAGCGCGTGATGACGCGGCGGGCCTGCTCGGACCGGGCGAAGGTACTACGCGATATCTCACGGATGCAGCGCAGGCAGCGATCGCGGCCGGTTTCGGCGCCGGCGCCACACATTTCCCATCGGGCGCGCGCGGCGGCGGGATGAGGCGGCGCGGCCCAAGAGGAGCGCCTGAGGAGGGTGGTATCGGTCGCTGACGCCCGGTTGTACAATTGCAACGATGGCGAAACTTGTTGCAATCCTCTCCCTGGTCCTGTTCGCCGCCGGTTGCAGCCGCACTCCTTCCGACCAGTTCGCCCGTCTCTCGGAAGAGTTTGTCAACACCACGCTTTCCTTCTCGCCTGCCATGGCGACCAGTGTGGGCCTGCACCGCTACGAGGGCCAGAATCTCGACAACCTGCTGGACGACACGAGTCCGGCGAGTCTCGACAAGCAGCGGCATTACTACGAACACTTTCGCGAGCGGCTGGCCGCGCTGGACGCCAGCCAGCTCACGGCCGAAGACCAGGCCGATTTGAACATCCTGCAAGATCAGATCTCGCTTGCTCTGCTGGACTTGAATGAGTTGCACAGCCATCTGACCAACCCCACTCTTTATGTGGAGACGCTGGGGAACGCGCTGTTCAGCCCGTACGTTCTGGAGTATGCGCCCCTGGCGGCGCGCTTTCGCAACATCATTGCGCGGCTGCAGAAAACGTCTTTCTTCCTGGACCAGGCCAGCACCAACCTGACCTCCTCGCCCGCCGTATGGACCAAGGTGGCGATGGAAGAGAACGAGGGCAACATCGGCCTGGTGGACAAGACCATGCGTGCCGCCGTGCCGCCGGAGCTGCGCGACGCTTACACGCTGGCTGCGCTATCGGCGCTGGATGCCATGCGCAAGTTCCAGGACTATCTCAAGAACAGTCTCTCCAGCCGCGACGATACCGCCTGGCGCATGACCAGCGACCGGTACATGCGCAAGTTCCGGTACACGCTGGACAGCGGGGTCGAGACCGACACCATGTTGCAGATGGCCGAGCGCGAGCTCGCGCGCGTGCGCGCGGAAATGCTCGAGCTGGCCCTGCCGCTGCATCGGCAGATAGCGCCCGCTCACAAAGACCACGCCGAGCTCTCCGGCGCGGACCGCGAGAACCAGGTGATCGGAGAGACGCTGGCCAAAATCGCGGAGCGCCACTCCACGCGCGAATCGTACATGGACGACGCGCGCAGTGACCTGGACGAAGCGCGCGCCTTCGTGCGAGAGAAGGGCCTGCTGACGCTTCCCTCGCGAAAGAATCTCCAGGTGATTCCCACGCCGGAGTTCATGCGCGGCGTTTATTCGGTGGGCGGTTTTTCGGCCGCGCCGGCGCTCGAGCCGCGGCTGGGCGCGTTCTACTGGGTCACGCCCATTCCCGCGGACTGGGCCGCGGAGCGGGTGGAATCCAAGCTGCGCGAGTACAATTTTTACAAGCTGAAGCTGCTCACCATCCACGAAGCCATGCCCGGCCACTACGTGCAGATGGAGATCGCCAATGATGTGCAACCCGAGAGCCGGCGCGTGCTGCGGTCGCTGTTCGGCAACGGCGCTTACGTCGAAGGCTGGGGCGAGTATGCGACCCAGATGTTGCTCGATGCAGGCTTCCTGGACCGCTCGCCCGAGATGGCGCTCACCTTCGCCAAGGAGAAACTGCGGGTGATTGCCAACGCGATTCTGGACGTCCGCCTGCACATACTCAACATGACGGATCAGGAGGCGCTCGAACTGATGGAGAAGCAGACGTTCCAGGAAGAGGAGGAAGCCACCGAAAAGCTCCAGCGCGCCAAGCTCTCCTCTTGCCAGTTGCCGATGTATTTTGTCGGCTGGAGCGCCTGGCTGCACCTGCGCGACCAATACGGGCGCACACACGCATCGTCCAGCCAGTCCAGCTTCAACGACCGCGCGCTCAAGGAAGGGGCTGTGCCGCTGCCGGCCTTGACACATCTGCTGCTGATATCGCCATGAAGCGGGCAAACCAAGGGCCGCCCGAAGCGTCTATAATGACGTAATAGAACCAGGGATGCAGGAAAACCACGGCCCAGATCTTCCCCTTGGCGCGACCCCGGAAACGGACGGGCTGCGGAAGTCCACCCGCTCCGGCCTCTGGAGCGCGCTGGCCTGGGTGCGCGACCTGGCGTTTTCGGTGCTGATCGCGGTCATTCTGATTGTGTTCATCTACCAGCCGGTCAAGGTGGAAGGCACCAGCATGATGCCCGCGCTGGCCGATCAGGAGCGCATCTTCATCAACAAGTTCACCTATCGTTTCGGCTTGGGCGGCATTGAGCGCGGCGATACGGTGGTGTTCTGGTGGCCTCCCGATCCGGCGAAGTCGTACATCAAGCGGGTGATTGGCGTGCCCGGCGACACCGTGAGAATCGAGGCCGGCCAGGTGATTGTGAACGGCCGCCCGCTGGTGGAGGATTATGTCCCGGAAGAATACCGGGACCGCAGCTCGTGGGGGCCGGAGACGGTGCCTCCCGACAGCTATTTCGTTCTGGGGGACCACCGCATGTCCTCGAGCGACAGCCGCACCTGGGGGTTTGTCAGGCGGAAAGACATCTACGGCAAAGCCGTGTTTGTCTACTGGCCCCTGGACAAAATGGGCCGCCTGCGGTAAGGACTTGTCACGAAATAGCGTTGCCAGTTCAGCAAACCGCTTGCTGACGCGCGCGGCTCGGAGGCCGCTTCTGAGCCGCGACCGTCAGGGAGCGGTGGGGCACTAACTCACTTTCGCCAGATCCACAGCACCAACGAGAACAACGCGCTGAGCAGGATGCAGGTGGTCAGCGGAAAGTAGAAGCTGGAGTTTTTGCCGTGTAGGGAGATATCGCCGGGCAGGCGGCCGAGCCGGATGGGCAGCCGCCCGGCGAAGGTGACCAGCAGGCCCGCGGCGACCAGCGCGAGGCCGAGCGCGATAAGAAGACGGCCGAGGGGCATGATTTCAGTATAGGTTCCTCGACCGCGGCCGTCGCGGTTGCCGGATTCGAGGTATAAGAGTAGTTCTATGCCCCGGAAGGTTCTGGTGTCGCGACACGCTCAAGAGCAGATGGCGCGGCGCCAGATTCCGCGCGAGTGGCTGGAGTCGGTGATCGAGAATCCGCAGCAGCGCGCAGCGCAACCCGGAAGCGAGGAGAATGGCCAGGGACAAGGAGCCGCCGGTAGTCGTGACGGTCTACCGGACGAGCAAGATTGAGAAGTACTGGAGGCCGGAGTGAAGGTCAGATACGATCCCGAGGTCGACGTACTCAGCATCCTCTTGAGCGACGTCCCCGTGGAGGAGAGCGACGAGTCGAAGCCTGGCGTGATCCTGGATTACGACAAGAGCGGCAATGTCGTCAGCCTTGAGATTCTGGACGCCTCCAAACGCATGGGGAATCCCATATCGGTGGAGTACGCCATCGCCCGGTGAGCGGGGAAGACCGCGTCTGACGGCGGCAGGCTAGCGACTGGGCACTTCAGCGAATCGCCGGAATCTCAAGCTGCCGGCAGATCTTCACTGCCAGCCGGTCATCGATCTCCGAGTGCCGTGGGACGGGCACCCTGGCGCCCGTGACGGTGTTGGTGTAGATGGAATGGCGCGCCCCTTCACGCTCCAGCCGGCACCCATGCCGTTGCAGGTGGCCGATCAATTCGTGACGCTTCACGGCCGTGTAGTGCCAACCCCTATTGACAGCGGGAGCAGCTCGATCAGGTCGGCATCGGGAGCGAAGGCGTCGGGATTCGGTCGTGGCAAGGGCTTACCTTCCTCCAATAGCAATTGTCCAAGGTCTTCCATGGCGCTGGAAATCATCAGTCGGGCATCGGCAAGATCAAACCCTTGAGTGACCGCTCCGGGAAAATCGAGAGCTTCCGCCACCACCATCCGTTCGCCGGCGCGCGGGAGATAGAAGGCCACATGGTAACGGAGCATACCTCTTTAGGATACTCGAAACGCGAGCCAAGCTCAGTTACAACTCCGCGATCTGCCCGTAAATCGGCTTCAGCGCCGGGTACATCGCCTGGTACACCCGATGCGCCTTCTCATAGAATGCCGCGTCGGTGGCGCTGGGGGAAACCGACTCGGTCTCGCGGATGGCGGCGCGGCACACCTCCGGGACGGAGCCGTACGCGCCCGTCCCGGCCAGCGCCAGCAGGGCGGCGCCGTAGGCCGAGCCTTCCTGGGTTTCGAGCGTGACCACGCGCTTGTTCAGAACGTCCGCCAGCAACCGCCGCCAGAAGGCGCTCCTGGCGCCGCCACCGGAGGCCCGCACGGAGTTCACCGCCACGCCCAGCGCCTCGATGATGTCGAGGCAATCGCGCTGGCTGTAGGAGACGCCTTCGATCACCGCGCGGATGAGATCCGCGCGCGTGTGGCTGGCGGTCAGGCCGATCCAGCCGCCGCGCGCGGTGGCATCCAGGTGGGGGGTGCGCTCGCCCATCAGGTACGGCAGCCAGAACAGACCTTGAGCGCCGCGCGGCGATTGCGCGGCTTGGGCGGTGAGCGCGTCATACTCCGCTCCTGGCGCGAGCTGGTTGCGGAACCACTGGAGGCTCAGGCCGGCGCCCTGCGTCACACCCATCACGTGCCACTTGTCGCGCACGGCGTGGCAAAAGGTGTGGACGCGGCCGGCGTCGTCGTACGCCACCTTCTCCATGTGAGCGAATACCACGCCGGAGGTGCCCAGCGTGCAGGAAACGATACCAGCCTCGACAATGCCGTTGCCCACGGCGCTGGAGGCCTGGTCCCCGCCACCGCCCACCACCGGAGTGCCGGCCTGAAGTCCGGTGAGTTCCGCCACCCGCGGCCTGATTTCGCCGGTGACCTCGCTCGATTCGTGGCAATTCGGCAGGATCCCGCGGTCCAACCCGAGGCCGTCCATCATCTCGAAAGACCAGCGCCGGTTGACCACGTCGAAGACCGAGGTGCCGGAGGCGTCGGAAACCTCGGAGGCGAACTCACCCGTCAGCCGGAAACGAACGTAGTCCTTGGGCAGGAGCATTTTGCGCACGCGCTCGAAGTTCTGCGGCTCATGATCCCGGACCCACAGCAGCTTGGGCAGGGTGAAGCCGGTGAGCACGGGGTTGGCGGTGAATTTCAGAATGTTCTCGCGGCCGATTTTGGCATTGACGGCGTCCACCTGCGCCTGGCTGCGCTGATCGCACCAGATCAGCGACGGGCGGATCACCTGGCCGGCGCTGTCGAGGATGACCAGGCCGTGCATCTGGCCGGAGAGGCCGATGCCTTTCACCTGGCGACCCGAGACACCGGCTTGAGCGAGCACGCCGCGGATCGCCTGCACGCAGGCGTCCCACCAGTTCTCGGGGCGCTGCTCGGCCCACAGGGGGCGCTCCATGCGCATGTCTTCGTGGGGAGATGTGTAGCCCGCGCGGACGGCGCCGCACCCATCCACCAGAAGCGCGCGCGAGCCCCCGGTGCCAACGTCGATGCCCAGCCACATAGAGTCCCATCGTGGCACAAATGGCGGTTCCCGGTACGTGGTATCGTCGTCTTTCCGGTATGTCCGCGCTGCTTCCCATATGCCCGAAGTTCCGGCCCGTCCTGGATTCGGAGTTCATCCCGGCTTCTCTGTGGAACCGGCTCTATCGCGCCCGAGTCCGGGAGAACGGCGGCGGCCGCGACCTGGCGATTGCTCTGGAGCGCGGCGAGGGCTCCGTCTCCGTCTTCCGCACCGCGGTGCTGCCCCACCAAGGAGCCAACGTCCCTCTCAACAACCGTTATGTCGAGCGGTTGTTGAAGTTCCTGTTGTGGCAGAAAGGCGGATACCGCGTCACCATCGTGGGCGATGCGCATATCGCCGATTACCTGCGAAGCGTGTATGCCCCGGGCCCAGAGGGCACCCCGGCCCGCGCCTTCGATTATGAGTTTATGGGCGAGCGCGTGTACGGCCGCCCGATGGTTATCGAGAGCGCCGCCTTCGATGCCGCTCCAGTGGAAAAGGAGACGGCGGCGCAGCTCGGCCGCCACCTCGATGGCTTCCGCATCGGCTTCGACCTGGGAGCCAGCGACCGCAAGTGCGCCGCGGTCGCCGATGGCCGCGTGATTTTCAGCGACGAGGTGGCGTGGAACCCGAGCGCCCAGGCCGATCCGCAATATCACTTCGACGGCGTCCACGATTCGCTGAAGCGGGCCGCGGCGCACCTGCCGCGCGTCGATGCCATCGGGGGCAGCGCTGCGGGCGTGTATGTCAACAACGAGGTGCGCGTCGGGTCGCTCTACCGCTCCGTGCCGCCGGATCTGTTCGACCGCCGCGTCCGGCGCCTGTTTTTCGAGCTGCAGGCCGCCTGGGGTGGCATCCCATTCGAAGTGGTGAACGATGGCGAGGTGACGGCGCTGGCTGGCTCGATGGCGCTCGACGACAACGCGGTGTTGGGCATCGCCATGGGCAGCAGCCTGGCCGCGGGTTTTGTCACGCCGCGAGGCGCCATCACCACCTGGCTGAACGAGCTGGCATTCGTGCCCGTGGATTACCGCGAGGACGCGCCCGCCGATGAGTGGTCCGGCGACCGCGGCGTGGGCGTGCAGTACTTTTCGCAGCAGGCCGTCGGGCGCCTGCTGGCGCCGGCGGGCATCCACCTGCCGAAGCAGATGCCGCTTCCGGCGAAGCTGGAGCAGGTGCAAGCGCTGGTGGCCGCGGGCGACGAGCGCGCGCGCAAGATCTACGAAACCATCGGCGTATACTTCGGCTACAACATCGCCCACTACGCCGATTTCTACGAGGTCCGCAATCTCTTGGTGCTGGGCCGCGTGATGTCGGGCGTTGGCGGGGACCTGATTCTCTCGGTGGCTGGCCGGGTCCTTCAGGAGGAGTTCCCCGAAGTGGCCGAGCGCATCCGTTTTCACATTCCCGGCGAGAAGGAAAAGCGGCACGGCCAGGCGATTGCGGCCGCCAGCCTGCCCGCAATTGAGTAGCGCCGGCGGCGGAACGCCCGCTGCGGATCTTGTCGCCGGTGTTTTTCGACCAAGGAGGCACTTGATGCAATTTCACAATTCCACCGCCGACTTTTTTGTTCCGGATGGCCTGGCGCCCGATGCCGCCCTGGCGCGCACCACGCACCTGTCGATCTCCGCGCACCAGGACGACATCGAGATCATGGCCTACCACGGCATCGCCGCGTGTTTTGGCCGGAAAGAAAAATGGTTCACCGGCGTGGTGGTGACCGATGGCGCGGGCAGCCCGCGATCCGGCATCTACGGCGATTACACAGACGAAGACATGCAGAAGGTGCGCCTGGCGGAGCAGCGCAAGGCGGCCTATGTGGGCGAGTACGCCTGCCAGATCCAGCTCGGCTTCACCAGTGCTCAAGTGAAGAACCCGAATGACAGCGCCATCACCGAGGATCTCGAGCAGATCCTGCGCGCCGCCCGGCCGGAGTTCGTATATCTCCACAACCTGGCGGACAAGCACGATACGCACGTGGCCGTGGCGCTCGGTTCGATTGCGGCGCTGCGCGCCGTGCGCGGCGAAGTGCAGCCGAAGCGCGTCTACGGCTGCGAGGTGTGGCGCGATCTGGACTGGCTTCCGGACGAGAGCAAGCAGGCCCTGCCGGTCTCCGCGCGCTCCAACATTGCCGCGGCCCTGGTGGGTATCTTCGACTCGCAAGTGAGCGGCGGCAAGCGCTACGACCTGGCCACGGCCGGCCGGCGCCTGGCCCATGCCACCTACTATGCCGCGCACGCCACCGACGAAGAGAGCGCTCTCAGCTTCGCCATGGACCTGACGCCCCTGGTGGAAGATCCGAGCCTGCCGGTGGCGGATTACGTCCTGACCTTCGTGGACCGGTTTCGGGCGGACGTGGAGAGGCGGCTGAACCGTAAGTCCGAACTGGGGCGCTAAACACTAATTACGAAGCCATTCGTAATTAAGGTGACGTGCCCGGGCCGAAGCCGTCAGCTTTCAGCAATCAGTGGTCAGCCACACCGGCACGGCTGATCGCTGGACGCCGAGTGCTGCAAGCTTCCTGCCGATACCTGACCGAACTTCTGAAGCACTGTACCTAGTGTAGTGCGTCACACGGATTGAGCATTATTGAGGGCGGCGCGCGCCCTCTTAACCTTCTCCAGGATGTCAGAGGCCTTGGCAGTCCAGATGAAGGGTTTGGGCTGCTCATTGTGG
>JBEKYW010000020.1:0-79056 GCA_049510555.1 Bryobacteraceae bacterium
CAGTAGAACCCCGGTGCCAGGCTGCATACCAAGAGAAGGCAGAGGAGCAGCCCTAACTGGAGTACCAACATATGAGCCGACTCATCTCAGTCTACGGGGAAACTTGCGGCTGGAGCAATCAAGAAGGCCGCGATCCAGTAATCAGCCGGGCTGGCGCGCTTCCCTACCCCAGCGTGTTGATGGACCCCACGCGGCGCGCCTCGTAGGCGGCGATCTGGGCCTCGTGCTGGAGAATGTAGCCGAGCTCGTCCACGCCTTCCAGCAGGCAGTGCTTGGAAAAGGAGTCGATGGGGAATTCCACTGTCCGGCCGCTGGGCGTGGTGAGGGCCTGATTGGCGAGGTCGATCTTCACCGTCGCCTGGGGATCTCTTGCCGCCGCCGCGAACAGCTCGGCGTGCACGTCCGGGGGCACCACGATGGGCAGCAGCGAATTCTTCAA
This sequence comes from Bryobacteraceae bacterium, assembly GCA_049510555.1. Classification (GTDB taxonomy): domain Bacteria; phylum Acidobacteriota; class Terriglobia; order Bryobacterales; family Bryobacteraceae; genus Fen-178. The sequence goes on from JBEKYW010000020.1 coordinate 440, forward strand.
CGAGTTCTGTTTGAAGATGTCGGCGAACGAGGTGCTGATCACGGCGCGAAAGCCGAACTGCGTCAGCGCCCACGGGGCATGCTCGCGCGAACTGCCGCAGCCGAAATTGTCCCCCGCCAGCAGCACCTGCGCGCCCTGGGCCCGCGGCTGGTTCAGAATGAAATCGGGGTTGGGATGGCCCTGGGCGTCGTAGCGCCAGTCGCAAAAAAGCTGTTGGTCGAGCCCCGCCTTGGAGGTGGTCTTCAGAAAACGCGCGGGAATGATCTGGTCGGTGTCGATGTTATGGATGGCGAGCGGCGCCATGCGGCTCTCGAAATTCGTGAATGGCTTCATAGCAGCGTCCTCACATCGGTCACAACGCCGGTGATGGCGCTGGCCGCGGCGGTGAGCGGGCTGGCCAGGAACGTGCGCGCGCCCTTCCCCTGCCGTCCTTCAAAATTGCGGTTGCTGGTGGAAACGCTGTACTGGCCGGGCGAAAGCTGATCGCCGTTCATGCCGATGCACATGGAGCAGCCCGGCTCACGCCACTCGCAGCCCGCGGCGCGGAAAATCTCCGGCAGCCCTTCGGCGATGGCCTGCCGCTTCACTTCCTGCGAGCCAGGCACCACCAGGACGCGCACCTTGGGGCTGACCTTGCGGCCATTCAGCAGGGCCGCGGCAGCGCGCAAATCGGAGATGCGCGAATTGGTGCAGCTTCCGATGAAGACCACGTCGATGGGGCGCCCCAGCAGCGGCTTTCCACCTTCAAGCCCCATATACTTGAGCGCCTTGGCAATCGAATCGCGCGCCATGGGGTCGGCCACCCGCGAGGGATCGGGGAGCGGCGCGGTGACGGGCACACCCATGCCGGGGTTGGTCCCGTAAGTGATCATAGGCTCGAGGGCGCCGGCGTCGATGGTCATGCTACGGTCGTAGGCGGCGCCTTCGTCGGTGGGAAGCCCTTTCCAGCGCGCGACGGCCGCGTCCCACTCCGCGCCTTTGGGCGCGTGCGGGCGCCCATGGAGGTACTGGAACGTGGTGTCATCGGGCGCCACCAGCCCGGCGCGGGCGCCTCCCTCGATGGACATGTTGCACACTGTCATGCGCTCTTCCATGTTCAGAGCGCGGATGGCGCTGCCCGTGTATTCGAAGACGCTGCCTGTGCCGCCGCCAATCCCGATGTTGGCAATCAGCGCCAGAATGATGTCCTTGGCCGAGACGCCGGGCCTGAGCCGGCCATCCACCGAGACCTGAAAGGTCTTCGACTTGCGCTGCAACAGACATTGCGTGGCCAGCACGTGCTCCACTTCGCTGGTGCCGATCCCGAAGGCCAGCGCGCCAAAGGCGCCATGCGTGGCGGTGTGGCTGTCGCCGCAGACCACCGTCATCCCGGGCTGCGTCAAGCCAAGCTCCGGCCCGATCACATGGACGATGCCCTGGCGGTCGCTGTGAATGCCAAGACAGCGAACGCCGAATTCGGCGCAGTTGGTCTCCAGTTGCGCGAGCTGTTTGGCGGCGATCTCGTCAACTATGGGCAGCGAGCGATCAGTCGTGGGAATGCCGTGGTCGGCCGTGGCAATGGTGAGATCGGGACGCCGGACCTTCAGACCACGCTCGCGCAGCCCCTGAAACGCCTGCGGCGAGGTGACTTCATGAACCAGGTGTAGATCGATGAACAGCAGCGCCGGAGCGCCGGGCCGTTCATGGACCACGTGAGAGTCCCAGAGTTTTTCGATGATGGTGCGTGGCATAAGAAATGGGGCCGGGGGCCAGGGGCCGGGGGTCAGGGACCGCGGCACGGCGCTCCTGCTTTCAGGCTACCCTACTTTGATTGTTTGGTTGAGCGGGGGACGGGTAGGTCCCCCGCTCAACCGATCGCGGCGCAGACTGATTCCCCCACCTGTTCGGTGGTGGCGGGTGCGCCCGAAGGCCGCAAATCCGCGGTAACGTGGCCGCCGCGGAGCACGGCTTCGATGGCCGCTTCCACCGCGGAGGCTTCTTCCTTTAAGCCGAAACTGTAGGACAGCATGGCCGCCACCGAGCCTATGGCGCCCAGTGGGTTGGCCTTGTTCTGCCCGGCGATATCTGGCGCCGAGCCGTGCACCGGCTCGTACAGGCCCACCCATGCGCCGGACGGCCGCCGATCGCCGATGGAGGCCGAGGGCAGCATCCCAATGGAGCCGGCCAGCACCGCGCCTTCGTCGCTCAAAATATCGCCAAACATGTTCTCGGTCAGCACGACGTCGAAATGGCGCGGGTTCAGAATCAATTGCATGGCGCAGTTGTCCACCAGCATGTGCTCCAGAGCCACGTCCGGAAACTCTTTGGCCACCTCGATCACCACGCGCCGCCAGAGCTGCGAGTTCTCCAGCACGTTAGACTTGTCCACCGACGTGACCTTCTTGCGGCGCGCGCGCGCCAGGTGGAAGGCCACGCGGGAAACGCGCTCGATTTCCGAGCGCGTGTAGGTCATGGTATTGACCGCCCGCGTCTCCGCGCCATTCTCCATGATTCCGCGCGGAGTGCCGTAATAGATTCCGCCCGTCAGTTCGCGGACGATAATCATATCGGTGCCTTCCACCAGGTGATTCTTCAGCGGCGAAGAATCGAGCAGCGACGCGTATGCGCGCACCGGGCGCAGGTTAGCATACACGCCCAGAGCCTTGCGAAGACCCAGCAATCCTTTTTCCGGCCGCTTCTCGGGCGGTGCATGGTCGAATTCCGGCAGCCCCACCGCCCCCATCAGGGTGGCATCGGCGGCGGCTGCGAGACGCGCCGTCTCTTCCGGCAGCGGGGTCCCGGTCCGGTGGATCGCGATGCCCCCCAACAGCCCCTCGGCCAGCTTCAAATTGTGGCGCCACTTGTCCGCAACGCGGCGCAGCACGCGCACCGCCTGGCGCGTCACCTCGGCGCCGATTCCGTCTCCGGGAAGAACCACAATGTTGAGGTTCATCCGCTAATCCGCCGCCACCCGCTCGTCCGCCTGGCCTGCGCGGATCAGCGCCAGGATCTCCCTGTCCATGAGGCCCTTCTTGCGGTGGTCGGCCACCGCGATGAAGCGATGGTAAAGGTCCTCCAGCTCCTGCTTCGAGAGGTCGTAGCCCAGATCCTTGGCCCGCTGGTGGAGCGCGTGCCGGCCGCTATGCTTGCCCAGCACCAGCCTGCCTTCGGGCACACCCACGGAGCGCGGATCGATGATTTCGTAAGTGGTCTTCTCCTTGAGATAGCCATCCTGGTGGATGCCGGCCTCATGCGCGAATGCGTTGAGGCCCACGATGGCCTTGTTGGGCTGCGGGCCGAACGTGATGATGGAGCTCAGCAACTCGCTGGCCGAAAAGAGATGCTCGGTGTGAATTGCGGTGTGGCACGGGTAGTAATCGGAGCGCGTCTTCAGAATCATGACGACTTCTTCCAGCGAGCAGTTGCCGGCGCGCTCGCCGATGCCGTTGATGGTGCATTCCACCTGCCGGGCGCCCGCTTCAATGGCCACAATGGAGTTGGCGACGGCCAGCCCCAGGTCGTCGTGGCAATGCACGCTGACAATGGCGGAGTCGCCCAGCGTCCGGACAACATGGCCGATCAGAGCGCCATATTCGTGAGGCACGGAGTACCCCACGGTATCCGGAATGTTCACGGTGCGCGCCCCGGCCGCCACCACGGCCTTGGAGATCCTGTCCAGGTACTCGGGCGCGGTGCGCGCGCCGTCTTCGGCCGAGAACTCCACGTCATCCGCGTAGCGCCGCGCCAGCTCCACGGCGGCCACGGCTTCTTCGAGCACCTGCTCTTCGGACTTCTTCAGCTTGTACTTCAGGTGAATTTCGCTGGTGGCGATGAAGGTGTGAATGCGCGGCCGTTTGGCTTGGGCGAGCGCCCTGGCGGCGCGTTCCACGTCCAGCGTGCAGCAGCGCGCCAGCGCCGCCACCTGGGCCTCCGGGAACTCGCGGCTTACCGCATCCACGGCCTCGAAATCGCCCTCGGAAGCGATCGGAAAACCCGCTTCCAAAATGTCCACGCCGAGTTCCACGAGCTTCCGCGCCATCCGCAGCTTCTCCGGAACCGTCATGCTGCATCCGGGCGACTGCTCTCCGTCGCGCAATGTGGTGTCGAAAATATATACGCGGTCGCTCATGGTCATCACCAATACGAGCATTATGCCGGTCCGGTGTTTATTTTGCAAATTTATAATTTTAGCGGTCTGCATTAATAGATGTTATAATTGGCTCCGCCATGGAACTCTATCCCCTTCAGGTGTTTCTGACGGTGGCCACGGAAAAGAGCTTCTCGCGCGCGGCGGAGAAGCTGCTGCGCACGCAGCCCGCGGTGTCGCTGGCATTGCAGCGGCTGGAGCAGGAGCTGCGCGAGCGCCTCATTGACCGCTCCGGGAAAGACCTCATACTGACCGACGCCGGGCGCACCGTGCTCGACTTCGCCCGCCGCTTTCAGAGCCTCCAGCAGGAACTCGACAATGCGCTCGCCGAGCTGCGCGACAACTCCGCCGGCCGGCTCACCATAGGAGCCAACGAATCCACCAGCCTCTACCTGCTGCGCCATATCGAGCGGTACCGCGAGCTTCACCCGAAGGTGACGGTGCAGGTTCGCCGCAGCCTCTCGAGCAAGATCCCCGACGAGCTGTTGGATGGCAATCTGGAATTAGGCGTGATCAGCTACGACCCCGGCGACGAGCGCCTCAAATCCAAGGTCATCTACACCGACGCCCTGGCTTTCGTGGTCTCGCCGAAACACCGGCTGGCGCACCGCAAGACCGTATCGATCACCGAGCTTGGCGCGGAAATATTTATCGCCCACAACGTGGTCTCGCCCTATCGCGAAGTGGTGCTGCGCGAGTTTCAAGCGCACAAAGTGCCCTTGCAGATGCCCGTGGAAATGCCCACCATCGAAACCATCCGCAAGCTGGTGCAGAACGACATGGGCGTGGCTTTCCTGCCCCGGATGTGCGTGGAACAGGAGATCGAGCAGAAGACGTTATGCGAAGTGAAGGTCAAGGAGCTGCACGTGGAGCGGAAGATCCGCTTGGTGTATCCGACGCGGCGGGCGCTGAGCCATGCGGCCAAGGCGTTTCTGGAAGTGGTGGGGTAGCGAGAAAAGCTTTCAGCACTCCTGCCGCGGCGGGCCGCGATTCATAGAACCAGAAACTGCCGCTTTGGCTCGACGTAGAATCAGTGGCTTACAGGCAGTTTCTGGAGAGCGGTCAGCTTTCAGCACTCCTGCCGCGGCGGGCCGCGATTCATAGAACCAGAAACTGCCGCTTTGGCTCGACGTAGAATCAGTGGCTTACAGGCAGTTTCTGGAGAGCAATCAGCTTTCAACGCCGCGCGCCTTCGGCGCGGTCTGGCTCAACGCTGATTGCTGATGGCCGATAGCTCCGGCTTAAAGCACCGAGACCGTCACTTGCGCCTGGGAGTTGTAGCTCAATCCCGTGGTGGGGTCGGTTAATGTAATGACGATGGGTACTTGCGTGCCCGAAGGAGCGTTTGCCGGAATTTGCACATTCACCTGCATTATCCCCGAAACATCGCCAGGCGCCGAACCGTAGTACTGCACCAAAGCTGGAAAAGTGCCGACTGTCGCGGTTGCCGTCAATTGCGGCTTTTTCCAAGGGGCCGGGGCGCTGATCGGAACGATGGCGCCGGTCACGCCCGCGGGTGAGGTCTGCCCCTCACCCGTCATGTAAACAGAGACCGCCGACCCTTTTAAGGCTGGCGTGGCCGGCCCGTTGACCGTGATGCCATCCTGGTTCAGAATGGCCCCTGGTCCGGAGCCTGAATAGTTCTGCGTGAAGATGCCCGGCACGGCCGCCTGTACGTTATATACTAGAGGTGCCGACTGCACTCCCTGGTATTCCACCACAACGCTGGTAGTGGGCCGGCCCGCGACCTCATACGGCACGACCACGTTAGTCTGCGTTGCCGAGGCGTAGACGACGGGCGCTGGAACGCCGTCAAACAGAACGCGCGTGCTGCTGCCGGCACTGGTATTCAGCAGCGTGCCGCTGGCATTGAGAGTGCCATAGGCGGCGGTGAGAGGCCCAATGCTCGTCCCAAAGATTGCGATTAGCTCACCCGGCGCAACCACCCCCGCGGCGTAGCTGGCAGCGTTGGCAATGGCCACCGGTCTCACCGTAATCTGCGTCACAGTAAGGTTTACGGTCGCCGATGCCGCCGCCGCAGAAGAAGAGTACGGCGAATTGATGGTGATAGCGGCGGTGTAATTGCCTGCGGTCAGCCCCTGCGTATTGACCGATACCGTGAGAGTAGCCGGCGTGCTCCCGCTGGTGGGAGAGACTTGCAGCCAACTGGCGCTGCTCGGGGTGGTCACCGAGAAGGGAGCGACCCCGCCCGACGAAGAGATCTGGAAGCTCTGAGCCTGCGGAACCGTCAGCCCGACAATGTAGCTGAAACTGAGGGTCGCGGGCGAGGCCGTGAAGGTCTGCGGCGAAACCACGTTGAGCGTCACCGGGATGGTGATGGGACTCCCGCTGGCCCCCGCCGAGGTGATGGTGACTGTGCCGTTGTAGACGTTCGCCGACAGGCTGCTGGCGACGGCCGCATTCACGCCCACTTGCAGCGTCGCCGGAACGGTTCCGGTAAGCGAGGTCGCGGTGAGCCACGTTGCATTGGTGGCCACCGTGAAGTTGAGTCCGGGCGAGCCGGACACGGTCACACTCTGCGCCGCCGGCGCTGAGCCACCCTGCACCTGCGTGAAGGAGAGCGTCGTGGTGGGCGCCGAAATCGTTCCCGTAGTCACCTGGAAGCTTACGGGGATGACGGCCGGGCTGCCGGCAGCGAACGGGCTCAGCACAATGACTTTGCCCTGGTACGTGCCGGAAGTGAGCTTGGAGCCATCCACCGAGACGTTGAACGAGCCGGTGGTGGCGCCGGTCGGCGTGGATACCGAGAGCCAGCCAAGCCCCCCGTCATAGGCCGCTGGGAAGAAGGTGAGCACGGGCCCATTACTGGATACGGTGACCGTCTGCACGGGCGGAGCCGACCCGCCGACGCTCTGTGAGAACTGGAGGCCGGTCGAATTGACGGAGATGGCGCCCGAGGTCAACTGTAGGACCACCGGAATGGTCACGGGGCTGTCGAGAACGGCGCCGGCGGGACCGGTGGCTGTCACGGTGACGCTGCCCGTGTAAGTCCCCGGCGCCAGGCTAACCGGCGGAGTCGCCTGCAACCCGAGCGCGCCAGCGGTGGAGACAGGCGCCCCGTAGACACCCAGCCACTGTCCTCCCGAGTCGGTATGCGGCGGGCCCACGCTCAGCGCCAGTTGATCGGTGGGGCTGGTGCTGGTGAGCGTATAGTTCTGGAGCAGCGACGACTGCCCGCTGTAAGCCTGGAGGCTGAGCACTACCGGCTGCTGCGGATTCACCAAAAGCAGCGCGTTGGTGCTGACGTAAAGTGTCACCGAGATGTTGACAGGGGCCAGCGCGGCCCCGGTGGCGGGGTTGGTGACGGCTATGGCAATCTGGCCGGTATAGGTGTTGGTGGAGAGACCAGAGGGGCTGGCGGACACGGTGAACGAGTTATCCGTAGTTCCGCTGGTCTGGCCGGTCAGTAACAGCCACGAAGTCGTAGTCGTGGCGCTGTAGTTCAGCGGCACGCCGTTGCTGCTGGTGAGCCTGATGGTTTGCGTAGAGGGAAGCTGCTGGCCAATCTGGTACGCAAACCACAGCGAGGCGGGGCTGGACACCAGGATGGGATCGTTGGTCACCTTCAAGGTCACGGAGATGGATTGCGGCAAACCGCCGGGAGCCACGAGCGACACCGTCCCGTTGTAAGTTCCGGGACCGAGCTTGCTGGGATCCACGCTGATCGAGACCGGAGTGGGGGTGGTACCGGAGGTTGGTGTGACCACCAGCCAGGACCCTCCGCTGGCGGTGGTCGTGGTGACTGTGTATTGCAGCGCCGTGCCGGTGCTCCCCGGCGTGACGGAAGTGGCCGCCGGCGACGCGGTTCCAATCTGATAAACGAAACTGAGCGGCGTCGTGCTGACGTTCAGCAGCGGAGCGGTGGAGACCGTAAGTCGAATCGAAATGTTCTGGGAGGCCCCGGCGGTATTCAAGACCAGCGTGCCGCTGCATGGACTTGTGGAGGGCGTGCAGGAAGAAGGAGGAGTGACCGTCACGTTGACGGACATGCTGGTGCCCGCCCTGACCGTTCCGTTTAACCTGTCGGTGGTGATCCACGAATCTCCCGTGAACGCAAAGGCGACGTCCTGGGAGCCGGCCGCGAGCTGGATGGGCTGCGTCATCACATTATTGGTTCCGTTCACCTGGTAGTTGAACGAAAGCGAAGACGGGGTAACCGTCAACTGAGGCGTGGCGCTGACGACCAGCGTCACCTGTATGGTTGCCGGGGCGGTGCTGGCGCCAGCGGTGGGCGTGATGGTGATGGTTCCCGTATAGGTTCCAGCCGCGAGGGCTTGCGCCACGGAAGTGCCAATCTGGGCCGTAACCGCCGCCGGCGGGCTCCCGATGAGGGCCGCCAACAGCCAGTTGCCACCGCTGGAGGTGCTGGTGGTCAGGCTGACCGTAATACCGGAAGGAACGGTTAGCGTGGAACTCTGCGCCGGTGGAGAATTGGCGCTGCCAGCCATGTATTGAAACGAGAGAGTCGACGGATTGACGCCAATGCTGCTGACCGTGACATTAACCGGAACGCTGTAGTAAGGGATCGAACCGTTGCTGTTCACCGAGAGATAACCGACGTACGGGGTGGCGCTGGCCTGCAGGGGACCGATCGTCACGGTGATGGTCTGCGGCGTGGATACCTGGCCGGTCCCCAGCGACGTATACAGCCAGGTAGCCGTCGGATTGGGAGTAACCGAAAAGGTGATGGGCGCGCCCGTGCTCGTGAAGGTGAGCTGCGCCGTGGCTCCTAGGCCCGCCTGCGCCGTGATGTTCAGCGGATTGGGAGTGATGATCAGCGTCTGCGCGCGCAATGCGCCGGACCCTCCGGCAGCAAGCAGAAATAGAATGAGGCTGGGAATGGAACAGAGTTTCTTCAAGGCACACCTCCAGAGTCGGCAATCCGGACGGGGGGACGCCTCAACCCAGGAACAACCTTGCACGGCGCGTGCCATCCGGTGGTTCTCCTAAAAACATAATGGACCGTTTATGTTTTATATTCAACAGAAATCGCAGTTTAGGGCCAACTGCGGCGGCGTCCGGAAGGCGCTGGGAACGGCCTGCGGCCCGGCGCCGCGGCGCAGCGCGACACAGCGGGTGTATCGGCCGGCCACAATTCAGGCAGGCACCCGCGAACCGTACAGCCCGTGCCTGAAGATGTAATCCAGGACAGGTTTGGGAACTTCAGCGGGGCGCTCACCCGCCGCCAGGGCGCGGCGGATTTCCGAGGAAGAGACCGGAAGCTCCACGGTATCGAGCCGTTCCAGGCGGACTCCCGGCGGCGCTTTATAGACATGGCCCGGGCGGCTCACCACAATGAAACGGACCCTCCGCGCGACGTCCTCCCATCGGCGCCACGTTTGAATCTCGGCGAACGCATCCGCGCCCATGATGAAAAACAACTCGTCCGCCGGCGCCATGCGAGCCCGCACCTTCTCGACGGTATCGATGGAGTAGCTGCGCTGGGCGCCCTGTTCCAGGCGGGACACCTCGAAACGCGCCTGGCCCTGGCAGGCCAGCTCGGCCATGCGCACGCGGCGATCGTAAGGAGCGTAGGTGATTCCGGCCTTGTGGGGGGGATGGGCGGCGGGGACGAAGAGCACGCGGTCCAGATGGAAACGGTCGGCCGCTCTCCGGGCAATCGCCAGGTGGGCCTGGTGAATGGGATCGAAGGTGCCGCCGAAAATCGCCAGTTTCATGTGTGCAGCAGGGCCACGGTACGCGCGTTCCGCATGCCCCACCCCACTTTCCTACGCCCTCTCGATCTTGACCGAATGGATCCGGATTTCCTTCACCGGCCGGTCCTGAGCGTTGCGCGGCGCTTGCGAGATCTTTTTCAGTACGTCGTATCCTTCCGTCACTTCCCCAAAAACCGTGTGTTTGTTATCCAGAAACGGAGTGGCGGCCACGGTGATGAAGAACTGGCTCCCGTTGGTATTCGGGCCGGCGTTGGCCATGGAGAGAATGCCCGGCTTGGAGTGCTTCAGTTCCGGGTGAAACTCATCGGCAAAACAGTATCCGGGTCCGCCGCGCCCCGTGCCTTGGGGATCGCCGCCCTGGACCATGAAATCCGGAATCACGCGATGGAAAATGGTGCCGTCGAAGAACGGCTTTCCGGTCTTGGCGCCTTCCGCCAGACTGACGAAGTTGTCGACCGTGCGCGGCGCTTTCTCGGCGAAGAGCTCGATCTTGAACCGGCCTTCCGTGGTATCGAATGCGGCGTAGACGTGGTTGGGCATCACTGCGATTGTAACAATTCAAGGCGGCGCAGCCGCGTTCGCGCTCGATCTCGAGACTGTGCCCCGGTGACTGTGGCGCCGGGCGCGCGACTATTGCAGTCCGCAATCCACGCACTCTTCAGGCACCACGAGCTCGGAGCGCGCTCGGGCTCCTACTCGGCGTGCGCGTGACGGAAGGCCTGCCAATAGGTCCGCGTCCAGCAGTGCGGGTCGCGGCCGGCGGCAATGTCCTCGGCCACTCGCGCAATCCGGTCGCGGCTATAGCCATATACCGGCGCCAATTGGCGTCCGCGCTGCGGTGAAATCTGGTAGATCGCTTTGAAAGCTGCCTCCCGGAAGGTGACGCTTTCCTCGTTGTCTCCGAGGACCTGCTCGAGGACCGGCAATGCCCGCAGATAGCCTCCATTGCCCAGGAACCGGATAAGGTACAGACGCCGCCGCATCCCCTTCTTCAGCAGGTCGGCGATTACCGGCGGCACCGCCCGCGGGCCGACCAGAATCAGGGGATCGCACAGCTCCTCCTCGTTCCGGTCTTCCGCCTCGTAAAAGTCCCGGAGGGCGCTCTCGGGATCGCGCATCGGACCTACTGCGAATATCCACCATGCAACCACCGCGACGGCCAGGACCGGCATCGCCATCAGAATCTTCGGCAGCATCAGCTCGAATCTGGATACGCGGCGATGGCGATGGCGTCTCACGTGAGATTCAGCCCTCGAAGCGCTCTACTTCAGATTCCGGTCGAAGAACTCCACCATCATCTGGTTCATCTGCCGCGAGGCGGCTCCGGTGACACCGTGCGCCTTCTGCGGATACAGCATAAACTCAAATTGCCTGCCCGCCAGTTGCAACGCGTTGATCATCTGAAGGGTGTTCTGGAAGAGAACGTTGTCATCCTCGAAATTGTGCGCAATCATGAGCTTCCCCTTCAGGTTCTTGGCGTTCGGCGGCAGGGCCGTGTTTTTGTAGCCGTCAGGGTTCTCCGACGGCAGACCCATGTAGCGCTCGGTGTAGATGGTGTCGTAGTTGAGCCAACTGGTCACCGGCGCTCCAGCGAAACCGCAGTGGTACACGCCGGGAGCGTTCAGCATGGAGTTCAGCGTCATGAAGCCGCCGTAACTCCACCCGTGAATGCCGATGCGATCGGGATCGACAAAGCCCAAGGAGATGAAGTACTTGATTCCGGCTACCTGGTCGGCCAACTCGGTCACCCCCAAATTGCGGTAAACGGCCGTCTCGAACGCGTGCCCGCGGCCCATGATGCCGCGATTCTCGGTTTGCCAGATGACGTAGCCCTTGTGCGCCAGCACCTGATCGATGCTGACGCCGGCCCAGGAATTGTGGATCGGGCCCGCCACGCCCGGCCCGCCGTACACCGTGACGATGGCCGGATACTTCTTTCCCTGCTGGAAGCCTGCCGGCTTGATGAGGCGCCCGTAAAGCAGCGTGCCGTCGGGCAAGTTGAACTTCACAATCTCCGTGGGGAGAATCTCGAACTGCTCCATCTGGGTGCGGTCAGCCTCACGATAGACGCCCAGCTCCGCGCCGTCGCCGGAGTGCAGCGTAGTGCGCGGCGAGTTGCTCAGATTGGAATAGGTGTCCAGATAATAGGCGCCACCCGGACCAATCGAGATGGTGTGGTTGTAGCCCGCCGCCGTGAGCTGGCGCTTACCCTGGCCGTTGAGCCCGATGCTGTAGAAGTGGTGCTCGAGCGGGGTAGGCTCGTCGGAGGCATAGAAGACGCGCCCGCCGGCCTCGGCCTCATTCACCGCCGCGACCCCGGAGACTTCCCAGGGACCCTTGGTCAACTGCTGCACGGTCTTCCCGTCGATGGAGTACAAGTAGATATGGCGGAAGCCGTCCCGCTCGCTGGTCCACAAAAACCGCTTTCCGTCCCGCAGGAATTCCACGTCGCCGCGGACGTTGATCCAGTAAGGATCCGACTCGCGGAAGATGGTCGAAGACGCGCCCGATTCGGCGCTGATCGAGAGCATCTCCAGGCGATTCTGCACGCGATTGGTGCGCACCACGTAAACGTTCTTGGAGTCCGGCATCCAGCCGGCGCGCGCAATGAGATAGGAATTGCGGGTATCGCCCACCTCGAGCCACCTGGTGGGGCCGCCGGCGGCCGCCACCACGCCCAGGTGCACGTCGGCGTTGTTTTCGCCCGCCTGCGGATATCGCTCCGGCTCGTACAGCGCCCGCGTGCGGAGCAGGTCCTCGTGCGGGAAGACCGGCTCGCGGCTGGTGTCGAACTGCAGATACGCGATGGACTTGGAATCGGGCGACCACCAGAAGGCCGTGCCCAACTCCAGCTCCTCCGGATAGACCCAGTCCAGGCCGCCGTTGCGGAGGGTTGCGGCGCCATTGGTGGTCAACGGCGTCTCTTTGTGGCTGGCGACATCCAGTGAGTAGAGGTCCCATCCACGGCGAAAGACTACCATCTTGCCATCCGGCGAGAGCTTCGAATCCACCTCCGGCACAGGCGTCTTGGTGAGCTGGTCCCATTTGCCGGTATCGACGTGAACCAGAAACACGTCGCCACCGCCAACGTAGAGCAGTTCCTTGCCGTCGGAGGAAAATTGAAGGCCGCCGACGCGCACGCGGCGGTTGGTCCACTCGAACGGCCCATCGTCGAGCCGGGGGTTCATGGCAGCGGCATCCATGGCATCGACGGCCACCAGTTCCTTGGAACTCTTGGCGGCGGCGTCGTAGAGCATGAGGCTTCGGCCCTGCCGGAAGACAAAGGTCTTGCCGTCCGGCGCCCAGGTGGCCGCGGCGAAGCCACCGCGGCCGCCTCCTCCGCCGCCGCGGCCGCCCTCGTTCATGGACTCCAGCGTAATCGGCTTCTTCTGGCCGAAAGCCGACGTGACCAGCAAAAGGCAAACGGTGAACTTTGGCATTGTGTAGTGATTGTAATTCAATGCGGGGAAGCTTTCAGCAGTCGGCGATCAGCAGTCAGCGGTCAGGCTCGCTGGTGTGGCTGACGGCTGATCGCTGATGGCTGACAGCTCCCTTACATCCTGCCCTTGACTGCCGCGCCGAGCGAGATCTTGTTTTCGTCCAGGACCGTCCCGGTGGCCCGCTGCAACGCGGCGCGCGCTTTCACATACGAGCTCTTGGCGGCGACTTCCGTGGACCGCGCCTGAGCCAGCAAGCTCTCATACTGGATCACGAAAAAACTGGTGGAGGCTCCCACTTCAAACTTGGCCTGCTCGGCCGCCAGCGACTCCTCCTGCAGCTTCCGCGCTTGGACCGCCGCTTCGTAGGACGACCGCGCGCGGCGCATGGCGATGAGCGCGTCTTCCACCTCCAGCCGCGCCTGGTTCTCGAATTGCCGCAGGCGGATCTGCGACTGCTTCAGTTGTACCTCGTCGCGCGCCAGGTCCGCCTCCGCAATCCGGTTGTGCACCGGCAGCGTCATCTGCACGCCGATGCCGTAAGTCGGGTACTTGCGCGCGAGCACCTGTTCGAGCACCGAGCCATATCCGCCGGCGAACCCGGGATCGGGCAGCGCGAAGGGGTTTACGGTTCCGGCCAGGCCGCTATTCTGCATCACCCCCACCAGATCCACTTCGGGCCGGGTAGCGTTCCTCGCGCCTGCCAGGCCGATCTGCGAATTCTCGATTTGCAGCCGCGCCTGCCCCAGGTCGGGCCGGTTCGCCAGCGCCTCCGAGATCAAGTCCTGAATGGGGCGGACCTCGTCCCTCTCCGGTATGGCGAGCGTGTCGGTGGGGATGATGTGTGCCGCCCGCACTTCGGGGTCTTCGTTCCCGCGCCGCGTCAGCACGTTCTTGAAGATCGCCTCCTCTTCCTCGCGCAACCCGCGCGCATTGATCAAGTCCTGCCGCGTGGAGAAGACCTGCGCGTTGGCGCGCGTCATCTCCACCGGGGCCAGCGTGCCTTCGTCCACCTGCGCCTGGGTATCGGAGTAGAGCTTCTCGGCCAGCGCCATGGTCTCCTGCTTCACCTTCTCGTCTTCGTAAAGCGCCACGAAATCGGTATAGAGACGGATCACGCCGTAGACCGACGCGATGAGCTGCTGCTGGAACAACAGGCTCATAATTCTGCGTTCATTTCCGGCAATGCGGATAAACCGGCGGTTGAGGCTCATTCCGAAACCGCGCCACAGCGGCTGTGTGACCGTCAACCCGAGGATGGAGGCGGTAAACGGACTGTATCCGGAATTCAGCGCGTTGACCGACTGGTGATTGTTGCCGAAGCTCAGCGCGGCTTGCGTGCCCGTGGAGAAGCCCTGCTGGACGCCCGCGTTGGCGAGCGTGACGTTGTTCACCAAGGTAGGGGTGTTGGTGGTCTGGATGCTCACCTCAGGCGTCGTCTGGTGGGTCCAGTTCAACAGTCCGAGGATGGCCGGATCGAAGTTCGGCACGACAGTCCCGTTGGATTGCGGAACGGCGCCCTGCATGGAAAGGTTGGTCTGCGGAGCGGCCAGGACCCCCAGTTCGAGCGCGTTGGTGGCCACTGAGGTTCCGGACGTAGCGCGCCCCGCGATGGCGGCGCTGGTGATCACCGGGCTGAGCGGACCGCCCACGCCCGCCGGCGCTTCCGCCAGGGTGTAGTTCAACCCGCGCAGCGTGCCGCCGCCTTTGGCGCGCAGCAGTTCCGCGTCTCCAACCGGCAGAGCGGACCGCTGCAGCTCGATATCGAGATTGTTCTCGATGGCCAGCGCCAGCGCATCCTGAAGCGACAGGTACAGGTTGCCCGCGCGAATCAGCTCGTGGACCCGCGGCGAATTCTGGTAAGCGTCCTGTGGCGCGGCCATGCCCGGGCCGGCGCACAGAAGAGACGCAAGCAAGATGCTGAGACTTGATTTGTGCATGGTTAGAGACTTTTTACGAACGGCTTCCCGGAGCGGCCGTTTCCCGGGCCGCTACCGGCTTCACTTTCACGCCTTCCCGGATGGCGTCGCTGGGGTTGACCACCACCTGCTGCCCGTCTTCGAGACCGGAGAGGACTTCCAGGCGGTTGCCGAAGTCGCGACCCAACTGGATACGCGCGAAATGCACGCGGCCGTCGGGCGCCACCACGGCCACCTGCGGACCATCGCTGCGCACCACCAGGGTGTCGCCGGGAATCAGCAGCGGAGGATCTTTCCTGGGAACCGAGAGGTTCACCTGAGTGTACATCCCGGGCATCAGCACGGCGCCTGGGTTGGGGACCTGCACTTCCACCAACAGGGTGCGGGTGGCGGGATCGAGCGCGTTGGCCGTTCGGGTCACCGCGCCGGGGAACCCGCGGCCCGGCAGATCGGGGATGACCAGCACGGCCTGCTGCCCCACCCGCACGGACCCCGCATCCGCCTGCGGAACATTCAAATACGTCCGCAGCCGTTCGGTCTGGGCGATGCGGTAGAGCAGCGTGGCGCCCTCGTTGACGAGCACTCCCGCATCCACGTTGCGCAGCGTGATGACGCCCGCAAACGGCGCGCGCACCGTCTGGTATCCCAGGAGTTCGTTGAGCCGCGCCACGTTCGCCTCCACCGCGGCGGCATTGCTTCGCGCCGCGGCCACGGCCTTTTCGAGCGCTTGCACGTTGGCCTGTTGGGCCGCCCATTGCGCCTGGTACGTGTCGTTCTCCTGGCGCGAAACTACGCCCTTCTTCGACAGGTTCTCCCAACGCTGGGCCGTCACCCGCGCCAGGTTCTCGTTGCTGCGCCCCTGCTGGAGCGCCGCTTCGGCCTGCTCGACCGTGCTGTTGGCTTGGTCGACCGTGGCCTTGGCCTGCCGGATCTGCTGGTTCAACTCGGGAGCTTCGATCTCCGCCAGTACTTGCCCCTCTTTCACCCGGTCGCCGATATCGGCGTAGCGCCGCTTGATATACCCGCTGGCGCGCGCCAGGACGGGCGCTTCCGTGACCGCCTGGATGTTGCCCGGCAGAACCAGGCTGCTCCTGGCATCCGCACGCTTCACTTTCTGCACGTTCACCACCGGCAGGCTGTCCATTCCAGCTTTGGATTCCGCCGCCAGCACCGATTCGCGGCGGCGTCGCGGCAGGTAACCGGCGAAGAAACCGACGACCACCAGCGCCACCATGACCAAGGCCAGCGCCAGCAGAACGCGGCCCGACGGCCCCGCCGGCGGTTGCGCGCCACCGGCCGCCGCCAGCTTCTTCTGTTCTTCCAACTGGCGCTTCAGGTCCTCAATTTCCGAGCGCAACTGGTCTTCGGTGGGCTGGATCTCGTTCATTGCACGTCCTCACGCAGCATCTCGTCCCGCAGGTATTCGTGTTCTTCCTCGACCATCCTGTGCGCATAATCGACGGGTGGCTTCTTTCGCAAGAAACTGTACACCAATGGAACCACAAACAGCGTGGTGATGGTAGCCAGGATCAGGCCCCCGATCACCGCGCGGCCCAGCGGCGCGTTCTGTTCCCCGCCCTCGCCCATTCCCAGAGCCATCGGCAGCATGCCGATGATCATGGCCAGCGCCGTCATCAGCACCGGACGAATTCGCGTGTAGCCGGCTGAAAGCGCCGCCGCGCGCGCGTCCAGCCCTTCCGCCCGCTGGTCGTTGGCAAACACCACCAGCAGAATACTGTTGGCGGTGGCCACGCCGATACACATGATGGAGCCCATCAGCGACGGCACACTGAAGGTGGTCTGGGTGATGAAGAGTATCCAGACGATACCCGCCAGCGCTCCCGGCAGCGCCATTAGAATGATAAACGGATCCAGCCACGATTGGAAATTGACGGCCATCAGGAGATAAACCAGCACCACGGCAAAGATCAGCCCCAGGCCCAGCCGGAAGAACGAGGTCTCCATAGTGGTTACCTGGCCGCGCAGGTCGAGGGTGGTGCCCCGCGGCAGGTTGTTGGAAGCCTGCTGGACGATCTTCTCGACGGCCGAGCCCACCGCGCCCAGGTCGCGGCGGTCCACGTTGGCATACACGTCGAAGACCGGTTGCACGTTGTAATGGTTCACGATCTCGGGCGCGACCCCGCGCGTTACTCCCGCCAGGTTTTCAAGCAATTGCGCTCCGCCGGTCATGGCTCCGGGGTTGCCATAGGCGGCGGTGGACTGGCTCGGCCCCGCGCCCACCGCGGAGACTCCCGCGTTGGCCACTCCCGCCAGCGAAGCCGGGGTAGTCGAAAGGATACCGCCGATGGGGCTCGTCAGCGGCGTTCGCATCAGCGCGGCGAGTGAATCGATGCGGTACTGCGGCGTCTGCACAGCCACCGAGTAAGTGACCCCTGTGTTCCAGTCGAGCCATTGAGTGGGAGAAACCTGGCTGCTGGAGCTGAGCGATACCAGCAGGCTGCCGCTCACATCCCGCTGGGTGAGGCCCACCAACCCGGCCTTGCTGCGGTCCACGGCAACCCGGATTTCCGGATAGTCCACCACCTGGTGAATGTGAACGTCGGCGGCCCCCGGAATGCGGGCAATCCGCGTCTGGAGCTGTTGCGCAATCTGGTAGTTGGCGGCGGCGTTGCGGCCGACCACCTGGACATCAATCGGAGCGGGCAGGCCGAAGTTCAAAATCTGGTTGGTGATGTTGGCCGCCTCGAAAAAAAATACCATGTCCGGAAATTTCTCGTGTAGCCGGCGGCGGAGCCGGTCGGTGTACTCGGCCGTGGAACCGTGCTGCTCGGGCTTCAGCGCGATGAGGATATCGCCGTCGCCGACGCCCAAGGTCGGGTTGTCGCCGAAGGCCAGGTTGAAACCGCCAAATGGGACGCCGATGTTGTCGATGATGTCGGTGATCTCGCGCGGCGGGATGACCTGGCGGATTTCGTTTTCAATATCGGCGAAGATGGTCTCCGTCTTTTCGATGCGCGTGCCGGAGGGCGCCCTGGCATGCAACCGCATCTGGCCGGAATCGACAGTCGGGAAGAAATCCCGCCCAATGAACGCCGACAGACCAAGAGACGCCACCACGAATATCCCGAACCCCACCAGCACCAGCGCGCGATGATCCAGACACCAGTGCAATAGCGAGACATAAGAATCCCGCATCCGCTCAAAACGGCGGTTGAAAAGGTTATGGAACTTCCGGAACAGCCCCCTGCCGCCTCCCGCCTCGCCATGCTTGCCCTGTGCGTATAGCTTCACTTCCGACCGGAGCATGTAGTGCGCCATGGTGGGCACCAAGGTACGGGAGAGAAAGTACGATGCCATCATGGCGAACACCACCGCCATGGCCAGCGGCGTGAACAGGTACCTGGCCGCGCCCGTCAGCAGCAGCACCGGAACGAAGACGATGCAGATGGCGAGCGTCGAGACGAAAGCCGGGACGGCGATCTGCTGCGCGCCGTCGAGCACCGCCCGGATGAGCGGTTTCTTCATGGCCATGTTGCGGTGAATGTTCTCGATGGCCACGGTGGCGTCGTCCACCAGGATGCCGACCGCCAGCGCCATACCGCCCAGCGTCATCACGTTGATGGTCTGGCCAAGCAGGCTCAGGATCATCAGCGACGAGAGAATGGAAAGCGGTATCGAAATGCAGACGATCACCGTGCTGCGCCAGCTCCCCAGAAACATCAGAATCATCAGGCCCGTGAGAAACGCCGCGCTCACGGCTTCGCGGACCACGCCATTGATGGCCGCGCGCACGAACACGGACTGGTCGAACAACTGCCGGACCTGCAGCTCGGAAGTCAACCCGGCCAGTATCCTGGGAAGAGTTTTCTTGACGTTGTCCACCACCGCCAGCGTGGAGGCCTTGCCGTTTCTCAACACGGGGAGAAGAGCGCCGCGGCGGCCGTTGGTCCGGACAACGCTGGTCTGCACCGAATAGCCGTCGCGGACCTGCGCGACATCCCCGAGGTAGACCGTGGCGCCGTTCACCACCTTGACCGGCATGCGATTCATCTCGTCCACGTTGCGGGGGCTGCTGTTGAGCTTCACCTGGTAATCCTTGTCCCCGATCTTGACGGTGCCGGCTGGAAGGATGAGGTTCTGATTGCCCAGGGCGGTCGAAATATCGGCGGGCGAGAGCTGCTTGGCGAACAGGGCGTCGGGATTGAGATCCACCATCACGGTGCGGAATTTCCCGCCAAATGGAAGCGGGACCGAGGCCCCCTGAATGGTAGCCAATTGCGTACGGATGAAGTTCGTGCCGAGGTCGAACAGTTCCTGCTCGGCGAGGCTATCGCTTTGCAGACCTAATTGCAGAACGGGAACGGCTGAAGCGTCGTACTTGATGATGTTGGGCGGCATGGTGCCCGGGGGAAGAATGCGCAGCAGAGTTTGCGCGATGGCCGTGACCTGCGACAGCGCCACTTCGACCTTGGCGTTGGGCTGGAAGTAGACGCGGATGACGGAAGCGCCGCTGTAGGACTGGGACTCGATGTGCTCGATGTCGTTGACGGTGGTGGTCATGGCCCGCTCGAAGATGGTCACCATGCGTTTTTCCATCTCTTCGGGCGAGAGGCCGCTGTAGCTCCAGACTATGCTGACCACCGGGATATCGATATAGGGAAAGATATCCACCGGCATGGTAAGGATGGCCGTCACGCCAAGAATGGCGATCAGCACCGAAACTACGACAAAGGTATAAGGCCGTCGTAGGGCTAACCGGACGATCCACATGGTTTACACACGGGGAAGGGGCTAATACGTAATGATACCCGATAGCTCCGCCCATGTGACGCCGCTAGCCCTTTCGAGCCATGAAACCCGGGTTTCTACAGGTGGATGATGCCGCGCTGAATCGCCGCCGTCGCTGCCTGGGTACGGTCCTGGACTCCTAGCTTGCTCAGGATGTTCTTCACGTGGTTCTTTACCGTGTGCTCCGCGATGTTCAGCGTGTATGCGATTTGCTTGTTCGCCAGCCCGCGCACGATCAGCTCCAGCACCTGGACCTCGCGCGCGCTCAGGTCCGGCCTCGGCAGTTGCGCCGCCAGCGCAGCCGCCACCGCCGCCGGCAGGTAGGTCTGCCCCTCGTTCACCGCGCGAATCGCCTTCAACAACTCATCGTGCAGGACGTCCTTCGTCAGGTACGCCAGCACGCCCGCCGCCAGCGCGCGCCGGATGTCTTCGTCACCGCCGTAAGTCGTCAGCGCGATCATCTTCGCGTTGGGAAACTCCGCCCGGATGGCCGTGGCCGCTTCCACTCCGCCCATCCCCGGCATCCGCAAATCCAGGAGCGTGACATCCGGCCGGTGCTTCCGAAACAACTCTACCGCCTGCTGCCCGCTGGCGGCCTCCGCCACCACCGTCATATCGGGCTGCATGTTAACGATCGTGCTCACCCCCACCCGCGCCACCAGATGGTCTTCGGCAACCAGAATTCGAATCCTAGCGCTCATGGCAGCGGCACCCTCACTTCCACCTCAGTCCCTCCTCCAGGCTGGCTCACCAGGTGCAGTTCGCCGCCCAGCCGCTCGGCGCGCTCGCGCATGCCGATCAGTCCAAAATGCCCGCCTCGCGACGAAAACGCGTCCTGCTGCTCGAACCCGCGTCCATTGTCCAGAATCCGCAGGTAGAGCTTGCGCGCTTCCGTGTGCAGCTTGACCCAGATCTTGCTCGCTCCGGCGTGCTTCAGAACGTTGGTCACGGCCTCCTGCGCGATCCGCAGCAACTGCTGCTCCGCCTCGTCCGTCAGCGCGCTCCGCGGCCCGCTGACATCCACGTCCACGTCGACCCCCGATCCCGCGGTCCACAGCCGCGTGCTGGATTCCAGCGCCGCCGCCAGGTCCTGCCCTTCCAGAACCGAAGCCCTCAGGTCCATTACGGAACGGCGGGCCTCTGTCAGGCTGTGTCGCGCCATCTTGCGCGCCATATCCAGGTAGTTGCGCGCCGGCGTCTCCTCGTCCGGCATGCACATGGCTACCGCATCCAGTTGCGAAGAGATGCCCACGAATCCCTGGGCCAGCGTGTCGTGAATCTCGCGCGCCAGCCTGGCCCGCTCATCCAGCACCAGCGCGAACCGGTAGCGGATCTGCCGCACACGCAGCCGGAATCCCGCCCACGCACACGCCAGCACCAGCGCCGCACATAGCAGACGGAACCACGCCGTCTCGTAGAACTGTGGCAGCAATTCGAAGGAGTACGATGCTTCGCTGGCCGGGCCGCCTGGCAGATTGGCCCTCACCCTAAACCGATAGCGGCCGTGCCGCAGGCTATTGTAGTCGATCACCCGCCGACCCCCGGCCCCCACCCACTGCGCGTCCAGCCCTTCCAGCTTGTAGGAATACCGCACCCGCTCCGGCGCGCTGAGATGGATGGCGGTGTAGCGGACCTGGATGCGCTGGCTCCCCGGCGCCAGTCGCGCCGCGCGCCCGAGATCCACCGGCAGGCTGTCCGCCGTCATCTCCACCAGGTGGACCACCGGCGCCGGCTCCGCCTGCTTCAACCCGCGCGGATCGAGCACCGCCAGCCCCCGGCCCGTCGTGAACCAGAGGCGCCCGTCGGACGTCCGGCTTCCGCCACCGCCGATCGGATAACTGGGCGAGCATTGCGCGCTGCGCAGGCCGTCTTCCACGCCGTAGTTCACCGATTCGAGAAATCTCCTTTTATGTTCGGTGAATTCGCGCAATTGCCGTTTGGCAATCCGGCAGATGCCCCGCGTGGTGCTCAGCCACAGCGATTCGCCGTCGTCCGTCAGGCTGGCCACGTTGTCGCTCAACAGCCCGTCTTTCGCTGTAAACGGCTGGAACCGGCCGTCCCGCAGTGCATCCAGGCCCCCGCCGAACGTTCCGATCCACAGCGTGCCGTCGGGGTCCTGGTACAACGAGCGGATCTGGTTGCTCGAAAGCCCGTCCGCTACCGTAAACAGCCGCGCGTCTTCACCCTGAATGCGCCAAAGTCCTTTACCGTAAGTTCCCGCCCACAGCGCCCCATCGCGCCCTTCACACAGCGTCACCACCGCGCTCACCAGCAAAGGCTCGCTCTGAACTACTTTGCGAACCTCCCTTCCGTGAAGCTCGCTCAATCCTCCCGGTTGCGCCAGCCAGAGCCGCCCCCGCGAATCCTCCAGGGCGTCGAACACATTGCGCCGCCCCAACGGATCGGGAGGCGCGTAGTTGTCGAAATGCTCGCCGTGCATCCGCGCAAATCCTCCGCGCGTGCCGATGAGCAGGTCGCCTGTCCGGCTCTCCCGAATCGAAACTACATCGTTATCCGGCAACCCGTCGCGGGTGGTGAATAGCCTCGGCCTTTCGCCCGAGAACAGCAGCAGCCCGCCTTCGTGAAATCCCACCCAGATCCGGCCACCGCGGTCCTGGAAGACGGTGTTAGGCTCGTCGCTCGGCAGCCCCTCGCTCTTGCCGTAGACCGTGAACGCATCGTCCCGGAAACGGTTGAGCCCGCCGTTTGAGCTCACCCAGAGGTTGCCCTCGCGGTCCTCGAACAAGCACCGCACCAGCTCGCGGGGGAAGCCCTCTTCGCCGATCGAGGTCACCAGACGCCCTCGTTCCAGCCGTGCCAGCCCGGCGTTGGTGCCCACCCAAATGTTGCCGTCGCGATCTTCCCACAGCGCCCGAACGAACGCGTTGGGCAAGCCATCGCGCTCTGTGTACTTTCGGATTTTGCCCGCCGGCGATCGCTCGATCAGCCCCAGAGAACCGCCCACCCAGAGATCGTCGTGCCGGTCCACCAGCATGCTCGTGACAATGTTGACACCGAGGCCCTCGGCGTCCACCACCGGCGAGAATTTCCCGCCCACCAGTTTGCCCACTCCGCCGAAACCCCCTACCCACAAATCGCGATGCCAGTCTTCGCGGATCGCGCGCAGCGCCGTCACCGGCAGGTCCGGCCCCGGCGCCAGGTTCGTGAACTTCCCGTCCTGATACCGGCTGAGATAAACGCCCGCCACAATCCATAGCGTTCCCGCGTGGTCCGCCACGAGCGCGGTGATCGCGTTATCCGGCAGCCCCTGTTTGGTCGTGTAGGTGCGGAATCGCTTGTCGCGATAACACGTCAGGCCGTTGGATGTCCCGATCCACAACGACCCGTCTCGGGCGGCCGCCAGCGCCGTAATCGAATTCCCTGGCAGATCGCCGTTGTCCTTGTTGAAGACCACGAATTCGTAGCCGTCGAATCGCGCCAGCCCTTCATCGGTGCCCAGCCAGAGATACCCGTCCGTGGTCTGCGCGATGGCGCGGATGGTATCCTGCGGCAGCCCGTGCTGCTGGCTCCACACGGTTCGCGAATACTGCGTCAGACTCTTTTGCGGATCGAGCGCCAGCGCGCCGCGCGCGAACACGCAAAACAGAACCGCCCCAGCCGTGATTCGTGCGTTCATCCTTTGTCTTCAGTATAGTCGGCCACCAATTCCCGCATCCTTCGGTAATGCCCGCCTTTCCAGTACACCCGCCCGCAATCCGGGCAGCGCCGGAACTCATCGTACAACGCTGCCGTCCGCGCGGGAAGCTGGGCACGCACGTCCTCTTTGGCCACCGTGTCCAACCGTGCGTTGCAGCGCAGGCATCGCGAAAACGGCTTCGCCAGGCGCGCCAGGTCGAAGCGTCTTACCACCTCCGCCAGTTGCCGCCGCGCATCCGTCTCACGCATGAAGTATCCATGGCTCACGGCGCCGCGCTTGAGCAGCCCCACATCGCGCGTCAGCAGAATCCGGCGCTCGTCGCGCGAGACCTGCGCCAGTTGCTCGTCCGTCCAGCAATTCCGGTAGAGTGTATCGAAACCGATCAGCCGCAAGTAGGCCGCCAGCTTGCCCAGGTGCGTATCCAGGACGAACCGCGGTTCGCGCAGCGGCTCCGGCCGCAGCCGCGTCAGCCCCGCAATGTCGAACGCCTCAAAAACCGGGTACACGCTCACGCGGTCGCCATCCTGAACCCGGCAGGCGAAGTCCACCGCTTGTCCGTTGACCAGAATGAGGTCTACCTCCGTGTGCGGCACACCCAGCGATTCGATCCTGTCCTTCACCGTCGCCACGTCCAGAAAATGACAGGGGAACTCGATGAACCGCCGCTCCGGCGGAAGAAAATCGTTCAGCTCGGCGTAGAATCGGAAGCGCGCCTCAGCCATGGGCTTAATCATACCGCTTGATCATTATCGAATCAGCCACTTACGGTAAGGCTAGGCTCCGGTAGTGGCTGGCGAAGTGGATTAGTGGCGCACCGTCGCTCACGTGCGCGCGAACCATTTCACCGAGGAAAATGTCATGGTCGCCGGCCGCGAAGCGCCCGCGGGCGCGCCGGAACTCACCGCTGGCGACGCGCGTCCCACGTCCCCGGGACCCCTCCCTTGACATGAGAATAAATTCAATCCTATCATGTAGTTGACCGACGGGTGAAGGAATCTCGCCCCGTGCCTGGATTAAGAAGGAGGCTGTTTTGATCAAGCTGGACATCATCAACGAGGTCGTAAACAGGACCGGCATAACCAAGACGAAAGCCGAAATGGCGGTCGAAACCGTCTTCGAATCCATGAAGAAGGCGCTCGAGCAGGGCGACCGCATTGAGTTGCGCGGCTTCGGCGTCTTCAACGTGAAGCCCCGCAAGACGGGGATCGGGCGCAACCCGCGCACCGGCGCGGAGGTTTCCATCCCGCCCGGTAAGGCCGTGCGATTCAAGCCCGGCAAGGAGTTACAGACGCTGCAGTAGACCGCTGCACGCGGCGGTTCATCGTGTCCTCTCAGGATTTCTTTCCTGCCTCGTACCCCCTCTACACCGAAGACGGTAGCGGCGAAGCCCGCGCCACGCCGCAAGCTCCCTCGCGCCCGCGCTATTGGCTTCATGCTCTGTTGTTTGCCCTGACGCTCATTACCAGCACCGTGGTCGGCGTGGCCATGCAGCACGATTTCGAGAGCAATCTGCCGCTGGATATCGAGCACAGTTTCTCGTTGTACCACTGGTTCTGGCAGCATCCCGCCGGTCTGCTCCAAGGCCTGCCCTTTTCCCTCACGCTGTTGGCCATCCTGCTGGCGCACGAGTTCGGACACTATCTCGCAGCCGTATATCACGGCGTGGATGCGAGCCTGCCGTATTTTTTGCCGTCGCCGCTGATGGGCACCTTCGGAGCCTTCATCCGCGTGCGCTCCCCAATTTACTCCAAGCGGGCGCTGTTCGATATCGGAGTCTCGGGACCTCTGGCCGGCTTCGTGTTCCTGCTGCCCGCTCTTTCGGTGGGGCTGGCATTTTCCAAAGTGATCCCCGGCATCGAGCACCAGGGCAGCCTGCATTTTGGCGTCCCCGGCTTCGAGTGGCTGCTGGAGCGCGTCATTTTTCCCGGGGCGGCCTCGGGCGATATCTATCTGCATCCGGTAGCGCGCGCGGCGTGGGTGGGAATGTTCGCCACCGCTCTCAACCTGCTTCCCATCGGGCAGCTTGACGGCGGACACATTCTGTACTCGTTCTTTCCGCGGCTTCACCGGACCGTCTCGACGGTATTGTGCGTCCTCCTGCTGCCGCTGGGAAAGTTCTGGCTCGGATGGCTGATCTGGGCGGTGCTGCTGTTTTGGCTGGGGCGGCGCCATCCGGCCATCTACGATTCCACGGATTTGGGCGCCGGCCGCCGCAAGCTGGCATGGATCGCCCTGGCTGTCTTCATCCTCTGTTTCACTTTCGTGCCGATCGGCGACGGCGGCTTGTAGACCGCCATGAAGATAACCGCCACCATCATCACGCTCAACGAGGAACGGAACATCGCCCGCGCCATCGAGAGCCTGCGCTGTTGCGATGAAATCCTGATTGTCGACAGCGGATCGGTGGACCGGACCGTGGAGCTCGCCCAGAAGCTGGGCGCGCGCGTGATCGAAGCCGGCTGGCTCGGATTCGCCGCGCAGAAGAACCGGGCGGCGGAGCAGGCGTCCCACGATTGGATCCTCTCGCTCGACGCCGATGAGGCGCTCAGCGAAGCGCTGGAAGCCGAAATCTGGAACCTCAAGAAGAGCGGCCCGCGGTATGACGCTTATACCATGCCGCGCCTGGCGCGCTACCTGGGCCGCTGGATCCTCCACTCGGGCTGGTACCCCGACCGCAAGGTGCGGCTCTACGACCGCCGTAAGGCGCAATGGGCCGGCGATTTCGTCCACGAGAGCGTCCAGCCCCGCGGCCGCGTCGGCCACCTCGAGAGCAACATCCTGCATTTCACCTGCGAGTCGCTTTCCGAGCACGTCAAGACCGTGGACCGCTACACCACCCTGGCCGCGCAGGAGCTGGCCGCGCGCAAGGTGAAGGTCCCGCTCTCGCGCCTGATTCTGGACCCCGCCTGGGCGTTTGCAAAAACCTACGTCGTCCAGCGCGGCTTTCTAGATGGGCCGGAGGGCCTGGCCATCGCCCAGATGGCGGCTTTCTACACCTTCCTGAAATACTCCAAAGCGAGAAATATGAGCTGATGCGCATCCTGCACCTCGATGCCGGAAAGGAAATGCGCGGCGGCCAGTGGCAGGCGCTCCGGCTGCTGGAAGGGCTGGCCGCGGCGGGCGTGGAATCCACGCTGCTGGCGCGCCGCGGCGGGCCGCTCTTCGAGGCCGCGCGCGAGCGGGGCTGGCGCGTCGAGCCTCTGGGCCTCGGGCGCGCCATGCTGCTGGCCCGCCGGCATGACCTGGTGCACGCCCACGACGCGCGCGGCCACACGTTCGGCGCCATCGCGAGGAGCGGGCGGCTGGTGGTTTCGCGGCGCGTGGCGTTCCCGGTGGGGTCCCCTTGGAAGTACAGGCGCGCCCGGCGGTACCTGGCGGTGTCGGAGTTCGTGAAGTCGGTGCTGATGGCCGGAGGCGTGCCGGAGGAAAAGATCGCGGTGGTCTACGACGGCGTCCCGCTGCTCGAACCCGCGCGCGGCTCGAGCGTGCTGGCCCCGGCGAACGCCGACGATCCCCGCAAGGGCGCGCCGCTGGCCGTGGCAGCCGCCAGCCTCGCGGGCGTCGAGCTGAAGCTCTCCACCGACCTGGAGCGCGACCTTCGCGACGCCGCGGTCTTCGTCTACATCACGCACAGCGAAGGCCTCGGCTCGGGCGCGCTGCTGGCGATGGCGGCGGGCGTGCCGGTGGTGGCGAGCAACGTGGGCGGCCTGCCCGAGATCATCCGCCACGGCGACAACGGCCTGCTGGTGGACAATACGCCCCAGGCCATCGCCGCGGCTATCGGGAAGCTGCTTGGCGACGCCGCCTTCGCGCGGCGCATGGGCGACGCGGCGCGCCGCACCGTGATGGAGCGTTTCACCGTGGACCACATGGTCCGCCGTACCATGGAAGTTTACAGGCAGGTGCTTTCGTGATGGAAGCCATTCTCGCGTTTTTTTTCGGCTTGCTGGCCGGCAGCTTTCTGAATGTCTGCATTCACCGGTGGCCGCGCGGGCGTTCGGTGGTGAAGCCGCGCTCGCACTGCGTCCGGTGCCGCAAGACCATCGCGTGGTACGACAACATTCCGCTGGTCAGTTACGCCGCGCTGGGAGGCCGATGCCGCCATTGCGGCAGGCGCATTTCCTGGCGATACCCGCTGGTGGAGCTGCTCACCGGGCTGCTGTTCTTCTATTTCGTGTTCACGCTCGGGCCCACGCCGGCCGCGCTCAAAATGTGCATCTTCACCGCCATGCTGGTGGCGCTCATTTTCTGCGACCTGGAGAAGCGCATTTTGCCCGACGAGCTAACCCTGGGCGGCACGGTGATCGGATTGGCGCTCGCGCTGTTTGTGCCCGTTCCGGACATCACCGCGCGCGCGCTGCTCTGGATCTTCGGCGCGGAGTTGTCGGGCGCCCTGCAATCCCCGGCTGAATCGGTCTGCGGAGCGCTGCTGCCGGCCCTGGTTCTGTGGGGCGGCGGCTGGCTTTATTACAAGGTGCGCCACCGCGAAGGACTGGGTTTCGGCGACGTGAAACTGATCGCCATGGTGGGCAGTTTTCTGGGCATGCGCGGGGCGCTGCTCACGCTGATTCTCGGCTCGATCTGCGGCTCGGTTCTGGGCTACGGCTACATCAAGGCCACGGGCAAGGACGCCTCCACCTACGAGTTGCCCTTCGGCGCGTTTCTGGGCGCGGCCGCGCTGGCGGCGGCCCTCATGGGGCAGAAGATGCTGGCGTGGTACGGGGGAGTGTGAGCCGCGTCAGGCTGCCGAGTCGCGGACAACAGCCGATAGAAAGAACACCTCCAACTTGCAATGATGATGCATTGTGAGGCATTCTGACTATATATGCCCCATTCGGAAGCAATCACGTCGAAGCGCGGCCAAGATTCTGGTCGGCGCAAATTCAAGGCAGGCCGCCAAGGCAAAACCGAATCACGGTACAGCGTCGCCCTTCCGCCCGTGATCGCCAACCAGGTGCAACGGTACGCCGGGACGGTTGACACGAGTATGAGCAAGGCGATTGCCGCGCTCGTCCGCTTGGGCCTTGTGAGTCAGGAGGACCGAAAGCGCGAGTTTTTCAAGAGATTGAAGGAGAATCTCGCCAACGACGATCCGAAGCAGGAGGACCGGCTGGTGGACGCGTTCCGCGCTCTGATACTGGGCCGTTGAAGCATGCCGAAGATACAGTGGGAACGGCTGCCCAGAGAATGGGAGATATCCCAGTACGTTTCTGATGGCCGGACAAGCTGCGCGAGGCACGCGTTTGTGAGGGGATCGCTACGGCCGGTTGACAGACGACACAAACCGATCGTCTGTCCCACAAGCTACCGCCCCATCCAGCCGCCGTCCACGGTGAGGACGGTGCCGTGGATGTAGTCCGATGCCGGCGACGCCAGGAAGACCGCGACCCCGGCCAGGTCCTGCGGAGTTCCCCACCGGCCAGCCGGGATCCGTTCCAGAATCTGGCGGCTGCGCGCCGCGTCCGCCCGCAAGGCCGCGGTGTTGTCGGTGGCCATGTATCCGGGCGCAATGGCGTTCACATTGACGCCCCTGGGCGCCCATTCATTGGCCAGCGACTTGGTGAGCTGTGCCACGCCGCCCTTCGCCGCGGCGTAGGACGGCACGAAGACGCCCCCCTGGAACGACAGCAGCGAAGCGATGTTGATGATCTTCCCGCGCCCCTGCGCCAGCATGTGGCGGCCCGCCAACTGGCAGAAGCGGAACACCGCGTTGAGATTGATCTCGATGACGTCCGTCCAGTCCTTTTCCGAAAACTCGGCCGCGGGCGCGCGCCGTATGATTCCGGCATTGTTAATAAGGATGTCGATGGAGCCGAGCTCCTTCACCGTGAACTCGACCAGCTCCACGCAGGCTTTCGCGTCGGAAACATCGGCCACGGCTTGAACCGGCCTGGCGCCCGCCGCGCGAACCGCCTCGCAAACCTCGGGGATTCCGTTCATATTGATCCCGTGCACGACGACGTTGGCGCCCGCCTGAGCAAGCCCCACGGCCATGCCCGCCCCCAGGCCGGTCTGTGAGCCGGTCACCAGAGCGTTCTTACCTTTGAGACTGAATAAGTCGACCATTGTTTGTTACCCCATAAAATGTGCGCTGATAGCCAGATAGAAGATCGTGCCCACGGCGATGACCGCGCCGTGCGGCAACCCCAACGCCTTGGGGCTCTTCACGTCCAGCTCTTCCTTGCCCAGGTACGCGGGCCGGCCGCGCTTCAACTCGCTGAGGATGAATCCGACGTTCCAGAAGGTTCTCTTCAACCGTCCGCGCGCGGCCGCCAGGATCAGCGCCATGGCACCACCGATGATGGCCGTGACAACGAAAACTCCGAACCAGTTCGGCCACCCCACAATCGCCCCGACCGCCGCCATCAGCTTCACGTCGCCCGCGCCCATGGCACGCAGCGCGTACAAAACGAAATACAAGCCGAAGGCGATCGCCAGCCCCAGCAGCGACGAAACAAACATTCCCGGCCGGCCGGTATCCAGAAACTTGTTCAGCGTCACCCCGACGACAACCCCGCCCAACGTCAGCCAGTTGGGGATTCGCCGGTAGCGCACATCGTAAAGCGCGGCGCCCAGCACCAGCGCGAGCAAGGCCACCTCGACTCCCGGCGGCGGAAGAGAGAACGTCATGGACCCACAAGTATAACGCGACTACCGCGTTTGGCCGCTGACTTGGATGGCCCGCACCTGAATCCCTTCCCCGTAGTTCGCCAGCCCAGGGATGGAAACCGGCAGACGGCCGCGGATATCGATTTCGCCGAACAGCGCCTTCACCGCCGCCATCTCCGACGGCGGCACGTTGCTGAAGGTCGCCAGGTATGCGGTCACGTTGGGGAAATTGCGCAGCAGGTAAGGATTGCCGAGCGCCAACAGCGCCACCGGCTTGCCCGAGGCGGTCAGAGTTTCCACGGCGCGCGGCAACTCGCCCGCCAGCCCAACCGAGCCGCGGTAGGCGCTCACCGTGGTGAACGCGGCCACCGCGTAGCTCTGGCACGCGGGCAGTCTGTGGATGGCATCATCCAGCGCATCGCGCGACAGGGAGGGATCGAGCGACGCTATGGCCGCCCGGGGCGCGCGCTTGCGAACCTCTTGGGTGAACATCTGCCCGTCGGACGAGTACCGGTTCTCCACCATGACCACGTAACAGGCGCGCTCCGGCGTGGCAAGCGGTATAAGACCGCCGTCGTTGCGCACCAGGGTTACAGCCCGGTCGGCAATCTCCTGCGCGCGCTCGCTGGCTTCGGGGGAACCGACGATGTCGCCGATGGCTTCCAGCTCCACGAGGCGCTTCCGCTCCAGGCCCACCCGCTCCTTGGCCGAGAGAATCCGGACCACGCTCTCCTGGATGCGCCGCCGTGTGAGGCGCCCGCTTTCCACCGCCGTCACCACGGCTTTCAGAGCGGCCTCCGGATCCGCCGGCATGAGCAGGGCGTCGGCCCCGGCTTCGAGCGCGCGCACCGCGGCATCGTTCCCGCTGAAGCCCTTGGCGATGCCGCCCATCTCCAGCGCGTCCGTCACCACCAGGCCTTGGAAGCCCATCTGGTTGCGCAGCAGGTCCGTGAGGATGGCCGGAGAGAGCGTGGCCGGCAGATCGGCCGGCGCCAGCGCGGGCACCGCGATGTGCGCGGTCATGATGGAATCCACGCCCGCTTCGATAGCCGCGCGGAACGGCGGCAGTTCCAGCCGCTCCAGCCGTTCCCGGTCGGCGTTGATGGTGGCCAGGTTCATGTGCGAATCGACGGCCGTGTCGCCGTGGCCCGGAAAATGCTTGGCGGTCGCCAGCACGAAATTGCGCTTGTCGGAATGCGCGCCTTCGATGAAGGCCTTCACGTGCGCCGCCACCTCCTGAGGATTCTCGCCGAAGGAGCGGATATTGATGATGGGGTTGTCGGGATTGTTGTTGACGTCGGCCACCGGGTAGTAGACCCAGTGAACGCCCAGCGCCCGCGCTTCCCGCGCCGTGACTTCACCCTCGAAGCGCGAAAAGGCCGGGTCCCCCGTGGCGCCGAACGCCATGGCGTGAGGAAAGACGGTGGTTCCTTCCACGCGCATCGAGGCGCCCCGCTCGAAATCCCCACCCACCATCAGCGGCACTTTGGCCAGGCGCTGCACGCGGTTCAGAAACGCCGCCAGCGCGTACGGCTCGGCCTTCCCCACCACCCGCCCGTTCGACGCATTCGTCAGGATCAGGCCGCCCACCTTGGTCTCCCGGATCAGCCGCGCGAAGTCCCGGTACTCGCGCGATCG
The DNA here is from genome assembly GCA_049510555.1 of Bryobacteraceae bacterium. Taxonomy (GTDB): domain Bacteria; phylum Acidobacteriota; class Terriglobia; order Bryobacterales; family Bryobacteraceae; genus Fen-178. The sequence continues at coordinate 32,275 of JBEKYW010000020.1, forward strand.
CGAATTCGGCGGCGCGCCGTGGAACGGGATGAAGATCAACTGCGCCACCTCATCGCGCAAGGTCATGCCTTTCATCCAGCGGCGGACGGTGGACGACGCCTTGGCCGCGGGGGACGGCTTCGGGGGATTCGGGCTCCGGCGGGGCGGGGCCGCGGCCGCGTGGGCCGCGGTCACGGCAAGAACCAGAAGGAACAGGGAAGCCCGCTGTGGGGCAGATTGACAATCTGCGGCCGATTGGCAATCGGCCTGCCGAGGGTCTTGACTCCGTTGAAAAGGACGGGGCACGCTCTCAGTGTGCCAGATTTCAGCGGCTCGACGCCTTGGCTCGCGTGGGGGCGCTCTTCTGAGTGGCGGGGGGCTTGCGCATGGCGCGGTTCAGCAGGCGCTTGACCCAGCGCACCAGGTGCGCCGGCTCGTTCGAGCTCTTGGCGATGATGACATCCGCGCCGGTATTCTCCTCCGTCAGCCCCAGCGGCTCCACGAAGCCGGAGAGCAGAATCACGCGGGCGTTGGGATTCAATTTCCGAATCCGCTGGATCAGTTCCGCCCCGTTCATGCGAGGCATCCGGTAATCCGTCACCACCAGGTCGAAGTCGGCGCTTTCAAAGAGTCTGAGGCCCTCTTCCCCGTTTCGGGCGATGGATACACCATACCCCAGTTCTTCGAGCACCGTTCGGCGAACGAGCAATCCATCCGGATTGTCGTCCACCAGCAGAATGTTGGGGTGGGGTGGAGCCGAGGTCTTCATGCCGCAACCGTGCGAGATTAACAGACCTGTAACGCGCCTGTCAACGGACTTGCATCATCTTGTAAAATCGCCAGATTCAGTGCTTGACAAAACGGGCGGGTGTTGCCAGCGCGAATCCACGCACTGGAGTGTGCGAAAACGCACGCAGCGTGCCGGCGCTACTCCACTTCACGGGGCGCCTTGTAGCCGGCCTTGGCGACGATCTGGTACTTGATGGGCTTGCCCTTCTCATCCTTCACGGGCAGCGGTTCATTGGTGGCGGGATTCACCAGCTCCACTTTAATTTTCCGGAACGTGCCGTCGTGGGTCTTGTTGCTGGGAGAGTATGTGATCACGTACTGGTGGCGCAACGCCTGGTGGATTTGCTGGAAAATCCCGGGATATTCGCCCTGGAACCGGGGGAAGAACGCCGCGCCGCCGGTCTCCTTGGCGAAAGTCCGCATCTCGTTATCGGCCTGGAGGAAATCCATGCGCTGGATGGCCCCCATCCCGCCGCGGGCGTCGATCAGCTCGCGCAGCGTCTGCATCAGGCCGATGGCATAGATGGGCACACCGGATTGCTGCAACGATTTGCGGCACTGGTCGAAGGTGATCTTGCTAAAGGTGTCGATGCCCGACGCGATCAGCACGATGGCCTTGCGTCCCTCGATGCCCGACATGCGATCGGCCGTGTCGGTGATGGCATCGAACAGGTTGGACTCGGAGAACGCGGCAATCTGGAGCCGGCTCAGCGCTTCCTGCACCTTGCTCCGGTCGGTAGTGAAATCCGCCAGGATTTCGGGCCGGATGTCGTAGGCCACCACGGCCACGTAGTCCTCCGGCTTCAGGCTCGACGCAAAGCCCCACGCAAGCTGCAGCGTCTGATACCAGGCCGGCCCCCAGTACCTCTGGAACAGGTTGCTGAATTCGATCACCATGGCCACGGTCATGGGCGCCTCGCCCATGTTGACCCCGCGGACCTGCTGGGGCACGTTGTCTTCCAGCACGCGGAAGTTGCCAGGCGGAATGCCGGGAATGAAGTTGCCCTTGTTGTCCACCACCGCCACATCCACCGTCACAATGTCCACGTTGCTCTTGAAGCTGGGCAGGTTGCTGATATCGACCTTGTCTTTCTTCAGGCGCGAGGGAATCGGGGGAAGGTCCGAATCGCCGGCGTTTTTGTCGGCGTCCGCTTTCTTGGGCTTGGCGACCGTGGTGCTGGGGTCCCGCACGGGACCTTGCTCCTGAGCGACTAACAGCCCGGCCGGCGCAAGCAGCGCGGCGGCGCACATCACAAGCATTCTGAAGGGTCGCATAGGCGTACTTCTGGTGTCACTATATCAGAAGACGCGACAAGCGGCGATGACGTTGCGGATCAATTGACCCACGGCCCTCGCCCGTCGTGTTTTCGCATGTAAACCTGGAACTTCTTCTTGGCCCGCTGGAGCCTCCACTGCCGGTACGCGCCGAGCGCGTCGGGCATCCGAAACGCCGGCCAGCGGCCCTTCAGGTACACGTACCCGAACAGCATGCCCCCCAGGTGCGCCACGTTACTCACACCGCTGTTCTCGCCGAGCGCGCTGAGCAGGGCGATGGCGCCATAAATTATGACCAGGTACTTGGCCTTGATGGGAAACAGGAAGTTCATGAGCACCCGGGTCTCCGGATACAGGACCCCGAATGCCAGCAGCAGGCCGTAGAGCGCGCCCGACGCGCCGATGGTCGGGATGCCCCAGTGGCCGAAGGCCACGTTCGCCGAAATGTCGCACAGCCCCGCGCCGATGCCGCAGAGGAAGTAGTATTTCAGAAACCGCCGCGTGCCCCAATCCTGTTCCAGCGGCGTCCCGAACATCCACAGCGCCAGCATGTTGAACAGCAGGTGCCCGATACCCCCGTGCACGAAAAGGTACGTGAAGGGTTGCCAGAAATAGTAGTTGCGCAGAAACGCTTCGGGATAGAGCCCCAGCGCCGTTTTCATGTGCCCTTGCACGGGCCCGCCGCCCAGATACCACAGCAGAAACATGGCGACGTTGCTGATCAGGAGCCATTTGACTCCGGACGGGAGGTATCCGTAGAAAGGGGATGTCCTGTACGAATACCGGGGTTGGCGCATGGCGGGCCTCTATGAATCTAGAATATCAGAACGGTTCCGGCCCTCATGAGGTGGCGCGATCTCGGCCTTTCCCGTACCGGTTCAGAATACGCGAGCAGAATTGCAGCACGGCGGCCACGCCCAGCCACACCTGCCAGTGAGAGAAAACCCCGGAGGGGATGGCAAAACGATTGGCCCAGTTCAGGTCGGCGGCCATGCTCCACAATGCGAGCACCGCCGCCATGGCTGCCGCGGGCGTCAGGAGCACGGCCAGCACCAGGGCAATTCGCTGGTTTCTCCTGCGCTTCGCGGCGACCCTGGGATGTCTGGCGAAACGGATCCGAACCCGCATGGCGCTGTGATTCCAATCTAACAACTTTTGCGCTAGATTATGGTGGGGCATGCTTTAGCTTGCCCAGACCACACTTTTGTCGCATCCGTTCGGAAACAAGGGAGGAAACCATGCATCGATTCAAAGCAGCGGTATTCGGCACCGGCTTCGTGGGCCGTGTCCATCTGGAAGGCATCCGCAGGCTGGGCTACGTCCAGGTGTATGCCATCGGCGAGAGCGAGGTTGAGAAGGCCGCGCGGCTGGGCGCCGAATTCCACGCGGAGAAAATCGAATCGGATTACCGCAGGATTCTGAAAGACCCCGCCGTCGACGCGGTGCACGTCTGCACGCCCAACTTTATGCATTTCCCCATGGCCAAGGACGCGCTCCAGGCCGGCAAGCACGTGATTTGCGAGAAGCCGCTGGCGACCTCGGTGGAAGAGGCGCGGACGCTGGTGGCGCTGGCGCGCGAGACCAAGCGCCGCAATTGTACCTTCCACAATCTGCGCTTCTACCCCATGGTGCAGCACATGCGCCGCATGCGCGAGGATGGCGACCTGGGCGAGATCCTGGTGGTGCAGGGCACCTATTCCCAGGACTGGCTGCTCTACGACACCGATTGGAACTGGCGCCTCGATTCCAAGACCAGCGGCCCCTCGCGCTGTCTGGCGGACCTCGGCTCGCACTGGTGCGACATGGCCGAGCACATCACCGGGTTGCGCATCACCTCGGTGTGCGCCGATCTCCAGACCTACCACAAGACGCACAAGCGGCCCAAGGGACCGATCGAGACTTTCGCCGGCAAGATGCTGAAGCCCGAGGATTACATCGAGACGCCCATCGACACCGAGGACTTCGGCGCGGTGCTGTTCCGCATGGGCGACCGCGCGCGCGGCGCCTTCACCGCCAGCCAGGTTTCGGCGGGACGCAAGAACCGCCTGAGTATCGAGATTTACGGCGCCAAGGCCAGCGTGGCCTGGGACCAGGAGCGCCCCGACGAATTGTGGATCGGCAACCGCAACACCAACAACCAGATCATCATCAAGGACCCGTCGCTGCTGAAGGAGGGTGCACGCTCCTACGCGGACCTGCCGGGGGGCCACAGCGAAGGCTACGACGACACTTTCAAGCAGGTGTTCCGCCGCTTCTACCGGTCGATCGAGGAGCCCGGCTCCGCGCCCGAGTACCCGCAGTTCGCCGACGGCTTGCGGACGCTCACGATTCTCCAGGCCGAGATGGACAGCAACCAGAAGCGCGCGTGGGTGGATGTGGCATAAGGTTTCTGGCTGGTGCAAGCGGCCCGCATGCACAAGCCGTGGCGAATGGTCAATAGGCCCGGGTGACAAGGTCGCAAAAAGAGGCCTTGGAATGTGCTATTCTGCACATTAGGGTCCTGGAGCGATAGGGCTTATCCGTGCCCCGGTCGGGGAAGAGGGGCACTCCAATCTCTCTGAGCGAGGTCATGGAACCCCCTTCTCACCCCCGCGTTCCGTATCAGCTTCTCATCCCGTTCGTCGTTCTAGCCAGCGCGATCGCCTTCGTGGCGTACCGGTTTCACGTCGATCAAAAGGAAACCATCGAGCGCGATGTGCGCAACCAGCTTCTTGCCGTCGCCGACATCAGGGTCAAGGAACTCTCGGCGTGGTGGTCGGCGCAGCTCGACGTGGCGCACGCCATCCTGGCGGACCACATGGTTCTGACCGCCACCCGGCACATTCTTGCAGGAAACGCCAGCACCTCCGAACGGGCGGCGGTTTACGCCTGGATGGATACGCTGTCGAAGCACCTGCATTACGCGCACGTCGCGCTGCTCGACCCGCACGGGAGGCCAGTCCTCTCCGTGGGGCAGAGGCTCGGCGGCGAGGGACACCATCGTCAGGTTGCCGGGGAGACGCTCCAGGCCACCGATGTCGTGGTTCGGGACTTTCACCGCGATACACCCACCGGACCGGTCCATCTCGGACTGGACCTGGCGTTGAGACTGGCCCCCGATTCAGCGGCGTTCGGAGTGCTGGCACTCGCCATAGATCCCCAGAACTACCTATACCCGCTCCTCCAAACCTGGCCGGCTCCCAGTGCGAGCGCGGAAACGGTGCTGGTTCGCCGGGATGGCGACCAGGCCGTGTTCTTGAGCCAACTTCGCGGCCGCAAGGATTCGGCGGTCCACCTCAGAGTTCCCATGAGCCGGACGGACATTGCGGCGGTGCAGGCCGTGGGCGGCAAGGAAGGAAACATCGAAGCGCTGGATTATCGGGGCGTGCCGGTGTTCGCCGCCGTCCGGCGGGTTCCCGATACACCGTGGTACCTGGTCGCCAAGATGGACGAGGACGAGGTGCACGAACCCGTCCGCCGGCGCTCCATCTTTCTGGGCGTGGCTGCGGTTTCGCTGATTCTGGCGGCGGGCGCCATAATTGCGCTTGTATGGCGGCGCCAGCAAATCCAGTTCTACAGGGAGTGCTACGAGGCGGAAATCGAGCGCCGCGCGCTTGAAACGAAGGCCGAGCAGGCGCTCCAGGAAAGCGAGTCCCGTTTTCGCACCATCTTCGAGCAGGCGGCCGTCGGCATGGTTCAGGCATCCCTGGACCAGCGACTCGTCCGGGTGAACCAGCGGTTCTGCGAGTTTGTAGGACGCTCGCGCGAGGAACTGCTTCAACTGACGATTGGTGAAATCACCCATCCGGACGACATCGCTGAAAGCAAACAGCACCTGGAGCGACTGCTGAAGGGCGAGTTGAGTAGTTTCGGATTGGAGAAGCGCTACATCCGAAAAGACGGCGACACGGTTTGGGGGAGCCTGACGGTGTCCCTGCTTCGCTCGCCCTCCGGGGAGCCTCTATCTTCCATCGCGGTCGTCGTCGATATTACCGGACAGAAACGAACGGAAGACGAAAGACGCAAACTGGAGCGCCAATTGCAGCAGGCGCAGAAGATGGAGAGCGTCGGACGACTGGCCGGCGGGGTCGCCCACGACTTCAACAATCATCTGACGGTGATCAGCGGGTATTGCGCCATGCTTCTGGGTGAGCTTGGCCCCAACGATCCGCTGCGCGAGCAAGTGCAAGAGATTATCCTGGCAGGCGGCCGGGCGGCCACGCTGACCCAACAACTCTTGGCGTTCAGCAGGAAGCAGGTGGCCGAGCCGCGGGTGATCAGCCTCAATGACATCGCCGCCGAGGCCGGCAAGATGCTGTCCCGGTTGATTGGCGACGACATTGAGATCGTTACCCACCTCGATCCGGGCCTCGGTTCCGTGGTAGCGGATCCGAGCCAGATGAACCAGGTTCTCGTGAACCTGGCGATCAACGCCCGCGATGCCATGCCGGACGGCGGGCGGATCATCGTAGAGACGCTGAACGCCGACCTCGACGAAAGCTATGCCGCGGGGCACGCCGATGTTCAGGCTGGGCATTACGTCCTCCTATCGGTCACCGACACGGGAGCCGGGATGACCCAGGAGGTCATGCAACACATCTTTGAGCCGTTCTTCACCACCAAGGGCAGCGGGGTGGGAACCGGGCTGGGCCTCTCCATGGTCTACGGCATTGTGAGGCAAAGTGGCGGATGGATCTGGGTGTACAGCGAACCCGGCAAAGGATCGACCTTCAAGATTTACCTTCCCAGAGCCGACCGCGCTCCTGAGCCGTCTCCGGCGCCGGTTCCGAGGGCGGACACCCTGCGGGGCACCGAAACAGTGCTCGTGGTGGAGGACCAGCCGGAAGTGCGGCAACTGACGCTGGCGGTGCTCAGGAGCCAGGGGTATCACCTCCTGGAAGCGGCCAATGGAAACGAGGCTTTATCGCTCTGTGCGCAGAACCCGGGGCCGATCCACCTGCTTATCACCGACGTGGTGATGCCGGACATGACCGGAAAAGAACTGGCCAAACGGCTGATGGCCCTTCGTCCTTCGCTGAAGGCGCTGTACATGTCGGGATACACAGCCAGCGTGATCGTGCACCAAGGCGTGCTCGATCCGGGCGTGGCCTATCTACCCAAGCCATTTTCCCCCGCGCAACTTTCCGCCAAGGTGCGAGACACGCTGTTTGAATCCGCGCCAGGCGGAACCGGTTGAACCCGAGAATCTGCTTGGGCTGGCTCGAAGACCGCTGGCTTCCTGATACTCTGAAGGTAGAACTATAGCAGCTACCGAATCTACCATGCTAGGGCTGGGAACACCCGCCCCCGATTTTCAACTGCCGGATGTCGTGTCCGGCCGGACCATCCGCCTGGAGACTTTCACCGGCAAGAAAGGGCTGCTGGTGATGTTCATTTGCCCGCATTGCCCCTTTGTGAAACACATCCAAGACGAGTTGTCGCGACTGGGAAAGGACTACGGCGCAAAGCCGCTGGGTATCGTCGCCATTTCGTCGAATGACGCTGTTCAATATCCCGACGATGCGCCGGACGGGCTTCGCGCGATGGCGAAGAAACTTGAGTTCACCCTTCCCTACTGCTACGACGAAACTCAGGTAATGGCGAAAGCCTATCAGGCCGCCTGCACACCGGACTTTTACCTGTTTGACGAGACGCGGCATCTGGTCTACCGGGGCCAGCTCGACGACAGCCGTCCGGGAAACGGGATACCGGTGACCGGCGGCGATCTGCGGGCTGCCATCGATGCGGTACTCGCCGACAGGCCGGTGAACCCGCGCCAGAAGCCCAGCATCGGCTGTAATATCAAGTGGAAGCCGGGGAACGCTCCGGCCAATCCGAAGTAGCCCGCCCCAGGGCGGAATCTACTGAAAGAGCTCCGCTGGGCAGCCCGCGTCGCGCGCGGCGCGGCATGTTAATATCGTTTTTCTTCGAGGCACATCGTTTGCGTAAGGTCCCCCTCATCGAATCGCTGCGGATTATCGGACGAGGATCGCGGAACTGGCTCGCCGAACGCCCCATCGTGGTTTCGTTCGAGGTGACGGACGCGTGCACGTGCGATTGCAGGCACTGCGACCACGGCGGGCCGCGCGATGAATCACGCAACCTGAAACCGGCCGCGTACCGCCGCTACATGGAGGCGCTGCGCCCCTGCGTGGTGCAGGTCTCGGGCGGCGAGCCGCTGCTGCGCGACGACGTGGTGGAGATTGTCCGCAACATCAAGGGCGGGGACACGCTGCCGTACACCATCCTGGTTTCCAACTGGTCGCTCATGACCGAGGAGAAGTACCTGGCGCTGCGCGAGGCCGGCATCGACCAGTTCTCTGTCAGCCTGGATTTCCCCGATGAGCGCCATGACGATTTCCGCGCCTATCCGGGCCTCTACCGGCACCTGGAGGACCTGGTTCCGCGCATGGCGAAGCTGGGGCACGACGACATCGTGCTGAACAGTTGCATCACCAGCGAAAACGTCGGCGAGATCAGCGCCATTGCGGACAAGGCGCGCGCGTGGGGCGTCAATCTGTGCTACAGCGCCTACTCGGCGCGGCGCACCGGCTGCCGCGACTACTTCCTGAACACGCCCGAACAGCTTGCGCAATTGAGCGCGCACCTGGACCGCGTGGAGGCGCGAAGGGACCAGACCAACTGGATCGTCAATGCGCCCACCACGCTCGAAGCCACGCGCCAGTACTTCGCCAACGGCGGGACCCCGGGCTGCAAGGCGGGCCTGCGCTTCCTGGTGGTGACGGCCAGCGGCGCGTTGCAGCCGTGCTCCATGCAGTTCCATCGCTACCCGCTCGAAGAGCGCACCCGCATGATCCGCGAATTCACCAGCCGGAACGAGTGCGACGAGTGCTACGTGTCCATCCGCTCGTATCTCGATAAGAGCTTTCCGCAACTGCTTTGGGAGAACGTCAGCGGGTTCTTCTCCTTCAGTTCAAACGGAAAATGACGCTGATGGTCGCGATCAGCTCCACCGGTTCGCCGTTCAACAGCGTGGGATCGTAGATCCACTGGCGGACCGCCTCCAGCGCCGCGGGCGCCAGCAGCGGGTTTCCACTCAGCAGTTTCAGCTCGCGGATACGGCCGTCGATGGCGATGATTCCAGCCAGCTCCACCACGCCCGAGACGCGCATTTGCCGAGCCAGTGGCGGATACCGCGGCTCCACGCGGTGGATCAGCTCGGCCATCTTCACTCTGCCGCCTGGTACCACCTGCTTCGGCGCCGCGGGAACGGGTTTCGCCGCCCGAGCAGTCGCAGCTTCGACCGCGTGCACGGGCGGCGCCGACCGTGCGGCCTCGTCAAAGATGCCCTTCAGAAACCCGTCGGGAACGCCATTCCGCTCGCCGCGATCCATGCCTCCGGGGAGGCCGTAGCCGGAGGTTTCGAGCGGCTCATCGACGATAATCGCCGGTTTCGGAGGAATGGCGGCGGGCGCCATCAGCCGCCCTTCCCTGGTTTGCAGCCGCTCGACCAATGGCCGCATGGGACGCGGCTTGGCGGCATTCCCGGCGGGCGGCGGTGGTGGCGGCGCCGGCGGAAGAATCCACGCCATGAGCGCCCGGCGATACGGAAGAACCTGCGGTGAGACAAGCGGCGCCAGTGCGGCGCACGCCAGCAACAGCGCCTCTCCGGTGAGACCCAGACAGGTGCTCCAGAGACGTCTCGTCGCGCAACCGTAGGAAAGTGTCTCTTGCTCGAACATGCGAGCAGCCTCCTTTCTTGGTCGCTCGGACACACTACTCCTCCGGACCAGGTACGGGAAACGAGCCTCAGGGGCGAGTGCGGCCGGGTGTTGACATCGCGGTCAACCTCCACCCCAATAGACACCGGGCTTCGCGAAGAAGTTCCGGTGCATGATGGAAGTGTGCAACTGCCGGATCGCGTCAGGCACATGATCGAACAACGGGCGGAAGCGGTTGGATTTCCGGCGCTCAAGCGCGCGGCATCAGCGCTGTCGGCGGCCTACCGCGAAGGCCGCGCCCCGCGCCTGCCGGACGCCGGGCACACTGCCGCCTACTTGGTGACGCGAATGCCGGCGACCTTTGCCGCCGCTTACGCCGTGCTGCGGGAATTGCGCGAGCGCCTGGGGGAGCGCCCGGTCACGAGCGTGCTCGATATCGGCGCGGGAGCGGGCGCAGCGTCGCTGGCCGCGCTCGAGTGCTTTCCCGAGGTCCGGACCATCACCATGGTGGAGCGCGATTCCGCGCTAGCCGCCGCCGCTCGGCAGTGGCTGCCCGAGGCTACTGTGATGGTGAACGATGTTACGCGCATGAAGAGCCTCCCGCCGCACGACCTGGTGATCGCGGCTTACTCGCTGGGCGAAATCGGCGAGCCTTTGGCGGCGCGCTTGTGGCCAGCCGCGCGCGTGGCGCTGGTGGCCATCGAGCCGGGAACGCCGCGCGGGTATTCGCTGATCCTCGAGATACGCGAGGAATTGCTGCGGTCCGGCGCGCGCATGGTGGCGCCCTGCACGGCCGCTACGCCCTGCCCGCTTGCGGCCACCGACTGGTGTCACTTCGCGGCGCGCGTGGAGCGTTCTTCCCTGCACCGCCGGATCAAAGATGCGGAGCTGGGCTACGAGGATGAAAAGTTCAGTTACGTCGCGGTGGCGCGCGAGGCGGTGGAACTGCCCGCATCGCGCATCATCCGGCGGCCGCGGCAGCGGCCCGGACTGATCGTGCTGGAGACTTGCGCGCCGGGCGGTGTGCGAACTGTGCGCGTGCCGCGGCGCGACCGCGAGGCCTTCCGCGCCGCCCGCAAGGCCGGTTGGGGCAGCGCCTGGGAGTCGCTCGGGATGGAAAAAATGAGAAAATCGGGTCCGATGTAGGAGGTCGGACGTACAATTGATGGCAGCCAGGAAGCCAAGACGGAAATCCCGGTTTGATTGAGCCTATGGGCGAGTCGATTGCCAAACACGAAGCGCAGCAGCGCGCGGATCGCATTCGCGCATTCCGCGAGGAGCTTGCCGAGTTGGAGCGCGAGGGCGCCCTGACGCTGGATGCCGCCCAGCGCGCAACGGTGGAAAGCCACCTTCAGCAAACGTTGGCCGAGCTGGCCAAACGGTTCGATGTCGATACCACGGCATCACAAAAGCAGATTTCATGGGGCATGCGCATCGCTTCGACGCTCGGCGGGCTGGCGCTATGCGCTGCCGTCGTGCTCTTTTTCCAACGGTTCTGGGGTTCACTTGGTGTTCCGGCGCAGGTGGCGGTGCTGGTGGTGACACCGCTCGTCATGCTGGCGGCCACGGAATTCGCCGCACGCCGCGAGCGAACCCTCTACTATGGTTCGTTGCTCAGCCTGGTCGCATTCGGGGCGTTCGTGCTGAATCTCACCGTGCTGGGTAGCATCTTCAATCTCACGCCCAGCCGGGACGCGCTACTCGCCTGGGGTATCTTCGGGTTGCTGCTGGCGTATGCGTACGGGCTGCAGCTTCCGCTCGCCGCCGGCCTCATCTGTCTGCTGGGCTACCTGGCGGCTTGCTTCTCCTCGTGGCTGGGCGCTCCCTGGCTGTCCTTTCCGGAGAGACCCGAAAACTTTCTCCTGGGCGGACTCATCCTGATTGCCGTTCCGGGATTGCGCCTCCAGCGCCGGTACGCTGAGTTCGACTGGCTATACCGCACCTTGGGGCTGCTAACACTCTTCCTCGCCATCCTGATCCTCTCTGAATGGGGCGCGGTCAGCTACCTGCCCATGCGCCAATCTGCGGTCGAGGCGATCTACCAGGTGATGGGTTTCGCTGGCGCGGGGATGGCGCTGTGGATGGGGATCCGGGCCCGTTTCGCGGGTGTCGCCAACCTGGGTGCAGCTTTCTTTACCGTCTTCCTCTATCTGCGCTTCTACCACTGGTGGTGGGACTGGATGCCTGGTTACCTGTTCTTCCTGGTGATTGGGCTGATTTCTATCGGGCTGCTGGCGCTGTTTCGGAAACTGCGCCGTCGCACGGCGGAGGTCGTTACACCATGAGACGCATCGCCATTCTCCTGGCGGCGGCCTTGGTGCTGGCCGCGGACGTCTTTGTGGTCGTGAAGGAGGCTCAGAACCGCTCCGGTTCGCCGATCGCTACCATCGAACTTACCGAATGGGAACTGCGCCTCGTGCGGCCGCAGCGCGAAAGCACCGCGCTATTCCTGGAACTGGCGTGGGAGCCAGTGTGGGGGTGGGGAAGGTTCAAGTTCGAAGATGGACCTGGGTGGTTCAACCAGGCCAAGCTCGAGGAAGTCGGCTACGACTGCCGGCTTGCGCCCTCGGATCCATCGGCTGCGGCAAACTATCGCACCATGACCGCTGCTGCGGCACACTATCGCGCCATGACCGCGAAGGAGGCGTTCGTGGTGTTGGAGTACAGCGAAGCCGGCGGAGGTGGCGTGGACAACGGCCGCTCGTCACGGTCGCGGCTCGTGGCGGTTGACGCCGGGCGCAGTTTCGCGCCGCTCCGCAAGAAATACCCGGATGCGCGGTTTCTCATCGTTCCCAGCCTGGTGAGGCTCCTTTATATAGCGAAATGGGATCCCAATACCCGCAAGGATGCTCCTGGCGCGTATCTGCGCGGGGCTGTCGTAGAAATGCTGGTGGGTCAAATCTCTGTGCCGCCATCTCAGCGCAGCGTACTGCAGGCTCTGAGCCAAACAACCTCCGACTATCTCGCAACGCCGGAGGCCCGGGCCCGCGGGCCGCGCTACTCGGTGGTTCTGCATTACGGCAGGAACTACGAACCTTGGATCGGGTCCTGCCGCCTGCTCGCGTCCGCGCGCCAGTAACTACACGTTGGCGGACTCATGAGATGGGCGGCTGACCGCACGCCTCCTGAGCGAGTATCGCCCATCCTCCACCGCCAGGCGGCCCGACAAGCGCCGGTCCGCATGAAACCCCTCAAACTCCCGGCAAAGGCAGAGTTTGCATTTCAGGTGCAGCCTTTGCATCTCGACCGCGGTGCATTTTCCCTAACGGCGGCCTCGGCCTCCAGATTGCGCGGGCCCTGCATTTCTCGCAAGGATCTTCACTGGTCAGACACCTCACTCGCTCCAAACTAGGTCCGCAACTCATCGGCGAGCGAATCGGCTCAACAGAAGCTGAAGTTGGCAAGACTCGTGCAACAGGAAAAATGTCGCCCAAAGCCCTTGTGGGGTTAACCCGGTCGACGGAAAAGGTGAGTCCATGAAGAAGTTCAGCGCGGTCGTTCTCTCTCTGACGCTTGGCCTTGGCCTGACGGTCGTAACTGCCACTGCGCAGCAAGCGCCCGTAAGCCTCAGATCTAACTCCACCTTCGCGGTCCTGGCCGGCACCACGGTCACCGTTACCGGTGGTGGCACGATTACCGGGAATGTCGGGATATTTCCAGGTACTGCTTATGTGCCTGGAACTCCGGCCGTAACAGTCAACGGGGCGGTATACGCGGGCGGTCCGGTCGCAGCCCAGGCCCAAGCCGACTTGACCACTGCCTTCAACGACGCCGCTGGACGATCCGTAAACCCTGTCACGGTGGCGGGAAATATAGGCGGCCAAACCCTCGCCCCCGGCCTCTATAAATCCACCTCCTCGCTGGCGATATCGTCAGGGGACCTCACTCTCGACGCCCAGGGCAACGCGAACGCTGTCTGGATCTTTCAGATTGCCTCGACACTCACCACGACATCCGGCCGCCAGGTTATCCTGGCCGGCGGAGCGAATGCCGCCAACATCTTTTGGCAGGTTGGCAGTTCAGCGACCATTGGAACAACCTCTGTCTTTCAGGGAAACATACTGGCTTATGCATCAATCTCGATGCTCACCGGATCGACGCTGGCGGGTAGGGCGTTGGCAATGGGGGGCGCGGTTACCATAGATACCGGCGGCGGCAGTAGCGCCACGATTCCAGTAGCTCCGACAGCACCCACAGTCACTTCCACAGTCCCTGCGAATGGGGCTACCGGCGTGCCCATCGGCAGCAAACTCTCCGCGATCTTCAGTACGGTGATGAATCCTTCCACCATTACCACATCAACCTTTACCTTGAAGCAAGGGACAACGCCTGTTTCAGGCGCTGTGACCTGCGCCGGCACGACTGCGACCTTTGCGCCGTTAAGCGGTCTGGCCGCTAGCACCGCATATACTGCCACCGTTACAACCGGGGCCGAGGATCTGGCGGGCAATCCACTGGCCAGTAACTATGCATGGAGCTTCACAACAGGTGCGGCCATGGACGCCACTCCACCCACGGTGGTTCTCACCGTCCCTGGTAGTGGCGCCACCGGCGTGCCCATCGGCAACAAACTTTCCGCGACCTTCAGTAAGGCGATGGATCCTTTCACGATCGCCACATTGACCTTTACCTTGACGCAAGGGACAACGCCTGTTTCAGGCGCTGTGACCTACGCCGGCACGACTGCGACCTTTGCACCGTCAAGCAGTCTGGCCCCTGGCGCCGCTTATACTGCCACCATTACAACCGGGGCCAAGGATCTGGCAGGCAATGCACTGGCCGGTAACTATGTCTGGAGCTTCACAACTGGTTCGAGCCCGGACACCACTCCACCCACAGTGACTTCCACAGTCCCGGTTAATGGTGCCCAGAATGTGACGATTGGGAGCAACATCACCGTAACCTTCAGCAAGCCGATGGATCCTTTAACGATCACCACCGCAACCTTTACCTTACAGCAAGGGGCAACGCCTGTTTCAGGCACTGTGACCTACAATGGCACAACGGCCACCTTTGCACCGTTAAGCGTTCCAATCCCTGGCACCACATATACCGCCACGATTACAAACGGCGCCAGGGACCTCGCAGGCAATGCTCTGGCCGGTAACTATGTATGGCACTTTACAACGGGTGCGACGGTCACGCCTCCACCCTTCATCAATCCGGCCGGCACCGTCAGCGACGCCAGCTATGTGGCTTCGGTCGCCGCCGGCAGCATCGCGGCTGTCTTCGGGAGCAACCTTGCCATCGGGCAGGCGTTTTCCACGGTGTCTACTTCTCTGCCCACGACCCTGGCCCAAAGCAGTTTTGCAATCGGCGGTCAAGCTGCGCCCCTCTTTTTCGCTATGCCCACCCAGGTGACTCTGCAAATCCCTTGGGAGTTGGCGGGTCAGACGCAAACTTCGATCGTCGCAACGGTTAATGGCGCAGCTTCCAGCGCTCAGACCGTGTTTCTCGCACCCTTCGCTCCTGGCATCTTCTCGATTAACATGACGGGAGCGGGTCAGGGAGCGGTTCTGATCGCCCCCACCTCCCAGTTTGCTGCGCCTGGCACTGCCGCCCCGCGCGGCGGATACGTCTCGATCTTCTGCACCGGCCTGGGAGCAGTTACCAACCAACCGGCAACGGGGATGGCGGCTCAAGCCGTCCCGTTATCGCTCACCAGGACCACGCCCACCGTGACCATTGGCGGTGTTGTGGCTGTGTTGAACTACTCAGGGTTGGCGCCCGGCCTCGTGGGCCTCTACCAGGTGAATGCCCAGGTGCCGATGAGCGTATCCCCGGGGAACGCCGTACCGGTTTTCATCAGTGTGGGGAACGTCACGTCCAACACTGTGACGATTGCAGTGCAGTAAGGCGAAGGCTCAGGTTTGCGAGGAGGCCGCGCCGGATAGTTTTCCCGATCAAGGCCTCTCCGCACACCCGAAGTGTCTTCAACAGCAGATCGTGTCTCCGCTGACTCCGCGTTCGAACCCCCGCAAGCGGCATACAGCCTCAATCCCCGCACGAGTCCCTATTTCTCCAAATTCTTCTCCGCGTCTTCCTCCGTTTTCTCCGCGGCTCCACGTCGAAAAATTGGCTTTGTTCCTTCGCGCGCCGGCTGGTCTCTTGAATGACTTATGAGATGGGCGTTAACCGCACGCCTCCTGAAATGCCCGCCAGTTCTCCCTCAGGTGCGCTGGAGAAGTGGTCCCGGTGAGGATGACGCCTTGAAAGCTCCGCTCCAGAATGAAGCGGAAGGCGTCGCGCTTGTCCGCGCCGGCGCGCACCATGGCACCCATCGCGAAGGGACGGTTCACCGCAATCCACATCCCACGCGCGCCGGCCCGTTCGAGGATGGCGGCAAACGCCGGATTCTCCCGGTTGAACGGGAGTTGCATCACCGAGTACCGCCCATCCTCCACCGCCAGCCGGCCCGATTCGGCGTCGCTCACACTGGGACCCAGCCGCCGGATTCCGAGCGATTGCGCGCACTCCCACGCCCGCGCCACCTCGGCGCTGGCCAGCGCCCGCGGCGTGGTCTTGTGCAGTTGCAGAATCTCGATGCGTCCCAGCCGCGCCAGGCTGGCGTCCAGGCTGAGCCGCAACGCGTCGAAGGAATGATCCGCATAAGGCGCGCCCGCCGCGCGGTCCCAATGCTCGCCGAACTTGGTTGCAATGGTGACCTGGTTGCGTTGATCGGGCGGCATCGACTTCAGGAACCGGCCGAGGCGCTCCTCGCTGACGCCATCGCCGTAAGACGGCGCGGTGTCGAAATACCGGATGCCCAGATCGAACGCCGATTCCAGCAGAGCGATGGCCTCTCGCTCGGACGGCGCCGGGTGCGGCACGCAGCCCCACGGTTTGCCGATGCCGATCAGACCGAGACCGAGCTCGACGCTGCCACGGCTCATCGATATATCATAATCTCCATGCTCACTCGTGAACAGGCCTGGAACATTCTCTGCGAATTCACCAAGTCGGAAGGCCTCCGCAAGCACGCGCTGGCGGTGGAAACGTGCGTGGTGGCGTACGCCAGGAAGCTCGGCGAGGACGAACTCGCGTGGTCCGTCACCGCGCTGCTGCACGATTTCGACTGGGAGATTCACCCGCAGTTGCCGGATCATCCCCTCAAGGGCGAGCCTATCCTCGCCGAGCGCGGCGTGGACGACCAGACGCGCCGCGCGATTCTCTCGCATGCCAATCACACTGGCGTGCCGCGCCAGTCGCTGCTCGAAAAGACGCTGTATGCCTGCGACGAACTGGCCGGTTTCATCACCGCCATCTCTTACGTGAAGCCGCACCGCAGCGTGTTCGAAGTGGACGTGGCCTCGGTGAAGAAGAAGATGAAGGACAAGGCCTTCGCGCGCTCCGTAAACCGCCAGGAAATTGTCGACGGCGCCCAGGAGTTGGGCGTGCCGCTCGACGAGCACATCGACTTCTGCGTGAAGGCCATGCAGGCGCGCGCCGAAGAACTGGGGTTGAAGGGAGGCGTATAATTGAGCGCTTACGGCGCCAACATCGACAGAGACTTGTCGATGTTGAGAAGTCAGAAGCCAGAAGCCAGAATCACCCCACGCGTGTTGGGCGTTCCGGCTTCTGACTTCCTCGACTCCTGACTCCTGTGGCCCCGCGGGGCCACTTTTTCGCGGCGCAGTCCGCGAAAAACCTTAGAGCGGCTATACTGGGTCTTGTTATGCGTCTTCTCACCGCGCTAGCGGCCATCTTGATCGCGCTCTCGCCGGCGGCGGCGCGCGCTCCGGCGGCGCGCCAGCGGCTGTCATTCGATTCCGGCTGGAAATTCTCTCTGGGCGGCTCTCCCAATGCGCAAATCCCGGCGTTCGACGACTCCGGCTGGCGCTCCGTGACCCTGCCGCATGACTGGAGCATCGAGGGCAAGCCCGATCCCCAGGCCCCGAGCGGCGGGGCGGAAGGGTTCTTCCCCACGGGAGTGGGCTGGTACCGGCGGACTTTCGAAGCCCCGAAAGAGTGGAGCGGCAGGCGCATCGCCGTGGAATTCGAGGGCGTGTACATGAACGCCACCGTCTGGCTCAACGGCGAAAGGCTGGGCACGCACCCCTATGGCTACACGGCGTTCGTCTATGACCTCACGCCGTACTTGAAGTTCGGCGCGCGCAACGTTCTGGCCGTGCGGGTGGACAATTCCAGGCAGCAGACCAGCCGCTGGTATCCTGGTTCGGGCATCTATCGCCACGTGTGGGTGACGGTGACGGACGCGGTGCGCGTGGCGCAGTGGGGCGTTTTCGTGACCACGCCGGAAGTATCGGTCGCGCGCGCGAAAGTGGTGGTGCGGACGCAAGTGGAGGGCACCGACCCGGCGGTGGCCATCGCCGAGACCACCCTGCTCGGCCCCGATGGCAAGAAGGCCGGCGCGGCGCAGGGCACGGCCGGGACGCCGCAGGAAATCGCCGTGGCGAATCCGGCGCTGTGGTCGCCTGAGACGCCCAGGCTTTACCGCGCGGTGACGCGCGTGCTGATCGCCGGGAAAGCAGTGGATGAAGTCGAGACGCCCTTCGGCATCCGTTCGCTCGTTTGGTCCGCCGGGAGGGGTTTCCTGCTGAACGGCACGGCAGTGAAGATGGTGGGCGGCAGCGTCCACCACGATAACGGCGTGCTGGGCGCGGCGGCCTTCGACCGCGCCGAGGAGCGCCGCGTCGAGCTGCTCAAGGCCGCTGGCTTCAACGCCATCCGCACCGCCCACAACCCGCCCTCGCCGGCGTTTCTGGCCGCCTGCGACCGTCTCGGCATGCTGGTCATGGACGAGGCTTTCGACTGCTGGGAACGGGCCAAGAAGCCTTTCGATTACCACCTCTACTTCAAGGATTGGTGGCAGCGCGACATCGACGCCATGGTGCTGCGCGACCGCAATCATCCCTCGGTGGTGATCTGGAGCATCGGCAACGAAATCCCCGAGCGCGGCGTGGAGGCCGGCGTCGAGACCGCCAGGATGCTGGCGGACTACTTGCGCAAGCTCGACAGCAGCCGGCCCATCACCTCCGCGGTCAACAATCCCGCGACCCCATGGGAGGCCATGGACAACTTCTTCGCCCCCCTCGACATCGCCGGGTACAACTACAATCTGAACCGGCGCGAGGCGGACCACACCCGCGTGCCCGCACGCATCATGGTGGCCACCGAGACGTTTCCGCAGTCGGCGTTTCCGTCCTGGGGGGCGGTGAACGACTTCCCCTACGTGATCGGCGACTTCGTGTGGACGGCCATGGATTACCTGGGCGAGAACGGTATTGGCCGCTGGTATATCGCCGAGCCGGACGCCCCGCGCCAGGCCAGCATGGGCGATAACAGCCTCTTCCCCTGGCACAGCGCCGTGTGCGGCGACTTGGATATTACCGGGTACCGCAGGCCGGTCTCGCACTACCGCAACATTCTGTGGCAGCGCGGCGAACGGCTGTATCTGGCGGTGCGCCAGCCCGTTCCGGAAGACCGGAAGATGGTGGTGACCGGGTGGGGAGTCTTCCCCAGTTGGCCGAGTTGGACGTGGCCTGGACAGGAAGGCAAAGAGCTGGAGGTGGAAGTGTATTCGAATGCCGCCAGCGTGCAACTGTTCCTCAGCGAAAAGCTCATTGAGGAGCTCCCCATCGGCCGCGACCAGCAATTCAGATCCGTAGTCAAAGTGCCTTATGCGCCGGGCACGCTGCGAGCGGTGGCGATGGATGGCGGTCGCAAGGTGGCCGAGAGCGTCCTTCAAACCGCGGGCCAAGCGGCGCGCATCAAGCTGACGGCCGACCGCGCGGTAGTTCGCGCCGGCGGCCAGGATCTCTCGTTCGTCACCGTCGAAGTGGTGGACAAGGATGGCCTGGTTGAGCCCACCGCGGCGCACAACATCCAGTTCGCGATCCGCGGGCCGGGGACCATCGCGGGGCTTGGCAACGCCGACATGACGAGCACGCAACCTTACCAGGGAAACCAGTGCAAGGTCTTCCATGGCCGCGCGCTGGTGGTGGTGCGGACCTCCGCCACGGCGGGCGCGATTCAGCTCACCGCCAGCGCGCCGGGCCTGGACCAGGGGTCGGTGGAGATACGCGCGCGCTCGTCCGTTTCATCGCCCCGGTGACTCAAACAGTGCGGCTACTGCCCCGGCGGGGTCCTCGATGACGCAGTAGGGGCGTTGGATTGCGCGGCTCCGCGGGTGCTCAGCTTCGCTCCAGCAGTTCCAGCAGCTTCTCCTGAACGGCTTCGCCGGTGGGGGTGTCGGGAGTGATGACCAGAATGGTATCGTCACCGGCAATGGTGCCGACCACCTCGGGCCATTCCTCGTTGTCGAGCGCGACAGCCACCGAGTTGGCGTGGCCGGGAGAGGTCTTGAGCACTACCAGGTTCTGCGCGCGCAGCACGTCCTTCAGGAATTCGGCGGCCAGCAGCGAGAACTGCGGCCCCGTCTCTTCGGGCGCCATTTCCTGGTAGCCTTCGCGGGTTTTTACCAGGCGCAGGTCGCGAATGTCGCGCGAGAGCGTCACCTGGGTGGCGGCGATGCCTTGGTTTTTCAACTCCTGGGCAAGCTCGTCCTGCGTCGAGATGCGCTTGCCGCGGATCAGCTTCAGGATCTGGCCTTGGCGGTAGGTTTTCGTCATGCGTTCATCTCAGAGAGGCGCTGCCGGGCGGCGGCCAGCGCGGCAGCTACGGATTGGGGGCCGGTTCCGCCGGGGATTTCGCGGGATTTCATGCCGCGCCGGGGATCGAGCAGCGCCGCGAGGTCGCCGGTGAATTCCGGCGCGAAGCGTTCTATCTCTTCAGGGGTCCAATCGGCGGGCTTCTTGCCGCTATTCAGGCTTTCCAGCACGAAACGGCCGGCCAGTTGGTGCGCCTGGTGGAAGGGCGTACCGGCGCGGGCCAGCGCCTCCGCCAGATCGGTAGCCACTACCCAGCTCTCTTCCGTGGCGGCCGCGGGCGCGGCGGGGTTCAGCTTGGCGGATTGAATCACCACGCGCGCCATTTCGAGCGAGCCGGCCAACTGATCGGCGGCTTCAAAGAGCGGTACCTTGTCCTCCTGCATGTCGCGATTGTACGTCATGGGCAGGCCCTTCATGGTCATCATGAGAGAGGTGAGGCAGCCCATGACGCGGCCGCTCTTGCCGCGGATCAACTCGAGCGAATCCGGATTCTTCTTCTGCGGCATGAGGCTCGAGCCGCTGGTGACGGCATCGCCCAGCTCCAGCCAGCCGAACTCTTCGCTCGAATAGAGAATCCAGTCTTCGGCCAGACGGCTGAGGTGGATCATGGCGACGCTGGCGGCGTAGAGAAAGTCCAGCACGAAATCGCGGTCGCCGGCGGCATCCATGCTGTTGCGCGTGACGGCCGCAAAGCCCAGATCTTGCGCCATGGCTTCGCGGTCGAATGGAAAACCGCTGCCGGCCAGCGCGCCCGAGCCGAGCGGCAGAACGTTGGCACGGGCACGCGCTTCCCGGAAGCGCGCGTCATCGCGCGCGAACATCTCAAAGTACGCCAGCAGGTAGTGCGGCCAGAGCACGGCCTGCGCGCGGCGCAGGTGCGTGTAGCCGGGGACCACCGCGTCGGGCCAGCGGGACGCGAGGTCCAGCAATGCGCCCATCACACCGCGGAGCAGCGCGCGGACGCGGTCGCACTCCTCGCGCAGCCAGAGGCGCGTATCCAGCGAGACCTGCTCGTTGCGGCTCCGCCCGGTGTGGATCTTGTCGGCGACCGCTCCAGCGCGCTCCTTGAGCTTGCGAATGACGAAAGTGTGGATGTCTTCGTCGGCGGCGCCGGCCTCGACCGGTTCCTTGCCGATCGCGTCGAGGGCCGCGACAATTTGCGCGCGTTCTTCGGCGGTCAGAATGCCGACCCGCTCCAGCGCGCGCGCAAACGCCTGCGAGCCACGGATATCGGCATCCAGAAGCCGCTGGTCGAAATCCAGAGATCCCGAGAAGCGTTCGAACACTTCCGACGGTCCCGATTCAAAACGCCCGCCCCAGAGTTTCATTTGGGCTTGCCGGCAATGGCGGCCCGCACTTTGATCGGCAGGCCCACCAGGTTGATGAAGCCCAGGGCGTCTTTCTGGTCGTAGCTGGCGCCCATGGTGAAACTGGCGATATCCAGCGAGTACAGCGAATACGGCGACTTGCGGCTGAGCGGCTCGAGGTTGCCCTTGTATAGCCGTAGCTTCACTTCGCCGGTGGTGACCTCGCTCACTTTTTCGAAGAACCCGTCGAGGGCCTCGCGCAGCGGCGTGAACCAGAGGCCGTTATAGACCATCTCGGCGTAGTCGAGCGCCAGCTTCTGTTTGTAGTGCAGCGTGTTCTTGTCGAGCGTGAGGGCCTCCAGTTCGCGCATGGCGAACATGATCAGCGAGCCGCCGGGAGTCTCGTAACAGCCGCGGGACTTCATGCCGACGAAGCGGTTCTCCACCAGGTCGATGCGGCCGATGCCGTGCTCGCCGCCGATGCGGTTGAGGGTTTCCAGCAGTTCGACCGCCTTCATCTTCCGGCCGTCGACCGAAACCGGGACGCCCTTTTCAAAACCGATGGCCACTTCGCCGGGCGTGCCGGGCGCGTCCGCGGGGCTCTTGGTCAGCATCCAGATGTCATCGGGCGCGGCGTTGGCGGGATTCTCCAGCGCCCCGCCCTCGTGCGAAATGTGCCAGATATTGCGGTCCCGGCTGTAGATCTTGGTGGTGGAGGCGGCGATGGGAACGTGGTGCGCGCGCGCGTACTCGATGGCGTCTTCGCGCGAGACGATCGACCACTCGCGCCACGGGGCGATCACCTGGAGATGCGGCGCCAGGGCCTTGTAGGTGAGCTCGAAGCGCACCTGGTCATTTCCCTTCCCCGTGCAGCCGTGCGCCAGCGCGTCGCAGCCGGTCTTCAGCGCCACCTCCACCTGCTTCTTGGCGAGCAGCGGGCGCGCTACGGAGGTGCCGAGCAGGTATTTGTGCTCGTAAACGCCGCCGGAGCGGACCAGCTTCCAGAGGTATTGCGAGACGAATTCCTCGCGCATATCCTCGATGTAGACTTCCGCGGCGCCGGTTTTGCGGGCCTTCTCTTCGAGGCCCGTGAGTTCGTCGGCCCCCTGGCCGATATCGCCGCACACGGCGACTACTTCGCAGCCGTAGTTTTCCTTGAGCCACGGAATAATGACGGAGGTATCGAGGCCCCCGGAGTAGGCCAGAGCTACTTTCTTGGGTTTAGGCATAAAGTCATACGGTAGGGGCCGGGCACGCCCGGCCCTCCTCACGATAGCATCATCAACAACAGCGCCTTCTGCGCGTGCAGCCGGTTCTCGGCCTGATCGAAGACCACCGAGCGCTCCCGTTCGATGACCGAATCGGTGACTTCCTCGCCGCGCTTGGCCGGGAGACAGTGCATGAAAACCGCGTCCGGCCGGGCCAGCGAGAACAGCTCATCGTTTACCTGGTAAACGTGAAAAATCTTCCTGCGCTTGGCGGCTTCCTGCTCCTGGCCCATGCTGGCCCACACATCGGTGTAGATGACGTGCGCGCCCGCCAGCGCCTGCGCGGCATCATGCGTGACCAGAACAGAGGCGCCCGAGACCGCGGCCAGCCCCTCGGCCTGGGATACAATCTCGGGATTCGGAGTGTATCCTTCCGGGCAGCCCAAAGCAAAATCCATGCCTAGCCGCACCACCGTCAGCATCAGCGACTGCGCTACGTTGTTGCCGTCGCCGATAAACGCCAGCTTGAGGCCTTTGAGATCGCCGAATTGTTCGCGGATGGTCTCGACGTCGGCCAGCGCCTGGCAGGGGTGGTACACGTCGCTCAAGGCGTTGATCACCGGCACGGATGACCAGTACGCCAGGTCCTCCAGGGTGGCCTGCGAAAAGACCCGGGCCACGATGCCGTTCACCCAGCGATCCAGGTTGCGGGCGACATCCTTCAGAGGCTCGCGTATGCCGATGGGACCTTCGCAGAAGATCGAATCGCCGCCCAACTGTTTGATGGCCAGCTCGAAAGTCAGCCGGGTGCGCAGCGAAGGTTTTTCAAACAGCAGCGCGATGGACTTGCCGTCGAGCGCGTGGGCATAATCGCGCGGCGATTGCTTCACCTCCGCGGCCAGATCGAGCGCGTAAAGCAGCTCATCGTCGGTCAAATCGAGATCGCAGAGCAGGTCCGACGCGTTGGTTTTCATAAGCTGAGTGGGCGTAAACGCAGTGGCCATGATGGTCGTCTTCGAGTGAATGTTTATTCACTCTAATGAATAATCACACATTCGGGGGGCGTTCGTCAAGCAGGGCTTAGGCCAGGGTCATGTCACGACCTGCGTCGCCGACCGCGGTGAATAAATATACGGCCTGTGGAATCAAGGGCTTGCAGGACCCCGCCCACAATGGCGAACCGCTGTCAAGAAAAATCTTCTTGGCCCCGCGGGGGTGGCTTTGCGCGTTTGGGGGCGGTAGGCTAAGGGAATGCGATTCCTCAAGTCCCTGCAACGCAGACTATGGGCGCTGGCCATTGCCATTTTTGTGCCGAGCCTATTGTACATTGCCAGGTCCCTGCTCAGCGATACTATTGCAGCCCAGATCAAATCCATTGCGGGGAGCAACGCTGTGAGCGCTGGTATTTTGCGTCTATTATCCGTTATGGCGATGTATCCGATATCGACGTGCCTTGTCTTAGCGTTAACAATATTGTTGAGCGGAGCAGTTTTTAGCGGCATCGAACTACGTAGAGGAAAGGTCAAGCCCTTAGAAGTTAAGACCCCAGAAGTGCCGAGACCAATCATGCGGGAGCAAATTACGTCGTCCGCTGTGGGCACGGTCTCCTATGCTCCTACTGTGACCCGCGATTTTGTATTCAAGACTTCCGGAGTTGGGAGGCAAGAGGTCGATGTCGGCTTTCCTATAGAAGCGTTGAGGGTCTTTCAGCCAGAGCAGGTTAGACTGTTACCTGTTGCCGGATCACCAAGGACGTTTGAACTTAGCGGGGAAAGGCTAACGCTGTCAATAGAGGGCACCAAGGTTGTCTTGAACGACAACGGCGCAAACATCCCTGTAGAATTCCTTGCCTACTCACGCGGCACAACGGGACGCCCACAGGAGCGGATACCGAAGCCGCCGGTCAAAGGAACAAGCCTGACAGTGACTGGGTACGCTCCTACACTGTCAATGTCACGGAAGAGGGCCTCGAACTATGGGGCGGTTTACTTGGAAACGACAACAACGGGTGGCGGGTCCCAGGAACTTCCTTTGAGTGAAGATTGCAGGCCAAAGAGAATCGTGTTTGATCCATCCGGCAAATTCCTTTCCGAGGACGATCTACAAGCAGACGTTACGATTGAGAATGGCATTTGTACCGTCAGGCGATTTACGGAGAACGGCATCGTCATTGACGATCATGGTTCCACGCTTGGCCTAAAAATATACGTTTTGGACTCTACTCCCTTACGACCCACGGAAGCGCAGGCGAGTGGTCCTACGAAAGAGTCTTAGGTACACCCGCTTGGGGAGCGGGAATAACCGCTAGGTACTGTCACGGTCTGCGTTGTTCATATTTCACCTCACAAGCATCCGCGCGTGAAACGCAAGGCAAAGGACATGGCGATCAGCGTCAGGATGGTCATGGCGCCAACCTCCACTGCGGTCAGGGGGAGATAGAGGATGAGCACGCCGGCGAACATCACCGAGGCGGCGATCACCTTGTCGGTGATGCCGCGCTCGCGGAAAAACAGCCAGCCCGAAAAGACCGCCAGCACGATCCCGGCGCGCTTGATGCTGACTGTGATGACCACATCAATATAACGATAGGCAGCCAACTGTAACAGCAGGCCGACTCCGTCACCCACGCCCGCGGTAGCTACCCAGACAACGTTGTTTCGGATGGCCGCGACACAATCCTCCTTCTTCACGATTGCGACAATCAGGAGGAAAATGCACAGCCCCAGACCGAACGCAAAGGCCTGCGTGTAGATGTCGCTCATCAGCACCAGCTTTTTTTCGAGCGGATTGGTCACCGAGTAGATGAACGCCACGATCAGCATGTAGCGGCTGCCCGGTTCCTGGATGACCGCCCGGACCGGCGCCATCCAGCCGACGGAAAACAGGCGGCGGTGCATAACCAGCGATCCCACGACGACGAGGACCACGCCAAGTAGTTTTGTGGCTGCCGGCAGCTCGCCCAGCATGACGAAGCCGGTAGCGATGAGAAAGATCGGCGTGAATGCCAGGAAGGGAACGCAGATCGACATCGGAGAGACTTTGAGGGACAGGAAGTATAAGAGGTTGCCGACCGATACCAGGAGCACATCGATCAGCAGGTAGATCGCAAAGGTCGGTACGGGGGCCAGGTGCATTCCCTCCATTCCGAACAGGTTGCCACCGTCGCGAATGGCCGGCGGGGAACCCCCGATGATACGGAATGCCAGCATGGCGGCAAACACCAGGCCAGCGAAGATTTTGCACCAGAGGGTGGCGGGAATGAGGGAACGCCCTGCGACCGCCTTCTTGCGTGCAACGTCCGTGAAGACGTTGAGGCCGGACATGACGGCGGCAATGGATAGACCAATCGGAGAGAGGTTCAGGTTCGCCATGAATACATGCCCCGCTGGCGGGCGCCCGGCGCGCGACTGCCGGCCCTGATTTCGGTCACAAAGGTTTAATATAATCCGTTGTCGAGACACTTCGCCATGCGCACTCTTGCTATTTTTTTGCTGGTTCTGGCCGCGGCACACGGGCGGACCTGTGACATTCGCGACTACGGCGCGCTGCGGCCCGGGGAAAAGGCCACGGCCGTGATTCAGGCGGCCATCGACGCCTGCTCAGCGGCGGGCGGCGGGACCGTCAACGTTCCCCCCGGCACGTACCAGTCCGGCGCGATCCGCCTCAAGGACAACACTACGCTCCATCTCGAAGCCGGGGCGGTGCTGACTCCAACCCACGTCGCGGAGGACTATCCGCGGCCGGGGCGCGCGCTGGTGTATTCTGACGGCGCGAAAAACATCGGCATCACCGGCCGGGGCGCCATCGACGGACAGGCCCGCTATAAGTGGGGTCCGGATCTGGAGCCCGATCCGATAATCCCCGAGGAGATCGAGATCGCGCGCAAGGCCGGCGTGGACATGAACCGGTGGCTTCACGAGGGGCTTACCATCAACGCCGTCCGACTCAGGAACTCAACTGACGTCCTGGTGGAAGGCGTAAGCCTAGTCAACTCGTCATCGTGGACATTGGTTTTTGACCACTGCAATCGCGTGCGCGTTCACGGAATCCGCCTCGAGTCGGACCTCGAGAAGGCGCTGAACGCCGATGGCATCGATATCGTATCCTCGCGCAACGTGGTCATCTCGGATTCAATCATCTTCAGCGCGGACGACACGATTTGCCTGAAGACCGAAGGCGGTCCGGTGGAGAACGTGGCGGTAACCAACTGTCTGCTCAGCTCGTCGTCCTGTGCCTTCAAGATCGGCAGCCGCACCAACGACGATGTCCGGCACGTGGTCTTCAGCAACTCCGTCATCCGCGACACCAACCGCGGATTCGGGATTCAGGACCCGGTAGCCGGAACAGTCAGCGATGTTCTGGTGAGCAACATCACCATAGAACTGAACCGGCGGCACTGGAACTGGTGGGGCAGCGCCGAGCCGATTTCGATCACTTTGAATAAGCGCCCGCCGGCTCCGGGCCTGGGACAGGTGAGGGACATTGTCATCGAAAACGTCGTAGCGCACGCCCGCGGCACCAGCCGCATCACCGGGCTGCCGGAGCGCGACATCGAAAGCATCACGCTGCGCAACATCGACATCTACATGCAGCCGGAAAACAAGCCGGACAAGCGCGCGACCCGCGCCATTTGGATTCAGAACGTGAAGGACTGCCGCCTGCGCGACGTGCGCGTCCGCTGGGAAGAAGAGCAGACCGAGCCGAAGTGGGCCTCGGCAATCTTCGCCAAGGCGGTCGGATACCTGGATATAGATGGTTTTGTGGGCCGCCAGGGTCTGCGCGGGTCGGATCTTCCCGTAATGGATTTGCAGGACATCGCTGGCGGCTGGATTCGGGGTTGCCGGGCGCTTCCGGGCAGCGGGACGTTTTTCAGGATCGGAGGTTCCGCAACCAAACAGCTCCGCTTCGGCGCCAACGAGCTTACCAACGCGCGCCAGGCGTTTTCGCCGCTTGATGGAAGCCTCGAAAAACTAATCGTTATCGATCAACGCTGATGAGGCCCGCTCCAGATAAGCAGGTCAAAAGATAGCGACATCAGATTTCGCGACATCAGATTTCGCTTGAAACACGGGATGAAATGGTGTATAGGTAGCCACAGAATTGTTTATGCGCACGTGGAAATGCGTGTGAAGGGAGTCTCGCAAGGAGGCATGCCATGGATAGCACTCGACGGAGTTTTATCGGGAAAACGGTTGCCACGCTCGCCGCGTCTTCCGGCGTGAACTCGTTGGCGGCCCAAGCCACAGGCGCCGGCGGCGAAGGGCAGGAGTTCTTCCTGCGGCTTTTGAAGAGCAGCAACGAGGCAGTTGGACGGACGCTGAAGGAAGCGCAGGCCTCGCCGCAACCTCGCGCCGGAAGGGGTGGAGGGAGGGGTGCCGGTGGAGGCAGAGGAGGCAACGTGGCAGCCCTGGTGGCGGCCTATTGCGCCCCCGAGTCGGCCTATTACAAGTCGGAAAGCCTGATTCCGCTCATGGAGGACGCCACCCGCGCGTTTGTGGCCGCACAGAACCCCGATGGCACCATGCACACGGAGGGGGGCAACCTCGACTCCCCGCCCGATACGGGTTTTGTCATCGAGGCCATGGGCGCGTCTCTTGCCGTGCTGCGGCAAATAGAGGACGCGCGCCTGGCGCAGACGAAAGAGTCCTTGAGTAAGTTCTTGCTGGCCGCCGGCGAGGCCCTGGTTACGGGCGGCGTTCATACCCCGAATCACCGATGGGTGGTGTGCCACGCCCTCGCCCGAATCAACTCGCTTTTCCCGGCAGCCAAGTACGTCAACCGCATCGACGACTGGCTGGGAGAAGGCATCTACCAGGATGCCGACGGTCTGTTCCCGGAACGCAGTCCCAACTACGCGCGCGTCGAGGTGAATGCGTTCGTCGCCATGGCGCGACTGCTGAACCGTCCTCAACTTCTCGAGCCGGTGCGCAAACACTTGGACGCGAACCTCCATTTGATGCAGCCGGACGGGGAGATTGAGACCGTGGCCTCCAGACGGCAGGACGCGGGCAGGCCGGTCCAAGTCGCCAACTTCTATCTGCAATACCGCTACATGGCCATTCGGGACAACAATCCCACCTATGCGGCTGTCGCCAGGTTGATTGCAGACAGGCGGGGAGAGGGCCTGGTGGAAGGCGGGAACCCCGTGATCCACTTCATGGAGGAGCCGCTGCTCAAGAAGCCGCTCCCCGCCGGCGGCGCGATTCCCTCCGACTTCGTGAAGATCTTTACCAACAGCCACCAGGTTCGCATCCGGCGAGGCAATATCGCCGCTACGATCTACGGCGGCTCCGACTGGCCCCTGGGAGTCGCATCTGGGCTCGCAAGCGATCCGACATTCTTTTCCTTCCGCAAGGGCAGAGCCATCCTCGATTCCGTGCGCATGGGCGGCCAGTTCTTCAGCGAAGGCGTGTTTCGAAGCGAGGGACTCCAGGCGAATGGAAATCAGTATACGCTGCACCAGCGCTTCGACGTTCCCTACTACCAGCCCCTCCCGAAAAACCTGCGTAACCCCAGGGGCGACTACCCGCTGACACCCGCCAGGGATTTTCGTTTCTGGAGCAAGCTCGACTTCCCGCATCGCCAGATGGGCAACATCCAGACCTTGGATCAAAAGGTCACGGTTGTGGAGAAGCAGGGCGCCTTCGAGTTGCACTTTGAGATCACCGGCCATGACCATGTTCCTTTCACCGTCGAGCTGGCCTTTCGGCCCGGAGGCGAGGTGGGAGGCTCTCTTCAGGAAGTCGCGGCACGGGCCGGCGACAAGGTTTTCCTTCTCAAGGAGGGCCTCGGGAGATATCGGGTTGGGGATGATGTTATTGAGTTCGGCCCGGGACAGGCGGAACATCAGTCGCTGAATCTCTCCGGACCTTCTTACGCCGCTCACGGAGCAACTCTGAGAGCGGCCGGTACTTGTGTCTATATTACTGGTTATACGCCGTTCCGGAACATAATCACGATTAAGGGCGTGTGATCCAGGCTGATTGTGTCACATGCATGCAAAATGGCAAGCGATCGCCCGCGTCGAAGACCGTGAGCGATCCCTCAGAGTGCGACCAGGGGTGGTTGCGGCTGTCTGTGGACAGGAGGTTTCCAATGCGTAATTCGTGGCGTCTGTGCGTTTGGGTTGCGGTGTTGTGTGGGTCGGTCCTCTATGCCCAGGAATATCGCGGGCGAATCCAGGGTACGGTTGTGGATTCCAGCAAGGCGGTCGTGGTGGGCGCCAATGTGACGCTGGTCAACGTCGGCACCCAGGTGGCGGCCACTAAGAGCACCAACGAGACGGGCCATTATTTGTTCGACCTGGTCGATCCCGGCACTTACACGGCGACCATCGAGCTGCGAGGTTTCGCTAAGTTTCAGGCGGAAAACGTCGTGTTGCAGCAACGTGGCGATGTCACGGTGGACGCCGCGCTGGCCGCGGGCAGCGTCAATGAGACGATCACGGTTTCGGCTGAGGCGGCCCAGGTGCAGTTCAACACCAGCAAGCTCGAAATAACGGTGGATAGCAAGATTGCGTCAGCCCTGCCGCAGTACTTTCGCGATCCGTTCTTTATTTCGAAAGTAGACCCCACAGTCGTGCAGAGCGAGAGCTGCACCAATGGCGAGTGCCAGCCGTTCAACGATACCGGGGCTACGACTGGGTTAAGCGTCGGCGGCGCCGCCGCTACCGCTGCTGACTTGCAGGTAGACGGTGCTCCCGTAACCCTCGGCCGGTATGCCGGATATACACCGACGATGGACATGGTCGAGGAAGTCAACGTGCAACAGAATGCCGTGGATGCCGAGTTCGGCAACAGCGCCGGGTCAGCTATCTCCGTGCTTCTGAAATCCGGCACCAACCAATTGCATGTGTTGGCCTACTACCAGGGAATGTACCCTTGGGCCAACGCCATCTCCGACCGGGTGAATCGGACCATGAACGTGGGACGCAACCACGTTTTCGGCGGCACCGTGTCCCATCCCATCAAGCGCAACAAGTGGTTCAACTTCGTATCCTTTGAGGGCTGGCAAATGACCAACGCTTCACTCACCGTGAGCGGCCAGCTACCCACCGACCTGGAGAAGCAAGGCAACTTCTCGCAATCCCTCAACGGATCGAACGCTCTCCGCGCTATTTACGATCCCTGGTCCACGGTGACCTCCGCCAACGGCGCCACCGTGACGCGCACGCCGTTCCCCGGCAACACCATTCCAGCTTCCAAGATCAACCCCATTGCGGCTATGTACACGGCCGCGCTCCCGCCGCCGGATCTGCCGGGCACCGGCCCCTATCACGCTCTCAACTATATCCTCCCTCTGCCCATTTACTATCCGTACCGGAATTTTTCCGACCGTTCGGATTACGTCATCAACGACAAGCTGCGTTACGCCGGTCGCGTCAGCCTGTTCCGCACGCCGGCCACCGTTTCCAGCCCCACGGGCAACGATCTCTTCTTCGTCAGCGAGCGGGGCAGCAACCGGGATGCCACCCAGATCACCAACGATATTACGTGGACGAAGAGTGGCACCACGGTGATCAATGGCAGCTTCAACTACTATGGTTTCGTTGATGAGTCGCGGTTCCAACAGAGCACAGTCGACCAGGCTAAGCAGCTTTGGCCCAAGATGTGGCCGAATAATCCCTGGTATCAAACCATGTTCTCCAATGGGGCTTTTCCCATGCTGCCCCCGGGCATGGAGGTCCTCGGTGGGAATGGCTCGTACATAATCACTTCCTACGCATACGGCCTGGGCGCCAACGGCCCCTATTGGGTGAAGCACGTGTGGCAGGATGACGGCAATGCCCGGATCGCGCAGCAGCGCGGCAAGCATTACCTCAAGGCCGGCTTTGAGACGCGCGGCGCCCGCAGCGCCCAGATCCAGCAGATCAGTATTCCAGCCTTCATGTTCGACGCCACCTCCACCGCCAACACCTATGTCAGCCCCAACACCGCAGTCGCTGGCGACGGCTATGCGAGCTTTCTGTTGGGTGCCTTCGTCAACGCCTCCCGCGGCGACGGCATGCCGGTTCGCGTCCCCACCAAAATGATCAATCGCTCCTTCGGAACGTACATCAATGACGACTGGAAGATCAACCGCAGGCTGACTCTCAACCTGGGCTTGCGGTACGAGTACGAGCGGCCCTATCAGGAGGACCAGAATCGCATGGCCCGCGCCTTGGACCTCTCCGTGCCTATCCCCGCGCTTCAGGGAGCCAATGCGCCCCAGATGCCCGCCGTGGTCAAACAGTATTACACTGGGCAGTGGATCTTCAACGGCTCGTTCCAATGGCAGACCGGTAGCAATTCGGGAGCCTGGAATCCCGGCCCCGGCTTCCTGTCACCGCGCGCCGGCTTTGCCCTGCGCCTGAACGACAAAACCGTGCTTCGTGTAGGCTACGGCCGCTACGTCACGCCGTGGCTGGCCCTCACCGACATGACTTACGGCAACTATTTCTATGGCTATAACCTGCAAACTCCCACCGCGCCATTTGTGCAAGGCGTTCCACAAGTGCGTCTGGACGACCCCTTCCCATCGTGGTACCCCATTCAGAAGTCTCTCGGAACGAGCCTGGGCCAGTACACCGGCATCGGTGACAATCTCGCCTATTTCGCCACTGACCGGCCCCGGCAGTACAGCAATCGCTTCAACTTCTCCTTGCAGCGACAGCTCCCCCTGGGAGTCCGCGCCGAACTCGTGTACTATCTGAATCGATCCAACGCCGTGGAGAGCCGCAACATCAATCAGGTGGACCCTCGCATCGCTTACACCTACAAGGCTGCCACCAACGTCCAGCTCGCCAATCCCCTGTACAACCTCCTCCCCGCCAATCAGTGCCCCGGTTCGTTGTGCAGGCAGGCGACTCTGAGCCTCACCCAGTTAATGGTCCCATATCCCCAGTATGGTTCTCTCACCGTGACCGACTACGATGCCGACGGCGCGTCGCGCTACGAACAGATAGCGATCAAGCTCCAGAAGAGTTACAGTCACGGGATCACCTTCGTGGGCGGGTATTCTTACCTGTATCTCTATAACAATTCGTACTATGACGATATCGCCACGTATCTGATGCAGCATACCTGGCGTGCCGCCACCAACCCGCGCAACCGTGTGACGTTTGCGGGCAACTGGGAGGTGCCCCTGGGACATAACCGAACATTTCTGAGAGCCGCGCCACGCGCCATCGATGCCGTCATCGGCGGCTGGAACATTAGCCCCATGCTCTCCTGGCGATCGGGCAACTACCTCTCATTTAGCGGGCTGGTAGTGAGCGGCGATCCGCATATCTCCAACCCCGATCCATCCTTGTGGTTCGATACCTCCGTATTTGCCAGGCTGCCTGCGTACACCCCGCGCACCAATCCCGTGACCTACAGCGGGATGACCGGGCCGGGCTTTTTCAACCTGGACCTTTCTCTTGTGAAGAGCTTCCGCATTACGGAGAAGATCTCATCTGAGCTGCGCGTGGATACGCTCAATGCTCCCAACAGCATGACCTGGAACGACCCGAGCACCAGCGTGACCTCCACATTTTTCGGAAAGTCGAGCGGCCAGCTCCTTCTGAACAACATCGGGATCGGCCGCCAGTCTCAATTCGGATTCAGAGTGCGCTTCTGAGGCCGAGAATGCGCACCCTCACCAACTGGCCGGCCGGCGCCTCGCCGCGGGAAGTCGGCAAGAAGATCGTTCAGAACATGCTCCCGCGCTGGATTCCGGCGAGACCCTCGGTGCACTACGCCGCGGACTCCACCTGGTACGCCGCGCTGGAGTTCGCCAGGCTGACCAACGATCAGGCCATGACCGACGCGCTGGTCAAGCGCTTCGGCCACTGGCGGACCGAACGGGGACAGTACAAGCTGATCTCCTGGAAGCGCCACGTCGACCGCACGATCTTCGGCATCGTGCCGCTGGAGCTGTACATCCGTACCAAGGATCCCAAATACCTCGAGCTCGGCAAGAAGCTGGCGGACCGGCAGTGGGAGAACCCCACGCCGGAAGGGCTCTCGGGAGAGACCCGCTTCTGGATCGACGACATGTACATGATCACGATCCTCCAGCTCCAGGCCTACCGCGCCACCGGCGATAAGGTCTACCTGGACCGCGCCGCGCTCGAAATGGTGGCTTACCTGGACAAGCTACAGAAGCCCAACGGCCTGTTCTATCACGGGCCCGAGTTCCCCTTCTTCTGGGGTCGGGGCAACGGCTGGGTGGCGGGCGGCATGTCGGAACTGCTCAGCGAGTTGCCGAGGAGCCACCCCAAGCGCGCCCGCATCCTGGAGGGCTACCGCACGATGATGGCCTCCCTGTTGAAGTATCAGGACGCGGACGGGGTGTGGCATCAATTGATCGACCACCCCGAGTCCTACCAGGAGAGCTCCTCGACCGCGATGTTCACCTTCGCCATGATCACCGGCGTGAAGAGGGGCTGGCTCAAGGACAAGGCCTATGCCCAAGC
The DNA here is from genome assembly GCA_049510555.1 of Bryobacteraceae bacterium. Lineage (GTDB taxonomy): Bacteria > Acidobacteriota > Terriglobia > Bryobacterales > Bryobacteraceae > Fen-178. The sequence goes on from JBEKYW010000020.1 coordinate 66,562, forward strand.
CGCGCGCAAAGGCTGGTTGGGGGTCAATAAGTTCATCGACCCGGATGGCAGGGTTGACAAGGTCTGCGTCGGCACCGGCCAGACCAACAGCCTGGAGTTCTACCTGACCCGCCCGACGCGGAAGGGCAATCCGCACGGCCAAGCACCCGTCCTCTGGTGCGTCCTTGCCCTGCTGAAGAGGTAGCTTCCGCACAAATCGCGCTATTGGGCGCGCTGTAGCGCACGGCGGCAGCGGCCACTCCAAATTTCTCGCAGCAGAAGCTGCCAGATCCGGAGCGTGGGACTCGCCGCGGCGGAACTGTACGTGACGCGGGGAACGTCGTCAATAGCGCCCCTGGCAGTGAAGATCCTGTAACCAGCCTGGGCCGGCCTCCGGCGGCCGCCACCACGTACATCGTGGATGTCGCTGCCTGGTTGAACACAATCGTCTTCCCGTCCGGCGACCACCTGCCGATAGCGGGCCGCAGGCCGCCCCGGGTCAACTGCACCTCGTTGCCGCCGTTGGCATCGCTGAGCCACAGCTCGGCCGGCCCGGGCCGGTTCGACTGGCAACAGATCCGCGTGCCATCCAGGCTGAGTTGCGGCAGAATGTATTCTGATGGAAAGGCAAACCACTTGACGCGACGCGACTTTATCGGATGTACGGCTGCCACTGCGTTTCTGGCGGGGCGCCATGCATTTAGCAGTGCAGGGCCGCCTGCGAACATCGTGATCATGCTCGCCGACGATTTGGGATATGGCGACACCAGTTGCTACGGGGCGCAGCGCGTCCATACGCCCAACATCGACCGGCTGGCTCAACGCGGAGTCCGATTCACCGACGCCCACACCAGCGCTGCTACGTGCACGCCGTCGCGGTACTCGCTCCTTACCGGCGAATACGCCTTCCGCATGCAGGCGGCAAGAGTGCTTCCAGGTGACGCCCCGGCGTTGATTCAGCCGGGGCGCGTGACGCTGGCCTCGATGCTGCAGCAGCGCGGGTACCGGACAAGTGCGATCGGCAAGTGGCATCTGGGGCTTGGCAACGGCGACATCAATTGGAACACGGACATTAAACCGGGACCACTCGAAATCGGCTTCGATGAGAGCTTCATCATACCGGCCACCGGCGACCGCGTGCCGTGTGTGTACGTGGAAGGCCACCGCGTTGCCAACCTGGATCCGAAGGACCCGATCCAGGTCGACTATCGCGGTCCGCTCGACGATGAGCCGACCGGCAAGACGCATCCCGAACTGCTGAAGATGAAGCCGAGCCACGGGCACGATATGACGATCGTGAACGGAATCAGTCGCATCGGGTACATGAGCGGCGGCAAAGCCGCGCGGTGGAATGACGAGACCATGGCGGACACTCTCACCGGCCGCGCGGTCTCTTTCATCGATCGCAACGCCAGGCAGCCCTTCTTCTTGTATTTCGCAACGCATGACATCCACGTGCCGCGGGCGCCTCACGATCGTTTCACCAACGCCACCCAGATGGGCCCTCGCGGCAACGTCATCGCCGAGTTGGACTGGTGTGTCGGGAAACTCGTGCGAACGCTGGAACAGCGCGGTTTGCTCCACAACACGCTGATCGTCTTTTCAAGCGATAACGGTGGGGTTGTGGATGACGGTTACCAGGACGAAGCGGTCACGAAGCTGGGTTCGCATCGTCCTAATGGACCCTTGCGCGGCGGCAAGTACTCAAACTTCGAGGGCGGCACTCGCGTTCCACTGATCGTACACTGGCCGGCGCACGTCAAACCTGGTGTCTCCAATGCCCTCGTTTCGCACGTAGACCTGCTTCGATCGTTTGCGCAGTTGAAGGGGGCTGATCTGCCGCCAGGCGGTGGCCCGGACAGTGAGAACGTGCTGGGAGCGCTGCTTGGCGAGTCCAGGAAGGGAAGGCAACTCCTGGTCGAACAAGCCGGCGATCTCTCGCTCCGGGACGGCGCCTGGAAGTACATCACGCCGGGAAAGGGCCCGAAGATCGAGAAGAACACGAACACCGAGATGGGCACGGACCCGGAACCGCAGCTCTACGATCTGTCGGTGGACATCGGCGAAACCAAGAATCTCGCCGTCGAGCACCCGGCAAAGGTGACGGAGATGGCGGAGGAGTTGCAGAAGATTCGAACTGCAGGTTCAGTGAATCGACGATGACAAGGAAGGCCCGGTCTCATGATTGTTTGTGAGCGCGAACCCCGCTATTGACTGGCGAATCTGCCCGGCGCGCCTTCAACCTGGAGCCGTGAACCGCGTACTAAGCGCGATCACGGCGCCGGGCGGCAAAGCGGCCTATGTGGCGTTGGCCGCCGCGCTTCCTCTGAAACGCTCTGAAACGCAAGCACCCTCATCTTCATCTATAGTACTTAAGCTAAAATGGTTACCCTAGCCAGGACGGTGATCGGTTGAAGCGTTTTGGACTGCTCCTCAGTTTGAGTTGTGTAATGGGGGCGGCCGGGCCGGAGCTCGACCAGGCCCGCAAGCTCTACAATCTTACCGAGTTCAACCAATCCCTGAAGATCCTTCAGGCGATCCGCCAAAAAGACGGCGCGGTCTACGAGCTGATCGGCCGCAATCACTACATGCAGGGCGATTTCAAGAAGGCCACCGAAGCTCTGGAAAAAGCCGTGGCGGCGGAACCGGGCAACTCCGAGTTCAACCTGTGGCTGGGGCGCGCATACGGCCGGCGGGCGGAGACTTCGAGCCTGTTTACGGCGCCGGGCCATGCCTCCAAAGCACGGCAGTATTTTGAGAGGGCCGTGCAATTGAACCCCCGCAACCTGGAGGCGCAGAGCGATCTCTTCGAGTATTACCTGGAGGCGCCTGGCTTCCTGGGCGGCGGTTTCGACAAGGCGGCAGCCACGGCGGCCCAGATTGCCCGGATCAACCCAGCGGAGGGCTACTGGGCGCGGGCCAAGCTGGCCGAGAAGCGCAAGGAGTTCTCCAGCGCCGAAGAGCAGCTACGGCGGGCCATCGAGCTGACCCCGCACCAGGTGGGGCGGCTTATAGACCTGGCGCGGCTGCTCGCCAAACAGGGGCGATTCCAGGAGTCGGACCAGAGCTTCGCGCAGGCTGAAGCGATCGCGCCCAACAGTCCGAAGGTCCTGTTTGCAAAGGCCGACTTGTACATAAAAGGTGGCCGGAATCTGAATGTTGCGAAGGATTTGCTCAAGCGTTACTTGAGCCTTGCTCTCACGCCCGAAGATCCGCCACGGTCAGAGGCTGAGAAACTCCTTCAGCAGGTGAGGGGCAGCTAAGCCCCCGCCCATGTTCCTCGGCGAAGCCCTCCGTTTCAGCGCCCAGGCGCTCCGCGCCAATCCCATACGATCACTGCTCACCGGGTTGGGGATGGTGATCGGCACCGCCTCGGTGATCCTGGTAGTGACCATCTCACTCACCAGCCGGGACTACATCCTGGAACAGGTCGAGGGTATCGGCTCCAATATCATCTTTGCGTATTACGCCTCGACCGGTCCGAGCACGGCGATTGCGGACGCCGATTTCATCAAGATGTCCGATGTCGCCGCCATCCGCCAGGAACTGGGAGCGGACATCATCGCCGCTACCGGCGTGATGTCCAACTTCGACCGAATCCTGATCGGCGGCAAGGAGCAGGACGTAAAGGTGATCGGCACCGACCAGGATTACCAGGCGGTGCGAAACATTGTGATCAGCTCCGGCCGCTTTCTGGACCAGGGAGACGTCACTCTGCGCGGAAAGGCGGCGCTGCTGACGGACAAACTGGCGGAACGGATGTACGGCGGCCGGGCCAGCGCGCTCCGCCAGGTGATCAAGCTCTACGGGCTCGAATTCACGGTGATCGGCACGTTTCACGAGAAGGTGGAAACCTTCGGGCAGTCGGAGGTGGAGCGCGACACCATCCTGATCCCCATCACGGTGCTGCGCTACTTCACGCCGGTGGAGCGCATCGACCCGCTGTACGTGCAGGTGCGGTCGCCCCAGCAGGTGGACCGCGTGGCGCTGCGGGTCCAGGAAATCGTGGAGGGCCGCCACCGGCCGGGCGCGCGCTACCGGGTAGACACGCTGACCGCCATTCTGAACGCGGCCAAAAACATCTCCCTGATTCTCTCGCTGGTGCTGGTGCTGGTCTCGGCCATCACGCTGGTGATTTCCGGCATCGGCATCATGAATATCATGCTGGTGACGGTAACCGAGCGGACACGCGAGATCGGCGTGCGCCTGGCGGTGGGCGCGTCGCCCCGGGAGATCCTCATGCAGTTCCTGACTGAGGCGATCCTGGTGAGCCTTTCGGGTGGGCTGCTGGGCATTCTGGTGGGGGTGGCGATTCCGTTGAGCGTGCAGTTGTTCGCCGATATCAGGATTCCGATTTCGCCGGTGGCGATTGTCGTGGCCTTCGGGGTTTCGTGCCTGGTGGGGTTGATTTTCGGGATGCTGCCGGCCAACCGGGCGGCGCATCTGAATCCGACCGAGGCGCTGCGGTATGAGTGACGGGAACAAGGCACTTCGGGCACAGTTGGAACGAACTGCCGTCCGCGATCGGGACCTGGACCGGGAGATTGCGGCCGACTGGTTTGCCGTGGATCGGGAAATGTGGCAGCGGCTCGACCGCAGCAAGAAGGCGGGAAAGAAGCAATTTAGGCCGCCGATGAACGCTGATGAACGCCATCCATCGGCGTTTATCGGTGTTCATCAGCGGCCCTGATCGTTTTCACGCGTTCGCAAGCCGTGGGCATCTACCCCCGCGTCGCCATCACCAACCCCGCCGCTCCCACAATCCCCGACTTGTCCGCAACCTGCTGTTCCACCAGCGGCACCTCGCGGTCCAGTAAACCGCGGGAGCGCGCCCATACTTCCTCTTGCAGTGGGACCAACAGGTCGGCGCCGGCGTCGGCTACCTGGCCGCCGATGATTACGATTTCGGGGTCGAAGACGTGCAGCAGGCCGGCAATGGCGGCGCCGAGCTTGCGAATGGCTTTCGAGACGATCGCCATCGCCAGCCCGTCGCCTTCCTGCACCGCCTGAAAAATGGTGCGGCAAGTGGCCAATTGGGGCTGGTCATGGAAAAGGCGGGTGAGCGCGGAGGCGCAGCCGCGATGCACCGCCGCCCAGACTTCGCCTTCAATAGCGCGCGCCGAGAAGACCGTTTCCAGGCAGCCGCGATTGCCGCAGACGCAGACGGGGCCGTCAGGGTCGATCGTCAGATGGCCCAGGTGCCCGGCCATGCCGGTGTGGCCGCGCAACAACCGGCCATCGGCAACCACCGCGCCTCCCACGCCCGTGCCCAGCGTCAGCATCACCACGTTGTCATGGCCGCGAGCGGCGCCCCAGACCATCTCGCCCGCCAGCGCCACGCGTGCGTCGTTATCGGCGAAAACCGGCACATCCAGAGGCAGACCGACCAGATCGCTGAGGCGCAGACCCTGGAGAAAATGCAGGCGCCCCGGCAGGAGTTCGATGCGGGTGGTGTCCGGGTTGATGATGCCTTTGCAGCCGACGCCCACTCCCGCGGGCAGCGTGGTGGCCTCCAGCAGCCAGCGAATGGCATCCTGCAACGCGGGCAGGAAGCCATCCAGGTCGGCGGGAGTCGGGATGGTGCGGGACGCCACGATGGCCCCCTTCTCATCCACCATGCCCGCCTTGATCTGCGCGTTGCCGATATCGATACCGAGTACCACCACGGGAACCTCCCTGCGTGTTCGCAACCTTCCAATTTAACAGAGGGTCTACAACCCACGGCACAATCCGAAATCTGTTATAGGTGGAATTGGCTGGCAGGGGGAAGCTATTCCGTGAATGATCGAGCATCTGTTCTTCGGGCGGCGTTGCAGCGCCGAGCGGCCCTGGTGGTGCCCGGGTGCCACGACGCGCTGAGCGCCCGGATCGTCGAAAGCGCCGGGTTCGAAGCACTCCAGGTCAGCGGTTTCGGCCTCGCCGGGAGCCTGCTCGGCAAGCCCGACGTGGGCCTGCTGGATATGAAGGACATTCTGGACATCACCGGCCACATTGTCCGCGCGGTGCGCATCCCGGTGATGGCGGATATCGATACGGGCGGCGGCAACGCTCTCAACGCGGCCTCCATTACCCAGCGCCTGATCGAGATGGGAGTGGCGGGCGTTAATATCGAGGACCAGGTGTTCCCCAAGCGCTGCGGCCACATGGAAGGCAAGCAGGTGATTCCGGCCGGGGAGATGGCGGGTAAGGTCCGCGCCATGGCCGATGCGCGCCAGAGCCTGGGAACGGACATCGTCATCAATGCCCGCACGGATTCCTACGCGGTGCTGGGACTCGAGGAAGCCATCCGCCGGGCCAACCTCTACCTCGATTCCGGCGCAGACATGGCCTTCCTCGACGGCATCGGCACGCGCTCCGATATCGAACGCTCCGTCCGCGGCATCCACGGCCTGCTGTCGGTGAACCTGATGGACGCGGTCACCGGCGTGAAGACCGAGCTCATTCCCATCCCCGAACTGGCTGCCATGGGCGTGGCGCGCGTCAGCGTTCCGGTGGCTTCGATCCTGGTCGTGCACAAGGCGCTGAAGGATTTCTTCGCGGCCCTACGCGCTTCCCCCACCGGCATTCTGGCCGGTGAAACGGAGCGGGTCACCAGTTTTAAGGAGTACACCGCGTTTGTCGGCCTGCCGGAATACCGCGCGCTCGAACGCGAGTACCTGCCGGCGCTGGGCGGGGCTACGCATTGAGCCAAGGAGAATTGCCATGGGCATGACCCTTGCCGAAAAGATTCTGGCCCGCGCCTCCGGGCGCGAGCAGGTCTCTCCCGACCAGATCGTGGTGGCGCGCGTGGACCTCGCCATGAGTCACGAAAACGCCGACCTGGTCCGCAAGAGCTTCCTCGAAATTGGTCTGGCCCGCGTGTGGGACCCGTCCAAGATCGTCATCATCTTCGACCACCGCATACCCGCCGAATCCGAGAAGACCGCCACTACGCACAAGGCCGTCCGCGAATTCGTCGCGGCTCAAGGCATCGAGTATTTCTACGACGTGGGGCGCGGCGGCATCTGCCACCAGGTGCTGCCCGAAAACGGCCATGTCCGGCCCGGCATGGTGCTGGTGGGAACGGATTCACACACCACCACGCACGGCGCGTTTGGGGCCTTCGCCACCGGCATCGGCGCCACTGAAATGGCCGGTGTGTGGGCGGAAGGCGCGCTGTGGTTCAAGGTCCCCAGCACTCTGCGCATCGAAGTGCAAGGCCAGCTCCGCCCGTGGATTTCCGCCAAGGACCTGATCCTCCACATCATCGGCAGGCTGGGCGCCGATGGCGCCGACTATCGCGCCGTCGAGTTCGACGGGCCCGCCATCCGGCGCATGACCGTGGCTTCGCGCATGGTGCTGGCCAATCTCGCCATGGAAATGGGAGCCAAGGTGGCGTTTACCCCCGTCGACGAGATCCTGCTGGACTATCTGCGCCCGCGCGTTCCCGAGAAGCTCGAGATGATCGCGCCCGACGCCGATGCCCGCTACGAGCGCGTCATCGGGGTGGATGCCGGCGAGGACCTCCGGGAACCGCAGATCGCCTGCCCGCACGCCGTGGATCACGTCCAGCCATTGTCGGCGCTCGGGGAGGTCCCAGTCGAGCAAGCCGTGCTCGGCTCCTGCACCAACGGTCGGCTGGAAGACCTGGAGGTGGCTGCGTATATCGTCACCGGGCGCGCCGTGCACCCGCGCACGCGCCTGGTGGTGATTCCCGCGTCGCAGCAGATTTACCGCGAGGCCATGCGGCTGGGCTACCTGGAGAAACTGGTGGCGGCCGGTGCCATCATCAATCCGCCGGGCTGTGGCCCCTGCGTGGGAGTGCATCAGGGGATTCTGGCCGCCGGCGAGACGTGCGTCTCTTCCACCAACCGCAACTTCCTGGGCCGTATGGGCAGCAAAGACTCGCTGGTTTACCTGGCCAGCCCGGCGGTGGTGGCGGCTTCCGCCATTGCCGGCAAGCTGGCGCATCCCGAATCCATCGTCAAGGAGAGTCTCCCATGTCCGATCGAAGTCTGAGGCTGGCCGGCCGGGTGAGGGCCGTGCTGGGCGACAACATCGACACCGATATGATCTATCCCGGCCGCTATCTGAACATTACGGACCGCGAGAAGACCGCCGATCACCTTTTCGAGCTGGCTTACCCGGAGATGCGGCCGAACCTCGAAGCTGGCGATTTTATCGTCGCGGGGAGAAACTTCGGCTGCGGCTCGAGCCGGGAACAGGCGGCCGCCGCCCTGAAGTTCGCCGGCGTGGGCGCGGTGATTGCGGGGTCGTTCGCCCGCATTTTCTTCCGCAACGCTATCAACCTCGGTTTGCCCGCGGTGGTGGCGCCGCAGGCCAGCTTGGCGTGCGCCGCCGGCGATGAGCTGGAGATCGACCTGGCGGCCGGCGAAATCCGCAATCTGACGCAAAACAGAGTGGTGGAGGCCGCGGCGCTGGACCCGCGCGCCGTCGAGCTGATCGCGGCCGGCGGCCTGATTCCGTACTTGAAGCGGAAATACGCGGCGTAACCGAGCCGCGAACGTAAGAGAGCGGAGGCTCAGGAAAGGATTTCACCATGCGCAAGTACCGTGTTGCCTGGCTGCCGGGGGACGGCGTCGGTAAGGAAGTCTGCGACGCCGCCCGGCTGGTGCTGGATGCCGCCGGCTTCCAGGCCGACTACCTCGATGGCGATATCGGATGGCAATTCTGGCGCAAGGAGGGTGATGCCCTGCCCGCCCGTACGCTCGATCTGCTGCGATCCACCGACTGCGCTTTCTTCGGCGCCATCACTTCGAAACCCGCCGCCGAAGCCGCGCGGGAACTGGTGCCCGAGCTTCAAGGCAAGGGGCTCACCTACCGCAGCCCCATCGTTCGCATGCGGCAGGTGCTCGACCTCTATATCTGCCTCCGCCCCTGCCGGGCCTTTCGCGGCAACCCGCTCAACTACCGTGAGAACATCGACCTGGTGGTTTTCCGGGAAAACACCGAAGGCATGTACATCGGGGTGGAGTTTCCCAAAGTCCCGGAGAGCTTCCGGGCCGAGCCGGCCATGCAGCGAATCCCGGCCGACGCCGCCATTTCCATCCGCAGCGTCACGCGCGAGGCCTCCCGGCGCATTGTCGACGCAGCCTTCCAATACGCCATGAAGAACGGGCGGCGCAAGGTGACGGCGGTCCACAAGGCCAACGTGCTGCGCGCCACCTGCGGCGTTTTCCTGGAAGCCGCCCAGGAAGTGGCCGCGCGCTACCCGCAGATCCGGTTCGACACCGCCAACGTCGACGCCATGGGCATGTGGCTGTTGAAGAACCCGCAGAACTACGACATCATTGTCACCACCAACCTGTTCGGCGATATCCTGTCGGACCTGTGCGCACAGTTGGTGGGTGGCATGGGCTTCGCTTACAGCGGCAACATTGGCGAAAAGTACGCCGTTTTCGAGCCTACCCACGGCTCGGCGCCCAAATACGCCGGCCTGAACAAAGTGAACCCGCTAGCCACCATCCTGGCCGCCAAGATGATGGTGGAATGGCTTGGCGAGACGCAGATTGCCCGTAACATCGACGGAGCCGTAGCGGATGTCATCGAGCGCGGCGCCGTGCGGACGTACGACATGGGAGGCAACGCCGGAACCATGGAGATGGCGCGGGCGGTGGCGGAGGCGGCTGGCGCATGAGCTTCTTCTTCATCCGTTTGTGCACGCGCCAGGGTTGCGCAAGAGCTTCGATTCGGGACTCACAGGCAGCTCCACTCGGCAGCGGTAACCTCGCGGCCGAGGATGGCTTCCACTTCGGCCATCATCATTCGTACCTCGTCGACGGAGTATTCGGTGTTTGATGGGATGGCGAGTCTATGACTCTCATAGATCATGAAGGAATGTCCGGTTCCAGCCAGAGGACCGTCGAAACCGAGAGCCCGCAGCCGGCGAATGAAGTCGCGGCGCTTACAGGGTGTCCACCGGCTCATGAGCCGGCTCCCGGTTGAGATCGATGCCGGCGATCACGGGCAGCGCGTGGGCCAGTTTCATCCCCAGAAGTACCCAATCTTCCAAGGTGGAGCGTAGATCCTCGGAACACTCAATCAGGGATGCGGCAAATGCGACCACACCGGGACAGGGTGGAATCCGTCCGCCGTACGTGCCGTCATCCAGCTTCTCATACACCGCCTGAGCCATTGCCCGGTCAAGGTATTCGGTCAGAATGTACATCGCGAAGCCGCTTCCTCATCGAGTATATCCCAGCCGGCCATGTCGGTCTGGAAATGTTTTGGAGGCGAGCTTTTGGCACAGAGCGGGTGGGGCAACCACCCTCAGTGGCCACGAACCAAGGGTGTATACTGATGTAAATACGGAGGATCTAACATGGCAACCCATCCGAAAAGCTTGGTAAAGCCCGCGTGCAGGGGCATCTGCACTGTCGTCGCGCTGCTGCTTGCCTGCGGTACCCTCATCGGCAAGCCGGGAGATACGGCGTACCTCAAAGCCAAGGTCGACCCTGGCCGCGCCGGCGTTTTTGTGGACGGCAAGTACTTGGGGCCGGCGGCCAATTTCAAGGTCGCCAGAAAGTACGCGTTGCCGCCGGGACAGCACGAAGTTAAGCTGGTCGACCCGCGCTACGAGGAGGTAACCACCACGGTCACCCTCGAGGCAGGCAAGACCACAGTTGTCGCCCAGACGCTGAAGCCGCTGCCGCCCCCGAAGAAACCCTTGGGAATGCTGAAAACCGCCGTGACCACCAACAAGTTTGACGCGGTCTTCCTCAATGACAAGTTTTACGGCCACACCGGTGAGTTCAACGGCTGCGGACAGGGCCTGATGCTACCTCCGGGAGAATATACCGTCAAGATTGAACCTGTGTCCGGGGGGAGCCCCATCACCAAAAAGGTTCAGATCGAGGCCGGGAAAACAGTGGTGGTCCCGTAAAGCATCCGAAATCTCCGATTGCCGACCCCCGGATGCGTGACAATTGGAGACAGGATGAGAACACATCTTACAGTTCTGGCTCTCGTGGCGATCTGTGCGCCGGTCGAGGCGCAATCGCCCAGCCGGATCGTGAATGTCGAAGCGCGACACACCACCAGCCTCAACGGGAAATGGCGGGCCATCGTCGATCCATACGAGAACGGGTATTACGATTTCCGCCTGCAACCCTCCATGGACGGCTATTTCCTCGATGCCAAGCCCAAGGACAAGAGCGATCGAATCGAGTACGATTTCGACACCTCCGGACAGCTCGACGTGCCGGGCGATTGGAACACACAACGCGAAAGTCTCTTTTTCTACGAAGGCACCGTCTGGTACCGGAAGACTTTTGACTACCAGGGCAAGCCCGCGACGCGCCTCTTCCTCGATTTCGGCGCCGCGAACTACGAAGCCATCGTTTATTTGAACGGCGAAAAGCTCGGCTCGCACACCGGCGGGTTCACGCCGTTCGAATTCGAGATCACCGGCAGGACGCGCGAGAAAGGCAATTCCGTAGTGGTCAAGGTAGACAACAAGCGTCACCGCGAGGCTGTGCCCACAGTCAACACGGACTGGTGGAATTACGGCGGGTTGACGCGCGGCGTCTCGCTGGTGGAAGTGCCGGAGACGTTCGTCGAAGACTACTTCGTGCAACTGAAGAAAGGCTCGACGGACACCATCGCCGGATGGGTCAGACTCAACGGCCCGAGACCGCGGCAGCAAGTCGCCATCCGCATTCCCGAGGCGGGGGTCTCGGCATCCGTCGCCACCGACGCCAACGGCTACGCCGTCCTGGATGTTCCGGCCAAACTGACGCTGTGGTCGCCGGAGAATCCCAAGCTATACGAGGTGACCATCGCGTCAGACACCGACTCAGTGCGCGACCGCATTGGGTTCCGCACGATTGAGACCAAGGGGACCGACATCCTGTTGAACGGCAAACCGGTCTTCCTGCGCGGCGTCTCGATTCACGAGGAAGCGCCGTTTCGATCAGGCCGCGCCTATAGCCCCGAGGATGCCCGCACCCTGCTGGGCTGGGCCAAGGAGATGGGCTGCAACTTCGTCCGGCTGGCGCACTACCCGCACAACGAGAACATGGTGCGGGAAGCCGACCGGCTGGGTCTGATGGTGTGGTCGGAAATCCCCGTTTATTGGACCATCCTGTGGGAAAACCCCGAGACGTTCGCCAACGCCAGCAATCAACTGGCGGAGAACATCGCGCGGGACAAGAACCGCGCCTCGATTGTTCTGTGGTCGGTCGCCAATGAGACGCCGGTCGGCGACGCGCGCACCGCCTTTCTCAGGAAGCTCGCGCAGCAGGTCCGTTCTCTGGACCCGACGCGCCTGGTCACGGCCGCCCTGCTGCATCACAATGATGGCGGCGCGGTCGAAGGCAACACGGATTTGCTCGACGATCCGCTCGGAGCCGACCTCGATGTGCTGGGCTGCAATGAGTACCTCGGCTGGTACGACGGCTTGCCGGATAAGGCCGACCACATGGATTATAAGACCATCTACACCAAGCCTCTGATCATGAGCGAATTCGGCGCGGACGCGCTCTACGGGCTGCATGGCGACCCGCTCACCAGGTGGAC
>JBEKYW010000021.1:0-73552 GCA_049510555.1 Bryobacteraceae bacterium
AAGGTTTGCTGCTGGTCTTGCGTGAGGCCGATGGCGGGTGCAACTCGCATGCGTTCGTCTCCTGATTATAGAGACGACGCATTACCGTTATTAGTTACTATTTATGACGCTCTACACTACAACCACCAACGGCTGCACTCGGCCTTGGGCTATCGGACACCGGAGGAGTTCGAGCGCGACACCGCGGGCGCGGCTACGTCCGGTGGGACCTACCAGGCAGCGACCCTGAAGTATTTCACTGCTCCGAATCAGGAGGCCCCGACATCATTATGAGACCCGTGCATTGGCTACGGAAATGGCGCCAAGCCGGAATGCGTTTATCAGGCATGGCGGAATCTATCGGTCCGATGTGGTCTCCAAAACCACTAAAAGCTGGGGCCGAAGTGCCGCCTCCCGTTGGTCGGCCCCGGGGCCCAGCTCAAGAACGCGACGGAAGGAGCGCGCCCTGCTCATCGTCCGCGATGAGTTCCGGCCGGCTATTCCTCGATCGGGTTGCTCGCCAGCAGAGCCCGTCTCCGCTTCACCGGCAGCCCGATCATAAAACACTGGACGAATCGCAAGGAAGGATTTATCATTGAACGGCAACTGCGTCTTTTCCCTCATGTCTCACCGAAGGGGTTCATCCCACTCATCGGCGTTGATCTGCGTTCATCGGCGGCCAGCCATCTCTTGGCCTTTTTCAGCGACCTCCAGGATCATTTGGATTGCCGGACCCTGAGGGCGTTGCGCCGCGGGCGGTCCTCGCGCATGGCCGCCAAGTCACCCCTCCAAATGCCCGTCCCGAAGAAGCGCGGAATGGTCTGAATCTTCTTCTTCTTCAAGCGGATGACCTCCTCAAGGGTCGTCTTGACCGCATTTTTGCGCCCCATACACATAGCCTAGCAGAGGTAACTTCTACCGCAGCCTCACAATCGTGGCGCCCCATCCTCCGGCTTCGCCGGGAGCGTCCCGGAAATCCGCTACGAACTCAGTGCGTGAGAGAACCGAACGCACCATCTCGCGCTGCACCCCTATGCCGCGCCCGTGGATGATCCGCAGCGCCTTGAATCCCAGCCGCTGCGCCTCTTGAAGGTATTCCTCCACCACCTCCTTCACATCGCGCGGCGGAATGCTGTGCAAATCGAAAACGTCGGTAATGGGAATGCGAATCGGATCCTGCTCCGGCTCCATGGACCCTCCCTGCAAAAATCGAAGGCCCGGTCAGCCGAAGCCGACCGGGCCGGATGCAATCACCGCTATTGCGCGCACCTGATGCTAGGCGACCTGCTGAGACCGGTACTGGCTCAGGATCGCTTCCATCTGATCTTTCAACCGAAGTTTCAGCTTCTTCAACCGCGTCTCCTCCAGCTCTTCTTCATAAGTCAGATGAGGATGCGATTCCAGGGCATCCAGCTTCTGAGCAAACTCTGAGTGCTGGCTAGCAAGCCGCCGAAACTCCTCGTTCGTTTTCATCAGATGCGCTTTCAACTCTTCCTGTGCGTTCCGTTCCATATTGGGCAATTCCTCCCCTGAGGTTGCCGCGCCGAGTCGGTTGGTCCGGAAACAAGGCTCGGTGGGTAATCTCGTCGCGTTTTGAAAGGACGGCATCACCGTCTACCGCCACCTTAACATGAATGAAACTTCATGACAATAGCCGCTTCGGAAGGCTCCGCATAGTACCCGAAGCGCGAGCTAACTTCTTGAAATCCAAGGTGCTTATAGAATTTGCGGGCGGCCCGATTGGATTCCCGGACCTCCAGGTATATAACCCCCGGGGACTCGGTCAGGAGAGACTCCACCAGCTTGCGCCCCACTCCCTGACGGCGGAATTCCGGTGCCACCGCAAGGTTCAGCAGCTCCGTTTCACCCTTCACAAGCATGCGCGCCACCAGGAAGCCCGCCACACGAATTCCGCGGATCGAGACGCGGAAGTCGTACTGCAGATAATCGGAGATGTTCCATCGGGCGGCCTCGGGGCTGGCCGCCTGGATTAGGGCAATTTCGGCCAAGTCGCCTGGTCCGCCCCGCCGGATTACGGTCATTGGGAGTGTCAGCGGCAGCCCGCTACATCTTGGGCGCGTAATAACCTCTCCGCACGTTCACGAACAGATCCTTGCGGCCCCGCACCCGCACGTCGATTGGGTGGAAAAGGCCATCGGTCTGGAGTGGCTCGGGCCGGTAAGCGATGTTGTACTGATGACGCAGCTCGTTGGCAATGTTTTCGAACGACTGGTCCAGGTCCTCCACTTTGAACGGGAAGAAGGCTCGCCCGCCGGTCTCCTGCGCGAGGTATTTCAGAACTTTATCGCCGTCGGTCTCAATGCGCGTGATGTTGGTCGAAATGGCGTACATCACCACGTCGGCCTTCTGCGCCATCTCGAGCGCCTGGTCGCGGGTGTAGCGGCTCTGGTTGTCCTCACCGTCGCTGACGATCACGATGGCGCGGCGGAACTTGTATTTCGGCTGGTCCTGCGAGAGCTTGTCGCGGCAGGCGAAGTAGACGGCATCGTAAAGCGAGGTTCCGCCGCCGGGATGCAGGTCGCGGATCGACGCGGTCAGCTTGTCGGTGTCCGTGATCAGGTCTGACACCAGCTCGGCTGAAGTATCGAAGCTCACCACCAGGGCCTTGTCCAGGTTGGTGCGCATGACACTGTTGATGAACTGGGCGGCGGCCTCCTGCTCGAACTTGAACCGCTCGCGAATGCTGTTGCTGGTGTCGATCAGGATGCCCAGGCGGAGCGGCAGATCGGATTCCGCTGTAAAATCCGAGATCGTCTGCGGCCTCTTGACCTCAACGACTTCAAAATCGTTCTTGGCCAGGTCGGTGACGAAGCGGCCCTTCTTGTCGGTGACGGTAAAAAGCAGGTTCACGCGCGTCACGTCGACTTGAATGCGGGTGGGATCGTCGCTCTGAAGGACTTGGCTGGCGGGCTTGGCGGGGTTCTGCCCGTCGGCCCATAGGGCAGTGCCAAGCACACTCAGCACGCCGAGGGGAACCCAAACTTTCATATGGTTCGATTATAGCGTGGGCGTGTGGGGCAGATTGTCAATCTGCGGCCGATTGTTAATCGGCCCGGCATTTGCGGTCTGGTTCAGGTATGCTATGGCCCGTTGGGATCCCGGCGGGAGCGCCGGTTTTGAATGCCGCGGATCAGAGGTATTCCCGGACCGTATCGGTTCTTCTTCACGAGCTTCGACTGCAGCGAGCCGCCGCACGTTCATGTGGAAAGGGAGGACAAGACCTGCAGGTTCTGGCTCGAACCGCTTGAGCTTGCCCGCAACCATGGCTTCAGCGCCCGAGAGTTGAACCTGATTCGCCGCCTCATCGGGACCCATCTGGCTGCTATCCTGGAGACGTGGTATGAGCACTGTGGCTAGCGCCAGCAACGATCCTCGCATTCAAAAGGTCCGCGTGACCAAGGACCAGATCATCGCCGATCTGGTCGACGGGCGTGTCATCAGCGTGCCGCTGGTCTGGTCCTGGCGGTTGTCCGAAGCCACGCCCGCGCAGCGGGCGAACTTTCGTCTCATCGGAACCGGCCAGGGAGTTCATTGGCCTGACGTTGACGAGGACATCAGCGTCGAAGGATTGCTTCACGGCACCCCGGCGCGCCGGCCAAGACCCCGTGCCGCAATGGTCAAAGTGCGCACTCAGGGGCCGCCTAACGAGGTGTTTCAGCGGACGGGCAAGCAGCGCCCGCCGCTGAACGCCGGTCGTTAGGCCGCCACAATTCTCGTCGGAAAATGCAGAAACTCAAGAGGCGAGGCGCGCCTCGCCCTACACCAGCCCTTCCATCCACGCTTCCAGCTCGGGAGGCAGCGGCGATTCCACCGCAATCTCCTCGCCCGTGGACGGCTGGTGGAAGCGGATCCGGTGGGCGTGCAGAAAGTAGCGGTTCAGAGGCGGGCGGCCCTCGATCTTCGCCGGCGCGCCGTATAGCGTATCGCCCGCCACGGGGTGGCCGATGCTCGAAAGGTGCGCCCGGATCTGGTGCGTGCGGCCGGTGCCGATTCTGACTTCGAGCAGCGTGAACCCTTCAAACCGGCACAACACGCGGTATTCGGACCAGGCCGCGCGCCCTTCAGCAAGCCGCGCGGTCATGCGGGTGCGCCGCGCGGGATCGCGCGCGATGGGACGTTCAATCCGCCCGCTCTCGCGCTTCACCCGGCCGTGCACCAGCGCCAGGTAGACCTTCTCCACCTGCCGTCCCGAGAACTGCGCCGCCAGGCGCTGATGGGCGGCATCGTTTCTGGCCACCAGTAGAACACCGCTGGTGTAACGGTCGAGCCGGTGCACGATGCCGGGCCGCAGCGCGCCGGCAACGCCAGAAAGCGCTCCGAAACGGTGCAGCAGCGCGTTGACCACGGTTCCGGAATGGACGCCCGCGCCGGCATGCACCACCATCCCGGCCCGCTTGTCGATGGCCACCACGTCCTCGTCTTCATAGAGCACGGCCAGGGGAATGGCTTCCGGCACGGCGCGCAGCGGCGGAGCTTCCGCGGGCTCGACGTCAATGGTCTCACCCGCCCGCAGCGCGTGCGAAGGCCGCTTTTGGGCGCCGTTCACCAGCACGCGGCCCGTCTGAATCCACTGCTGAATCCGCGAGCGGCTGTATTGCGGCAACCGTTCATGGAGCATCTGGTCCAGCCGCTTGCCAGCTTCGTTGCGTTCGGCTGAGAGGCGCACAAGTAAGAATCGGCCTGGCTATGCACCCACGTCTGCCGGACCCGGCGGCGACGCGACTTCCTGGCCTTCCTCCGGCGACCGCGTTTTGTCCTCGGGTGCCAGCATCCGGCGGTCATAGAACTGCACGCGGCAGAAATGGCAGTGGTACAACCGCCCGCCCACCAGCCGCTCCAGGGAATTCAGAAGGCTGACCCGGAGCGGATCGATCTTGTCACGCGCTTTCAGCCGGTGGACGCGGAAGGTCCCGCACTCGGGGCAACGGCAGTATGGACCGAAATGATACCTGTAGCGGCGCGGGAAGAACTCCTCTCGCTCGCACTGGCGGCACTCATAGATCGCCATGTACATGAAGCGTTCGAAAAAAGTCCTGTGGACACGCCGCAACGGCCCCCCGCATTTCGTGCACTTCATCCTCACTAGGCACTATTTATACACCAATTTGCGGAACCGGCACAAGCCGCGTCACAATAAAAGTTTCACCCTTTCCATCCGTAGATCGCTATGCTGGACCGGATCACCGTGCATGGCGCGCGCCAGCACAACTTGAAGAACATCGATATTGAGATTCCCCGCAACACCTTTACGGTGATTACGGGCCTCAGCGGCTCCGGCAAGTCGTCGCTGGCCTTCGACACCATTTACGCCGAGGGCCAGCGGCGCTATGTGGAGACGCTCTCCACTTATGCGCGCCAGTTCCTGGACCAGATGGAGCGGCCCGATGTCGATTCCATCGACGGTCTCAGCCCCGCCATTTCCATCGAGCAGAAGACCACCAGCCGCAGTCCTCGATCTACCGTAGGTACTATTACTGAAATCTACGATTACCTGCGCCTGCTGTACTCCTCCATCGGCACTCCGCACTGCCCGGTGTGCGGCAACCAGATTTCGCGGCAGACCACCGAACAGATTCTGCAGCACGTGCTGGCGCTCAAGCCCGAGGACCGCATCATGGTGATGGCGCCGGTGGCGCGCGGCCGCAAGGGCGAATACAAGAAAGACCTCGAGAAACTCGCTCGCCAGGGCTTCGTGCGCGCGCGCATCGACGGCATCCTGCGATCTCTGGACGAAGACATCGTGCTCGACAAGCGCAAGAACCACACTATCGAAGTCGTGGTAGACAGGCTGCTGGTGAAGGCGGGAATTGAAAAACGCCTGGAGGCCTCCATCGATACCGCCACCAGGCTGGCCAACGGGCTGGTGCTGATCGCGGTGGTCAACGGCGAGGAGCGCCTTTATTCGCAGAAGCTGGCCTGCACCGAGTGCGGCGCCAGCATTCCGCAGCTCGAGCCGCGCTCGTTCTCCTTCAACAGCCCGTACGGCGCCTGCGAGGAATGTCACGGGCTGGGCAGCCGGTGGACTTTCGACCCGGCCAAGGTGGTGGTGGACCGCTCCAAGCCGCTGTTGGACGGTGGCCTCGGTCCGGGCGCCGGTTCCTGGTCCATGCGGCAGCGGCTCGAGGAATTCGCCAGGAGGTCGCGCATCGATCTGCGGAAACCGTTTGAAGAGCTTCCCAAAGACACGCGCGATCTGCTGCTCGAAGGCGGTGGCGGGTTCCAGGGTATTCTGGGGATCTTGAACGAGCTCCACGAGGAGTCCACCGACACCTACCGCGAGTGGCTCACCGAGTACATGTCGCCGGCCGAATGTTCCGCCTGCCGCGGCAGGCGGCTGCGGCCCGCCAGCCTGGCCGTGCGCGTGAAGAACTTTTCGATTGCGGAGTTCGCCGCGCTGCCCGTGGCGCGCGCCCTGGTCACCGTGCGCAACTGGGAACTCGACGGCCGCGAGACGCAGATCGCCGGCCGGGTGCTGGATGAAATCCGCCGGCGCCTCGAGTTCCTCTCCGCGGTGGGGCTCGACTACCTGAGCCTCGATCGCTCCGCCGCCACGCTGGCCGGCGGAGAAGCCCAGCGCATCCGGCTGGCCACCCAGATCGGCTCCAAGCTCCGCGGCGTGCTCTACGTGCTCGACGAGCCGTCCATCGGGCTGCATCCGCGCGACAACGGCCGCCTGCTCGACACGCTCAAGCAGCTCCGCGACATGGGCAACACGGTTCTGGTGGTGGAGCACGACGCCGAGACCATCCAGCGGGCAGATTACGTCATTGACCTGGGCCCCGGCGCCGGACGCCTGGGTGGCGCGCTGGTGGCCGTGGGCACTCCCGCCGATATCGCCGCGAATCCCGGGTCGCTTACCGGCCGCTATCTTTCGGGCGCGCTCGAAATCGCCATTCCGCCGCAACGCCGCAAGCCGGGGGACAAGAAACTGGTCATCCGCGGCGCGCGCCAGCACAATCTCAAGTCGATCGACGTCGAGGTGCCGGTGGGCCTTCTGACCGTGGTGACGGGTGTGTCGGGCAGCGGCAAATCCACGCTCGTCAACGAAATCCTCTACCGCACGCTGGCCCGCGCAATCTACGGCTCGCACGAAGAACCTGGGGCGCATGACGCCATCGAGGGGATCGCGAACATCGACAAGGTCATCCGCATCGACCAGGCTCCCATTGGCCGCACGCCGCGCTCCAATCCGGCCACCTACACCGGGCTGTTCACGCCCATCCGCGATCTCTACGCCATGCTGCCCGAATCGCGCGAGCGGGGCTACAAGCCGGGGCGCTTCAGCTTCAATGTGAAAGGGGGCCGCTGCGAGGCCTGCCAGGGCGATGGCCTCAAGCGCATCGAAATGAATTTCCTCCCGGACGTGTATGTCACCTGCGACGTCTGC
This sequence comes from Bryobacteraceae bacterium, assembly GCA_049510555.1. Classification (GTDB taxonomy): domain Bacteria; phylum Acidobacteriota; class Terriglobia; order Bryobacterales; family Bryobacteraceae; genus Fen-178. The sequence continues at coordinate 7,388 of JBEKYW010000021.1, forward strand.
CGCGGCCGCCGCTATAACCGCGAAACTCTTCAGGTGAAGTACAAGGGCTATTCCATCGCCGACCTGCTGGATGCCACCGCGGAGGACGCCCTCGGCCCCATGGAGAACCTGCCGCAGATCCGCGCCAAGCTCCAGACGCTGTGTGACGTGGGCCTCGGCTACGTTCACCTGGGCCAGTCTTCGACTACTCTTTCGGGCGGCGAAGCGCAGCGCATCAAGCTCGCCAAGGAGCTCAGCAAGCGCCAGACCGGCCGGACGTTCTACCTGCTCGACGAGCCCACCACCGGCCTGCACTTCGATGACGTGCGCAAGCTGCTGGACGTCTTGCAGCGCCTGGTGGGCCTGGGCAACACGGTGGTAGTGATCGAGCACAACCTGGACGTCATCAAGACCGCCGACTGGATCGTCGATCTGGGCCCGGATGGCGGCGAATACGGCGGCCGCGTGGTGGCCACGGGCACTCCCGAGCAGGTCAGCCGCTCGAAGAAAAGTTACACCGCCGAGGCGCTGCGAAAGGTGCTCGGCAACGGGAAGGCGGCATGAGCAAATACTCCAAGCGCCCGCTCGATTTCGCGGGCCTCAAGACCGTCGCGCTCCAGGAGCGCGGCGGCAAGGTGAAGACCGCGGACTTCGCTTCCGCTTTTCGCCCGGGCTCCGGCGTCGCCGGCTGGCTCGATTCCCTGCCCCGGATACTGGCGGGTAATTCATTTCGCGCGGTGGTGGACGCGCTGGCCGCCGCGCGCTCCCGGCAGCGTTCCATCATCTGGGGCCTGGGCGGCCATGTCATCAAGTGCGGGCTGGCGCCGGTGCTGATCGGCCTGATGCGCCGCGGCTACGTCACCGCGTTTGCGCTGAACGGCGCGGCCGCCATCCACGACTTCGAAATCGCCCTTGCCGGCCACACCAGTGAAGACGTGGAAGTCGCGCTGCCGGATGGCCGGTTCGGCTCGGCCGAAGAGACCGGGCGCGAAATGAACCGCGCCATCGCCGGCGGCGACCGCGAGGGCCTGGGCATCGGCGAAGCCCTGGGCCGCTGGCTCGGTAGCGCCGGCGATCTTGTCGCCGGTGATTTTAGTCTCCTCCTCCAGGCATACGGCCAGGGCACTCCGGTGACCGTCCACGTGGCCATCGGAACGGATACGCCGCACACCCATCCCGCCGCCGATGCCGCCGCCATCGGCAGCGCCTCGCACCGCGATTTCCGCCTGCTCTCGGCGTATGTCGCCGACCTGAATGAAGGCGGAGTCTACCTCAACGTGGGATCCGCCGTGGTGCTCCCCGAGGTCTTCCTCAAAGCCGTCTCCGCGGTCCGCAACCTGGGCCACCCGCTGGCCAACTTCACCACCGCGGATTTCGACTTCCTGCAACACTACCGCCCGCGCGTGAACGTGGTGGAGCGTCCGCACGCCCGTTCCGGCGGCGCGGGATATGCCATTACCGGCCATCACGAGCTGATGGTCCCGCTGCTGGCGGCTGCGCTCATCGAAAGGGATTCATGACCGAAGAGCAGCCGCCTCCGAACCCGGAACCGGAAGTCGAGCTCGAGGCGCGACCGCCGGAACCGGAGCATTACCCCTTCTGGGGTTACCTCGATCTGCTTCTGTTTGCGGGCCTGGTGGTCCCCAGCATGCTGATCGGTTGGGCGCTGGTAAAGGCAGGCATCTTCCTGTTCCACATCCACGTCGCCCTTCGCGTGGCGGAGTTGCTGGCCGAGCAGTTCCTGGGCTATGCCATTTTGTTCGGTGGGCTGGTGCTGATCCTCCGGCTGCAATACAACCGTCCCTTCTGGCGCTCGCTGGGGTGGACCAATTCGTCCCTCCCGTTTCTCTGGAATGTCATCTGCGGCCTGGGCGCCGCCTTCGTAGTGGCCCTGGTGAGTTACCTCATCCACACGCCCAACATCTCCAATCCGATTACGGAAATGATGCAAGACCGCGCTTCGGTGATCCTGCTCGCCACCTTCGGAGTCACGCTCGGGCCGCTGTGCGAAGAGCTGGCGTTCCGCGGCTTCCTCCAGCCGCTGCTGGTGCGCGGCTTGGGCGCGGTCCCCGGCATTCTCGTGGCCACCATTCCGTTCGGGCTCCTGCATTTCCAGGAATACGGCAATTCGTGGCGCCACGCCGCGCTGATCGCGCTGGCGGGCGCGTCCTTCGGATGGATGCGCCACGTCACGGGTTCCACCAGGGCAGCCACCATCATGCACGCGTCTTATAACGCTCTGTTCTTTTTCGTGCTGTTCGCGCAGCGGAGGGAGCTGCCGCACATATGGTAGAGACAATCCAGTGGACCGAGGCGGGCGTCGTCGTGATCGACCAGACGCGCCTGCCGCTCGAAGAAAGGTACGTGACCTGCCGGACGTATGAGGATGTGGCAGCCGCCATCCGCGGCATGGTCATCCGCGGCGCTCCGGCGATCGGCGTGGCCGCCGCCATGGGTGTGGCGCTGGGCGTGCTGCACGCGAGCGGGCAGCCACTCGATCAAGAGATGGAAACCATCTGCGACGCACTCGCCAGGACGCGCCCCACGGCCGTCAATCTCTTTTGGGCCATCGAACGCATGAAGCGATTGTACGCGTCTCTGCGCGGCCGGCCGATCGCCGAGATCCGGCGGCGCATGGTCGAGGAGGCGCTGGCGGTGCGCGAAGAGGACATCGCCATCAACCGCGCCATCGGCCGCAACGGGGCGCCGCTGGTGCCGGACCACAAGACCGTCCTCACTCACTGCAACGCCGGCGCGCTGGCCACCGCGGGCTACGGCACCGCTCTGGGCGTGGTCCGCGCCGCCATCCAGTGCGGCAAGCAGGTGGACGTCTTCGCCGGCGAAACCCGCCCGTTCCTGCAAGGCGCGCGCCTCACCGTCTGGGAATTGCAGCACGACGGCATCCCTGTCACTTTGATCACCGACAACATGGCCGGCCACTTCCTGAAGTCCGGCCGCATCGGCTGCGTGTTGGTAGGGGCTGACCGCATTGCCGCCAACGGCGACGTGGCCAACAAAATCGGCACCTACACCCTCGCGGTGCTCGCCAAAGAGAACCACGTCCCGTTCTTCGTGGCCGCCCCCGTTTCCACACTCGACCTGACGCTCGCTTCCGGCGGCCAGATCCCCATCGAACAGCGCGACGCCTCCGAAGTGACGCACGTTTTCGGAACTCTCGTGGCGCCGCCGGGCACCGCGGTCGAGAATCCGGCTTTCGATGTCACGCCTTCCCGCTACGTCGGCGCCATCATCACGGAAAGAGGCGTGGCCCGCGCGCCGTATGAAGAGTCTCTGAGGAAGCTTGTTGGCTGATTCCCATGTTAAGGTGGACATAAATGCGAACCATTTTAGCTGCTCTGCTCTGCGCCGCGGCGCTTGGCGCCGCCGGTGAACACTCCGGCCGCCGCGCGCCCGGCTTTGCCCTGCCCGATTCCAAAATGCAGATCTGTGACCTGGCCGATTATCGCGGCAAGATCGTGCTGCTGGAATTCATGCAAACCAACTGCCCGCACTGCGCCATGTTCACCGAGGTGCTGGAGCGAATCCAGAAGAAATACGGCGACAAGGTAGCCATCCTGGCGGTGGTCAACTCCGGAGGGGACAATCAGAACACGGTGGGCCGGTTCATTGCGGGCAACAAGCTCACCTACCCGGTCCTGTTCGACGCCGGCCAGATGGCGTATTCCTACCTGCGAAGCATGAAATTCGACACCCCGCACGTCTTCCTGATCGATGCCGACGGCATGATTAAGAACGATTGGGAATACAGCGTGATCACGCGCGACATCTATGAAGGCCACGGCCTCGACTCGGAAATCGACAGCCTGCTCTCGCAGAAAACCAAGAAGTGAACGGCCCGCACCATAGATATTGGGCCCTCAAATTACTATACTGATTCTTCTTGGGGGTCTCATGTTTCCGAGTCGCTTCACCTGGATTGCAGTTGTATTGATTTTCCCGATATCACAAGCTCTTTTCGCCGGCACGGGCATCAGTGGAAGAATCCATGATGCCGACGGCCAGCCGCTGAAGGACGTGATGGTCACGGCGGCCCAAAGCAATCTCAAGACGTTTTCCGACGAGAAGGGCGAGTTCACCATCCAGCCCGCGGCACCCGCCGGGAAGATCCGGCTTCTCTTCGAGTCGCCGGGCTACTATCCCGAAACTCTTGTGTACGAGGTCAAGGAGCCGGCCGCTTCCATAGACGTGGTCCTCACGCCCCGCAAGATCGTGAAGGAGGAGGTGAAAGTGGTAGCCTCCCGCCTGGACATTTCGCTGGCCGCGAACCCCGCGGCTACCACCGTGGTCGGGCCGGACCTGCTGGACATGATGCCTCGTTCCATCGCCATCGACGAGCCACTGAAGGCCGTGCCCGGGGTGAAGGTGGACAACCAGGCGAACGGCGAGCGCGTGCATCTTTCCATTCGCGGGCAGGGGATTCTGAGCGAACACGGCATTCGCGGCATCCAGTTGCTCTATGACGGCATCCCGCTGAACGACCCGAGCGGGTTCTGTCCCGACGCGTTCGACGTTGATTGGGCCGGCGTCGAGGAAGTGAACGTGGTCCGAGGGCCGGTGGCATTCCTTTACGGCGGCGGGTCCGGAGGCGGCGTAATCGACATCCACACGCGCGCCGCCGACTACGGACCGCTGCACGGCGGTCTTTGGGTGGAAGGGGGATCCAACGCGTTTTACAAGACCAGGGGCGAGATCTCCGGGAGGGCCTCCGGCATCGCCTACCTGATTTCCGGATCGCGCACCGCCGGCGACGGATATCGCATTCAACAAGCGTTTTGGGGCGACAACGGCTACGGCCGCTTCGGGTTCAATCCCACCCGGCGCCTCCATCTGAACCCGTTTCTAATGGGCACGGGGTACTTCAACCAGAACTCCGAGGGCTTGAACCTGAGCTGGGGCTACCCCGGCAAAAGTTGGTGGACCATGCCCAACCCGGACGCGCTCACCTACAACGAGTATCAGAGAACCTACCGGGTGACCGGCGGCTTCACCGGAACGTGGGAAGCCACCGACAACCAGCACGTCTCGTTCACCTTCTACACCCGCCACACCGCGTACAAGGAACCGGTGCCCTCGTCGGTCGAACACCGGGACATGACCGCGCCCGGCGGTTCGGTTCAGTATGAAGCGGATTCGGGGACCGGCCGCATCAGGAACCACTTCAGCACGGGTCTCGACCTGGATGGCCAATGGGTCGACGATCTGCGTCACCCCAACATCGGGAACGCGGTCGAGACGCCCGAGCTGCTGGCCAACCAGTCGATTGCGCAGAATCGTGTGGGCGCCTACTGGACCGACCGGCTCAGCCTGGGGCCCAAGTGGACCCTGCTGGCAAGCGTTCGCTTCGACCGCATCGGGAATTCCTTGACCGATCGCCTGAAGGCGGGCGGTCTGGACCTTTCGGGAAGCCAAAACTTCACGCGGGCCACGGGCCGGGTGGGCGCGACCTGGAATGCCGCGAAGGACATCGGCCTCTTCGCCTCCTGGGGGCAGGGATTCATGCCGCCCGCCACCGAGGAGCTTTACGCCAACCCGGCGGCGCTGGGAGGATTCAACAAGGCGCTCGTTCCGGCCACATCGATGGGGGAGGAAGTCGGGGCGAGGGGCAACTATCGCAACCGCCTCTTCTGGGAGACGGAGCTCTTTCGCCTCGACACCAAGCATGATTTCGAGCGCTACCGGATCGACAGCCGGCCGCTCGAGACCTTCTACGGCAACGCCGGGGAGAGCCGCCGCTATGGCTTCGAGACCGAGATGAAGTGGCTGCCGGTCCGCCGCGTGACGGTGGCCGGCGCATACACCTATTCGCATTTCACTTACACGAAATACACCAGCCTGACGTACACCGGCAATCTGACGGGAGACGACCTGCCCAACTCCCCGCGGCAACAGGCGTTCGTGGAGGTCTCCTATGAATTCGCCCGGAGCTGGTCCATCCTGGCCAGCTCGGAGGCTTATTCGCGGGCCTTTATCGATCCCACCAACAAAACCTGGATCGACACCTACGGCCTGCTGAATGCCCGCTTCAGCAAGACGTGGCAGAGGCGCGGGGCCTACGGGACCTTCTTCTTTGCCGGCAAGAACCTTACCGGCAAGAGGTACATCGCCTTCACCGAGCCCGATCCGGACGGCAATTCCTACCAGCCGGGCCCGAATCGCGAGTTCTTTGGAGGCATCCAGGTGCGGTTCTGATCAGAACGTCACCTTAACCGAGAACTGCAACGAGCGCGCGGGAAGCTGGGTGGTGATGCCGGCCAGCGGTGTACCGAAGCCCGCGCCCGGCACGTGTTCAGCCCCGGAGGGCGTGAGAAAAGGCCCGGCGAGCCCTCGTTGTGGGTAGGCCCGAAGCCCTTCAAAGATCAATCCTCGCCGCCGTTCGCTCGGCGCAGGAATACTGCGCGTCGAGGGCCGCTCACTTCACCGTGATCAGATCGTCGTCCTTCGGGTCCAGCTCAATCGTGACGTCCTTATACTCATCGAACAGACCTGCGTTGTGCATTTGCCAGGCAATCGGCCCCACCTTGCCTGCCGCCGCGTCCTTGAAATCAAGTACCTCCACGGCCTTGTTCCCAGGCGGCTGAGCGACCGCCATGCGAGCGGTTCCCTTGGCGGCGTCCGCCAGTATCTCGACGCGGCTCCACGCGTGGATGTCGAATTGGGCCTTCGTCACCGGCGTAAACTCCTGCCCGCCGCTGTTGTTCATTCCCGGCCGGTAATCCCAGTGTCCACCGTTGGGAACCTGGAACTGAATCCCGCCGAGCGCATCGAGAGGCTTCTCCCCGGGTTGCGGGCGGCTGCAAAAAATGAGAACGCAGGCTTGGTGGTCCGGATTGCCTGAGACATGCCTCATCGTAAACATCAGCCGGTAGCGGCTGTAGTCCTTCGCCGTGTAGATCACCCCGCGCCCGGTGCCCGTGCTCGCCATGGCGCCGCCCTTCACCACCCAGCCAGTTGAGGAGCTCTTCGCCAGTTCCCCCGGATAAGCGTCTTCCAGCAACAGCTTGTTCAGCCGCGCCAGTTGCTGGCCGCCTGGATTCTGCTTGAGCAAGTGCTCCGTCTCGGGCCGCAGAACCACATTGCTGAATCGTGCCTTGTCATAGATCGGCGGCCCGGAGATGACCTGATTCAGGTCCTTCACCAGGGCGGATATGGCAGCCCTGGCATTCGCACTCGATGCCGAATACGCGGCCAGGTCCGCCTTCACCGAATCCTCCAGCCGCCCGCGCAGAAACACCGACACCGCGTCCGCCCCATTCGTCAGCTTGCCGGCAAAAGCCGCCGGGTCGGTAATGCCGCCGCTCCCGAGCGACGTAGCGCTATTCTCGATCTGAATCCATCCATCGAGCGTCTTACCGTCGAAGAGAGAGACCGCCGTCGCTGACTCTCCCTCCGCGTTCCCAACACCCGCGACACAGCCAGCCACCGTAATCCCGGCCAGCTTGACCAACGCCCTTCGGCTCAGATGGTTCATTTCACTCCGCATGATGACGTTCTCCCGTGGCTCCTTTTTCGCAACGCTAGCGCTAAAGTCTATCATACGGCGGTGATGCCCGCGTCCAGACCCAGCCGGTTGTGGTCCTTTTGCGCGGGCATCACGACAGGTGGCCTCAATCTGTGGTTGCCGCGGAGCCCCGGAGGGGCGCGAGAGAATAGCCCAGCGCGCAAGCGCTGGGAACCCCGCGAACCTTGCCAGCCCCGTGAGGGGCGTAAGAAAACGTCACCGGCGTAAAGGCGGCCGCTGAATCTCCTGGCACCGTTACGTTGCGGAGCTGATCTGGTTTCCAAGCGCCGTTTGAAGCCGCCAAATTCGCGACTCCATCCTGCGTGCGGCCCGGCCCGTCTCAGCGGCGTTAAGAACTCTGCCTGCGCGATATCGCCGAGGCCGCTAATCGCATTGCTGGCTTCATCGCAGCACGTGCACAGCCGGCCCGCTCGGTGAGACCGGCGGTTGGGTAGCGGGTCAGTTTCGGCCAGGGGACTTCACGGGAGCTACGGTCCGGGGTCCAGGCCCGGTTTCGAGAGCTTCGCGGGCTTACCACAAGCGTGGCCCGTCAGCGTAGCCGTTGACAAGGCCACCTTTCGCTGGGCCCGCTCATGCGAGAATGTCAACAGTCCGCATTTTGCTCATGCAGATGCCGGCGTACGGCGCGCAAAGCCACACGCAAATACGCCCGCAAACGCACTAGGACGAAAGACAGGGCTATCATGTACCTCCTTGAGTTTCTCAGCGGAACCAAGTTCAGCGGAGCGGAGAGCACCGTTCTCCGAACAACGACCGTCGAGTACCGACTGGCCTGTAGTGCAGAGTTCTTCAATCGAACCGTCGTCGCGGCCGACTGGCGAAAGAGCGATGCCACGCGTATATTGCTCCAAGCGCCCTTCGAACTGTTCGTCGTCAGCATGCCGTTCGATGCGTACCCTCAAGAATTAGCCCTGCGATTCTCCTTGGACTACGTCACCGAGAAGAGCGGCAACGCTCAATCGACTTTTCTGCCAGATGAGGAGATCGTGGAGGACCTTTGCGCGCTGTTGACCCTTCTAGCCCGCCGCGTCGTTGCTCCTGTTGTGAAAACAAAAGAACAAGCTGACTATCAGCACCAGGCGTTCGGCTCGTTTTTCTCCGATAGGCCCATGCCCCTGTTGCCCATGCCTCAATTCGCGGCGTGGCGACGGAGGCCCCTTTCCATCATCACCGACTCGCACGGCCAGCGGGTGATTACCTATGATCCCCCACCCGTCGGAGTTGACCCCGAGGCGCTCCGAAAAATGTTGGCAACACTCGCATCCAATGAAAGCGCCGAGGTGCTGCTAAACGCGGCCAAGCTATACAAGACTGCCATGGAACTTATCGAATCTCGACCGGACATTTCGTATCAACTGTTGATCTCGACCGTTGAGTCTCTGTCGAATGTGGCCCTGGGGGATTACAGGCCGGATGAAGCCGAAATCATCGAATCCAAGAGAGGGCTTGTCCAATTTGCCAAGGAATGCGGTCTATGCCAAAAGCAGGCGCGTGCGATCGCCCTTGAAGCGTGTAAGGACAACCCATGGAGCAAAAAGAAGTTCCGGCGGTTCCTTTCGAGCTATGCTTGCGACGAAATCTGGGAAGAGGATCCCCTCTTTGTGGTCCCCGAAAATCTCCGCCCGAAGCGTGAGGACTTCGAGAGGACCCTGGGACGAATCTACGATCTTCGTTCTCAGAACCTGCATGCTGGTTCCGCGTTTCCGCGCTCAATCGGGATCGGAACTAGTCCTCTGTATAGAGTCAGGGACCTGCCTCTCGATTTTCTCGAGAAGGTCGAGATCCCCGCTGTCGCATGGTTTGAGAGAGTCGTGTCCTCTGCGGCACAGAAGCTTTTCGCCGAGGAAACCGGAGCGGAATCGGCGATGCCATTCGAGAGTGTTGGAGGAAGTCGCCGACACTGACTTCCCGCGGGAACATGCGGACGTTTGCCAAGCCTGACGAACGTAGCGCTTTGCAACAGGTCCGCAATCGGGGCAGGAAGGCGGAGGGTTTCGCAGAATAATCCCACCCATTGGACCCGTGACACGCCCTGCACGGAAATAATTGTCCGAACCCGCCCGGCATTCCGCCACGAGAACGCGTGCCCTGTCGGGTCATTGTCCGGGCATTTCCCTGTATAGTAATCTCTATGGCCATTGTCGCCGTGGCGGGCCGCAAGGGCGGGGTGGGAAAGTCCACCATTGTCGGGAATCTGGCGGCGGAGTTTGTCGCCAGGGGACTGAGCGTGGCCGTGCTCGACGCCGATTCGCAACATAGCCTGGCGTCCTGGGCGGCACAAGGCGACGGGATGCTGGCGCGCTGCGTCCAGAAAGTGCCCGACGGCGCCGACACCTTGCGGTCGCGAGCGCACAAGGCCGAGAAAGACGCCGACATCGTGCTGATTGACACGCCGCCAGGCATGCCGGAGGTGGCCTACCAGGCGGCGCTTGTAGCGGACCTCTTGCTCCTGCCGTGCGGGCCGTCGCCGCTCGATCTGTTCGCGCTGAAGGAAGCACTCTCTTTGGGTCTCAAGGCGCGCGCGGAGCGGCGCTCGAAAAAGCCGCGCATCCGGTTCGTGCCTTCCAAGGTCGTCATGACCACCAACCTCGGGCGGGGGTTGGCAGCCTCGCTAAAGGACATGGGAAGGAAGGTTCTGCCTCCCATCGGGCAGCGCGTGGTAGTGGCGGAGGTGGTGGACCGCGGACTGACGGTGGCGGAGTACGCGCCTGATTCGCCGGCGCACGAGGAGTTCCGCAAACTGGCCAAGGCGGTAGAAAAACTGCTGCGGCGGTGAGTTAGAGATAGCCCCGAAACGCAAATCGTCGTTTCCGCCGCCCCTTGCTACATTTGAGTAGTGCTCGCCCTGCTCTTGCTGGCCTTGGTGGCGGCGTCGCTGGTCTACTGCGTCCTCGCCATCCTGGCCGCCGTTCGCTATCGCGCAGTGCGCCCGCCGGAGTTGCGCGCCGCCACGCCCATCAGCGTTCTGAAGCCGCTGGCGGGCATCGACGACGGCCTCGAAGCCAACCTGCGCTCCTTTTTCGAGCAGACCTACACTCCTTTCGAGATCCTCTTCGCTGTACGCAGCCCTGAAGACCCCGCCATCGCCGTGGTCGAGCGGCTGCGAGCCCGCTATCCCGCCATTCCCTCGCGCCTCATCGTCACCGGCGAGCCGCCCTATCCGAATGCCAAGGTCTACAGCCTCGACCGCATGCTCGCCGCCGCGAACCACGACGTGTTGGTTATGGCCGACAGCGACATCCGCGTCGCGCCCGATATGCTCTCCACCATCGCCGCCGAATTTCAGGACGAGCGGCTCGGCATGGCCACCTGCCCCTACCGCGCCATTCCCGGCCGCAGCTTCTGGTCCACCCTGGAAGCCCTCGGCCTGAACACGGAGTTCCTTGGCGCCGTGCTGGTGGCGCGCATGCTCGACGGCATGAAGTTCGCCCTTGGCCCCACCATCGCCGCCCGCCGCCAGACGCTCGCCGGCATCGGCGGCTTCGATGCCGTCAAAGATTACCTCGCGGAAGATTTTGTGATGGGAAAGCTGGCCGCCGAACGCGGCTGGGGAGTGATTCTTTCGTCCTACGTCATCGAGCACCGCATCGGCGGGCAGCCTTTCGCCGCAAATTTGAGGCATCGCCTGCGCTGGAACCGCAGCACGCGCCGTTCGCGGCCTTGGGGGTACACCGGCCAGGTCTTTACCAACCCTTTGCCGCTGGCGCTGCTTCTGTGCGCGGTGAAACCGGAATGGTGGCTCGTCCTGGCCGTGACCGCGCTCTTCCGCGCCGCCGCCGGCTGGGCCACCGCCGAGCACGTCCTGCGCGACCCGTTAACGCGCCGCCTCTGGTGGCTCGTGCCGCTTCAGGATTTGGCCAGCTTCTTCGTATGGATCGCGGGCTTCTTCGGCAATACCATCCTCTGGCGCGGCCGCAAGTACCATCTGCTGCCCGACGGCCGCTTCGAACCTCTACAATGGTCCCGATGAACCGGCTAGAAGAATTGCGCCGCCGCCACCAGGCCGCCGAGCAGGGTGGCGGACCCGAGCGCCGCGCCCGCCAGCACCAAGAGGGCAAACTCTCCGCGCGCGAGCGCATTGAGCTGCTCCTCGACGAAAGCTCTTTCGAAGAGCTCGACAAGCTTGTCACCCACCGCTGCCGCGATTTCGGCATGGACGAGCAGGTCGTCCCCGGCGACGGTTTCGTCACCGGCTACGGCCGCATCGATGGCCGCCCGGTCTGCGTTTTCGCCCAGGACTTCACCGTCTTCGGCGGCTCGCTCTCCGAAGCCAACGCCCAGAAAATCTGCAAGATCATGGACCTCGCCCTCAAGACCGGCGCGCCCGTGATTGGCCTGAACGATTCCGGCGGCGCGCGCATCCAGGAGGGCGTGGTCTCGCTCGCCGGATACGCCGATATCTTCCTGCGCAACACCCTCTCGAGCGGCGTCGTCCCGCAGATCTCCGCCATCATGGGTCCGTGCGCCGGCGGCGCCGTCTACTCGCCCGCCATCACCGACTTCGTTTTCATGGTGGCGGGCGCCAGCTACATGTTCGTCACCGGCCCCGACGTCATCAAGACCGTCACCCACGAAGACGTCACCAAAGAGAAGCTGGGCGGCCCCGCCACGCACAATTCCGTGAGCGGGGTCGGCCACTTCATCGCCGCCGATGACGCCGAATGCCTGCGCATGATCCGCGAGCTGCTCGGCTACCTGCCCCAAAACAACCGCGAGGACCCGCCGCGCCGCGCCACCGCCGACCCCATCGACCGCGCCGACGCCGCGCTGGACGCCATTGTCCCCCGGGAATCCAATCTGCCTTACGACATCAAGGAGGTCATCCGCCGCGTGGTCGACGACGGCGAATTCTTCGAAGTCCACGAGCACTGGGCCCGGAACATCGTCGTCGGCTTCGCCCGCATGGACGGCCGCTCCATCGGCGTCGTGGCCAACCAGCCCGCCTTTTTGGCCGGCTGCCTCGACATCAATTCCTCGGTGAAAGGCGCGCGCTTCGTGCGTTTCTGCGACGCCTTCAACATCCCCCTGCTCACCTTTGAAGACGTCCCCGGCTTCCTGCCCGGCACCGATCAGGAATTCGGCGGCATCATCCGCCACGGCGCCAAGTTGCTCTACGCTTTTTGCGAGGCCACCGTTCCGAAGATCACGGTGATCACCCGCAAAGCTTACGGCGGCGCCTACTGCGTGATGGGTTCCAAGCACATCCGCACCGATATCAACCTGGCCTGGCCCACCGCCGAGATCGCCGTCATGGGGCCGGAAGGCGCTGTGAACATCGTCTATCGCCGCGAGCTGGCCGCGGCCGAAGACCAGGACGCGGTGCGGAGGCAGAAAGTCGAAGAGTTCCGCGAGCGTTTCGCCAACCCCTTCATCGCCGCCGAGCGCGGCTACGTCGACGATGTGATCGAGCCGCGCGAGACCCGCCCCCGCGTGATTCGCGCTCTCCGCATGCTCGAACACAAGGTGGACACCATGCCGCGCAAGAAGCATGGCAACATACCGCTGTGAGCGGGGGCGTCACTTCAGCCGGGTGAGTTGGAAATTTTTGGCTTCCTGGCCTCCGCTTTGCCCGCGATTCATCTCGTCGCCGAAGGCAATCCCGGCCGCGCCCTCATTGCGGCCGATGGCGGGAGGTCCCTCCCAAGCGGCCGGAATCGCAACGCGCTCCAGCACCGGCTTTCCGTCGAGCCACACGTCGAGAGTTGAGCCGCGCGCCTCCATCTCCAGGTGATGGAAGACGCCGGCGTCGAACCTGCCGTCCGGCGGGGAAAAGGCCACCACAGCTTGAGGATTCAGCCGCTTCACCCGGACCAGGCCATTCGAGAAAAGCTGCACCCAGTAGCCGGCTGAGGTTCCGCCGATCAACCCGTCGTCCGGAGCCGCGCGGCGCGAACGGAAATAAGGTCCCGCCTCGCACACCGTTCCCGCCGGACCTTTCGGAACCAGCAGATCCACGGCGATCCGCAGATCCTGCCCCACATCGGCGCCACGCAGACTGCCGAGAGCGCATTCGCCGCCGGGAAGCGCCAACTGAATTCCGCTGTAATCCAGGCCTTCGTTGTGGAGCGTTGCCGGGCCGTCGATGGCCACGCCGCTGTAGTAAACCGGCAGGTAGTAGTAAGACGCCAGGTCCTTCAAGTCCGCGGAACACCGGTAGAGGGCAGCCACCTGCGCCGCGCTCAGGGCGCGATGGTACACGCGCACGTCGTCAATCGCCCCGCGGAATGCCGAGCCACCCATCAGCGACTGGCCGATTCGCCATGCGCCACCGCGCTTCGTGGCAGGCCGGACCTTCAGCTTCTCTTGCTTGTCCAGCTTGCCGTCCACGAAGATGCGCGCGATGTCCGTGCCGGGACCCTCGTAGCTTGCCGCCAGGAAATGCCAGGCATCATCGTTCCACCGGCCGGCGCCCGTGACCCAGCCTCCGCCGATATCCGCCCCAAACCGGGCGCGGCCATCGGCAAGGATGTCCAGGAAACATCGCTCGGCGGTCAAGCCTCGAAACTCCGAACCGTAGTCGAAGACCGTGGTCAGGTCGACGCGGGGCTGCGCCAGCTTGACCCAGGCGCTGATGGTTCGGGGGGCGTCGCCAGCGGGCATCGAATCCGAGCCGCGGCCCGCCACGGCGCTTTCCGGGCCGCCCAGCCACAACCCGCTGCCGCGTTTCCCTTGCACCCAGGCGGCTTCCGCATCGATCGCCCCATCCTGCCGGCCGCCACTGGCGTCGCCGGCCGTCCGGCCCCTCGCTTCGTCCAGCATCCACCATGCCACCTCGCCTGCGGGCCAGGCGGCCGGCTTGGCCACATGCCGCCAGACCAGGACGCCACCGGCCGCAAGCATCACCGCTGCGGCCGCAGCCAACCCGAGACGGAGGTGTCGCGCATGATGCGGCGCGCCCTCCGCGATTGCCTTTACCGGCGCCACCAGCCCATAGCCCATCCTGGGGTAGGTCTTGATGATCTGGGGCTTCTTAGGATCGTCCCCCAGTGCCTTGCGCAGTTCGGCAATGCTCACCCCTATGACGTCGTCGGAGACCGCCGCTCCTTCCCACACCCCGTCGATCAGTTCCTCCTTGGTCACCATGCGGTTGCGGCGTTCCAACAGAAAGACCAGCACGCGGTATGTCTTGGGCCGCAATGCCACTGTCTCTCCGTTCCGCCGCACCGCGGCCTGGGAGAGGTCCACCTCCACACCGGCACAGTAGTACCGTGCGGTCGAACTTTTGGCGATCTTTTGGGGTTCTTTCGGTACTTCTCGCGCGACATCGCCCATAATCGACCCTGTATCAGTATAAACACGTCCGGTTATCTGGAGGTACCATGGCGCTCCGCCTCTCTACCTTTGCGTTGCTCGCTGCCTTAACCCTATTCCACCCCCAGGCGCGGGCGGGGTATGTGGCGCTGGATGTGACGTGCGCCAGTTGTGGGACAGTCAACTTCTCGCTCGCCTCTGGCGTTAACAACGGTGGCAATATTGTGGGGTATTTTGCCAACGGCGATGGCCGCTACTACGGCTTTTACTACCAGAACGGCGCCTACAGCGAAATCACCATCTCCGTCAATACTTTTCCCGAGGCCATTAACAACAACGGCGTTATCGCGGGCTACTACAACGACGGCACCTACGACCATGGTTTCGAGCTGACCAGCGCAGGCACCTTGTCGACCATCAGTCTGGGAACGAATACAAGAATATTGGGCATCAACGACAGCGGCCAGTACACCGCACTGGTAGACGGCGTTTCCGAGTACTGGGACGGCACGGCGTTCCACACGCTAACGGTGCCCGGCTACTCGACCGATTTCACGGCCATCAACAATCTTGGTGTGATCGCTGGGGACCTCTACTTCCCCAGTTGGGTCGGCTTGATCCGTAAGGCTGACGGCACAATGATTTATCCCCTTCATCCCCCTGGAACCGACAATTACGGCTCTTTGTACGGCATCAACGACAACGGTCTGGCCGTCGGAGTGTGGAATCTTGCGCCGGGCGTTTCCCAATACTACGGATACTACTACGATATGAACACCGGGGACTACGCCCTGATGCCGGCTTACCCTGGGTCGGACTCAACGTATCCCATGGGAATCAATAACGACGGCTTGGTGGTCGGGTATTTCCATACCGCCAGCGGCGATCAGGCGTTCGAGTACACGCCCGAGCCGTCCACTCTGCTGCTCGTGGCAGGCGCAGCACTGGCGCTTTGGAGGCGCCGGCGCGAGGCATAGGGAAGCAGCCGGCCGGGCCCCGCGCGGCCCCGGATTCCTCACCGGCGCCTTGAACTCATCTTGCGCGCCCGCGGTGCGCACCATGCCGCGCAAGAAGCATGGCAACATACCTGTATGAAGATGCTTTCCTCCCTCCTCCTACTGGCCGCCTTGGCCGGCGCGCAGCCACGCTATCCGGTGGATTGGCAAAAGCTCGAGCCCGAGATTCTCGAGCGCTTCACTGCGCTGCTCAAGATCGACACCAGCAACCCGCCCGGCAATGAAACCAGCGCCGCCAAAGCCGTCCAGGCGGTGCTCGAGCGCGAGGGCATCCCGGTGAAGCTCTTCGCCTTGGATCCCGCGCGCGCCAACCTCGTGGCCCGCATCCAGGGCAGCGGCGCGAAAAAGCCCATCCTCATCATGGGCCACACCGACGTGGTAGGCGTGCAGCGCGAGCGATGGAGTGTCGACCCCTTCGCCGCCATCCGCAAGAATGGCGTCATCTACGCCCGCGGCTCGAGCGACGACAAGCCCCACGTCGTAGCCGGCATGATGATCCTGCTGCTCCTGCACCGCCTCCACATGAAACTC
The DNA here is from genome assembly GCA_049510555.1 of Bryobacteraceae bacterium. Lineage (GTDB taxonomy): Bacteria > Acidobacteriota > Terriglobia > Bryobacterales > Bryobacteraceae > Fen-178. The sequence continues at coordinate 23,705 of JBEKYW010000021.1, forward strand.
GACCGCGACGTCATCTTCCTGGCGGAAGCCGGCGAGGAGGGCACCACCGGACCCGGCATCGACTTCATGGTCCGGCAGCACTGGCCCGAGATCGAGGCCGAGTACGCGCTGGCCGAGGGCGGCGCCATCGTCGAAGACAACGGCAAGGTCCAGCACGTGCTCATCAGCTCCACCGAGAAAGCGCCGCGCGGCATTCGTCTGGTGGCGCGCGGCCCCGCCGGCCACGGCTCGCGCCCCCTTGTGGAGAACGCCGTGGTACACCTGGCCCAGGCCGTCGCGCGCGCCGGCAACTGGCAGACGCCCATGCGGCTCAACGAAACTACGCGCGCCTACTTCGAGCGCCTCGCCGCCATTTCGCCGCCCGCCGAGGCCGCCCGTTACCGTGGAATTCTGGACCCCTCCCGCGCCGCCGAAATGGACCGCTATTTCCGGCAGCACGAGCCCACCCACTATTCCATCCTGCGGACGTCAGTGGTCCCCACCATTCTGAAAGGGGGATTCCGCAATAACGTGATTCCGTCCGAAGCCGAAGCCTATCTCGACGTGCGCGCCCTGCCCGACGAGGACGTGCCGCAGTTCCTGGCCGAACTCCGCCGCGTGATCGATGACCCGGCCGTGGAGGTGATTCCGCCGGCCACCGCCGACCGCCCCCTCGCCGCGCCGTCGCGCATCGACACCGACATGTTCCGCGCCCTTGAAAAAGTGGCCCGCCGCATGTTCGACGCCCCCACGCTCCCCAACATGATGACCGGTGCCACCGACAACGCGCAGCTTCGCGTCAAAGGAGTGCAAGCCTACGGCGTCGGTCCCATCGTCACGCCCGCCGAGGGCCCCCTGGGAGGCGCGCACTCCGACGACGAGCACATCTCCGTGCGTTCACTGATGGCGCTAATCGAGTTCCTATGGAATGCCGTGCTGGAAGTGGCGGCGGAGTAGAGTACTCGGACCCGCAAATTTGATGCGAATGAGTCAAATTCCATTTCGACGCGGAGACGCGAAGACGCGGAGAAGAGCGCGGAGAGGATGAGAGATCGAGGGTCTCCTCTTCCCCGCGTTCGAACGCGGAGGGAGCGGAGACACGCGGTGCCAGCGAGGGATGCGTAATGATGCACGATTTTTTTGAGGCCCGCCGCGCCACCTAAGGCCGCGTCGCGAGCCGAATCCTCCGCTGGCTCCGTGGTCGAACCTCCGGTAGCGGCGTGCGGCGTCGGCTCACGCATCAGTCCTTTTTTCCAAGTCTTTCTCCGCGTTTTTCTCCGCGTCTTCGCGTCTCCGCGTCGAGCATTGCTTGCCGGTCTGAGGCACAGCCTCGCTAGTCTTCTTCCTTCACCACCACCACGGTGATCTCCGCCGTGACGTCCTTATGCAGCTTCACCGGCACCTTGTACTCGCCGAGTTGCTTGATGGGCTCCTCCAGGTGGATCTTCCGCCGGTCGATGGTGAAGTTCGTGGCCGCCAGCGCTTCGGCGATGTCCTTGGACGTCACCGACCCGAACAACTGGTCGGCTTCGCCGGCCTTCTGCGAAATCGTCACGCTCACGCCGGTCAGCAGCTTCGACAGGTCTTGCGCCTCGTCCACCAACTTGGCTTCCTTGCGCAGGTGCGCATGGCGCTCCTGCTCCACGATCTTCTTGTTGGATTCGGTGGCCAGAACGGCCAGGCGCTTGGGCAGCAGGAAATTGCGGGCGTATCCCGGCGCGACTTTCACCACTTCGCCGCGGTTGCCCAGCTTCTCGATGTCTTCTCTCAAAATGACTTCCATGCCAGTCTCCTCCCGCCCTCAGAATTGCGCCGCGAACGGCAGCAGCGCGATGTTCCGCGCCTTCTTGATGGCGTCCGCGAGCCGCCGCTGGTGCGGCGCGCACACGCCTGAAATGCGGCGCGGCACAATCTTGCCCCGCTCGGCCACGAAGGCGTGCAGCATCTTCACGTCTTTGTAGTTGATGTCATCGATCTTCTCGACGCAGAAACGGCACACCTTCTTGCGCCGGAAGTACTGCTTCTTCTGAGCGGCCACCGCCTTGTCGCCGCCGGTCGGGCGGTGCCCGGCGCTGCCTGGTCTTCCTTTGAATTCCGCCATGTCTTAACCCTCCTTCGGTATGCCGGGCATAGCCGGCGCTTCCGTCGTCTGTTGCACCAACGAAGACGGGAGACCCGGTCCCGCGGGCGCCACCCCCGGCGCCGGCGAGGCCGGAGCCGCAGCGGCGCGCCGGGCCGACCGCTTGTCCCGGACCTTCTTCCGCTTTTCCAGCCGTTTCAGCGTCTGGTCGATGCGCACGGTCAAGAACTTCAGCACCATGTCCGACACCCTCAGGCGGCGTTCCAGCTCCTTTACGGTTTCGGGACCCGCGCTGAACTGGAACAGCACGTACGCGCCTTCGCGGTACTTGCCCACCCGGTACGCCAGCCTGCGCTTGCCCCACTTGTCAATCTTGTCTACCGTGGCGCCGGCGGTGGTCAACTGCGTCCGCAACTGCTCCACAAACTGGTCGGCCTCCTCGTCCGGCACATCCGGCTTCACTATGAACAACTCTTCGTAAACTCTCATGCTTCCTCGTGATTCAAGCCTTGGGCGCGACGATTGAATTTCGTCATGGCCTTTTCGACGCCTTCGGCGATTATGGCGCGAACCGCATCGGCTGCGTAGCCGGCGAATTCGTCCAATTCCTCGATTTGCGAGCGCCGCAACGGCGCCAGCACAAATTCCGCGCCATCCTTGACCGGATGGCCCGGATAAATTCCCAACCGCACCCGCACGATTTCGCTGGTCTTCAGGCTGCCGATCACCGACTTCATGCCCTTGTGCCCGGCCGCGGAGCCTTTCGGCTTGATCCGCAGCGCCTTCCAGCCCAGGTCCAGCTCGTCGTAAACCACCACCAGCCGTTCCGGCCCGATCGAGTGCTTCTCCATCAGCGGCGCCAGCGAAGTGCCGCTCAGATTCATAAACGTCTGCGGCTTGGCCAGCATCACCGGATGCCCGTCAATCTCGCCCATGCCGATGAGCGCCTTGGAGTCCTTCCGGTTGACGCGGATGCCGTGCTGCGCGGCGAGCCGGTCGATGGTGAGGAACCCCAGGTTATGCGGTGTGAGCGCGTACTCCTCGCCCGGATTCCCCAGACCAGCCACCAGGAACATGGCGCCCTACTTCTTCTTGCCCTTTTCCTCGGCGGGCTTCTTGCCCTTTTCCTCGGCGGGCGCTTCCTCTTCCTTCTTGCCCTTCTTGATCACCTCGGGCTCGGCCGGCGTTGCGCCGGCTTCCGGTGCGGCGGCAACCTCGGCCGCGGGCGCGGCCACCTCCTCGGCGCGCAGCGCCACCACGTGCGCAATCACCGTCTCCGGCGAGCTCACCAGCTTAATCGAGGGGCCCAGCGCCACGTCGCTGGCGCGCTTGTTCTGGCCGATCATCAGCTCGCTTACATCGATTGTGTAGTGCTCCGGAATGTCGTCCGGCAGACACTCGATTTCGATGGAGCGCGTGACAATCTCGAGCAATCCGCCCTGCACCTTCACGCCCTGCGCTTCGCCTGCGGTGTGCACCGGAACGCTGACGCGCAGGCGCTTGGTGAGATCGATGCGCTTGAAATCCGCGTGCAGCAGCGTGCCCTTGATCGGATCCATCTGCTGGTCCACCACCATGACCGGCGTGGTCTCGCCGTCCTGGATCGCCAGGTTGAAAATCGTGTTGTACCCCGTGCTGCTGTGGATGATCTTGACGATCTCACGCGGATTGACCGCGAGGCTTACGGGTTCCTGGAATGAGCCATACAGCACCGCCGGGATGTGCCCGGCGCGGCGCGTACGGCGCGCTTCGTTCTTGCCGCGCGAGGTGCGCACCTCGGCAGCGACGGTGATGTCTTTTCTCACTGCATTCTCCTTGTGGGTTGGAAGTCCGGTTCACCCAGGCTCCGCCCGGGCTGACGTGGGTTCCATTGCCCGCTAAATCTTCGTAAGGGCCGGGCATGCGGTACGCACGTAACGTGCCCGGCCCCTACACAAATAACACGCTCACCGAGGTCTCCTCGTGTATCGACCGTATGGCTTCCGCCAGCAACTTGGCGATCGACAACGATTTGATCCGGCGCGACTTCTTCGCCTCTCTCGAGAGCGGAATCGAATTCGTAAAAACCACTTCCTTGAGGCTCGAGGCCTCAATCCGGCTTACCGCCGGCCCCGACAGCACGGCGTGGGTGGCGCAGGCCGAGACGCTGGCCGCTCCCTTGTCGAGCAGCGCCTGCGCGCCTTTCACCAGCGTGCCCCCGGTATCGATCAGGTCATCCACCAGCAGGCAATTACGCCCTGTCACGTCGCCCACCACGTTCATTACTTCGGCCACGTTGGCCTCGTCCCGCCGTTTGTCGATAATCGCCAGCGGCGAGCTCAGCCTCTTGGCAAACGCCCGCGCCCGCTCCACGCCGCCCGCATCCGGCGAAATCACCGTCATGTCGGGAATATCGAGCGCCTTGAAGTACTCGATCAGCACCGGCATGGCGAACAGGTGGTCCACCGGAATATCGAAGAACCCTTGAATCTGCGCGGCGTGCAAATCGAGCGTCAGGACCCGGTGCGCCCCCGCCGTCTCCAGCAGGGCTGCCACCAGCCGCGCGGAGATCGGAACCCGCGGTTTGTCCTTCCGGTCCTGGCGGGCGTATCCATAATAGGGTAACACTGCCGTGATGCGCTCCGCTGAAGCGCGTTTGAGCGCATCCATCATCAGCAGCAGCTCCATCAGGTTGCGTTCCACCGGCGTGCAAGTCGGCTGGATGATGAAAACATCCTCCCCGCGCACGTTCTCTTTGATCTGGAGGTAGATTTCGCCGTCGGAGAACTGCTTCACCATGGCGCGGCCCAGCTCCATGCCCAGCGCCTGGCAGATTTCCTGGGCCAGCGCGGGATTGGCATTCCCCGTGAAAACTTTCAGACGATCGTTTGTCATCGCAAGTACCGGCTTTGGGGCGGCCATATTCTCCGACTCATGTGCTCCTGGAGCGCCCGCCACCACATGGAGCGGTAGCGCTGGCGGCTGACCAGCGAGATTCGATACGCCTCTTCATTTCCCAGTGCATCGAGCGCGCCAGAAACTTCTTCGTGGCTGCCAAACAGCCCGAACACCGCGGAGCCGCTGCCCGTCATCATGGCCGGGGAAGCTCCCGCCCCGATCAGCCGCTTCTTCAGGGCAACCAGACTCCGGTGCTGCCCAAAAACCACCGCTTCAAAATCGTTCCTGGCGGGTTCGCGGCCACCCCAATCCCACGTATGTCTCTGGAAACTAAATATTTTATTTTGTTGCGATTCGCTTGTCAAACCAGCGCTCAGCCGGCGGTACGCCTCGGCCGTGGAAACATGCACTCCAGGGACCACCAGCAGGCCCGGCCGCGCGGGCGCATCGGGAAGCGGAAACAGCTCACTTCCCCTCCCGATCCCCACCGCCGTGCCACCCAGCAGGAAAAACGGAACGTCGCTGCCAAGCTGTTCGGCTATCTCACACAACTTCGCCAGATCCACTTCGCGCCCCGCCAGCACCGGCAGCGCCAGCAGCACCGCCGCGGCATCCGACGATCCGCCGCCCAGCCCCGCGCCCATGGGAATGCGTTTGCGGAGCCGCATCTCCACGCGCCCGGTGACGCGCATCGCCTCCATCGCCATCTGGGCCGCGCGCGCCGCCAGGTTGTCGGGAATACCGAGGCCGTCTTCCACCTCGATGGCCGTCTTTCGTCCCCGCGTGAACGCGATGTCGATGGTGTCCGCCAGCGAAATGGTTTGAAAGATGGTGCGCAGCTCGTGGAAGCCGTCCGGGCGCTTGCCGAGCACGCGCAGATCGAGATTGATCTTGGCCAGCGCCCGCACACGGGCGCGGCGCGTCCCGGTCATTGCGCTTTCCGTTTCGCCGGCCGGGACGCGGCCCGTTTCCCGCCAAAGATCGAAAGGTCGACGGCGTTCGCCATGGCCTGATAGCCAGCGTCGTTGGGGTGCAAGTGATCGCCCGGGTCGAAGTCGGCGCGAATGCGCTTGGGGTTGTTCGGGTCGCGCGTGGCGGCCTCGAAATCGACCACGGCATCAAAGGCCCCGCTCGTCCGGATCCACGTATTGACAGCCTCGCGGGTGGCCTCGCCCTTTTCTCTCGAGTAGTTGGCGCCTTCATATGGCGTCAGCATGCACCCAATCACCTTGATGCCGTGCGTATGCGCCCGCTCGATGATCTGCTTGTACCCGCCGATCAACTCCTCGGCCGTGACCGCTTCCGCAGGTATGGTAGCCTCCCTGCCGATATCGTTGATGCCTTCGAGCAGCATCACCCATTTCACGCCGGACTGGCTCAGCACATCGCGATCGAAGCGGGCCAGCGCGCTCACTCCGGCCCCATCACGCAGGACCCGGTTGCCGCCGATCCCCATGTTGCCCACTGCGATTTTTGCCGTCTTCTTCTTTGCCTCCAGCCTTGCCGCCAGTAGCGCGGGCCAACTGTGATTGGTCTCCGGGGTGGAGCGGGCGCCGTCTGTGATGGAGTCACCGAAAGCCACGATCAGCGACGTGCGGGCGGGAGCCATCACGTCGATACCAGCGAGCCAGTAATACGACTGCGTCGTAGCCGCGTCCGCCATCGCCGCCTGTCCGGTGACATCCCCTTCCTTGATGTAGGTGGTATGCAGGCCGGTGGCATGGGTCGTCGCCAGACCGGTTTCGCCGGGGAAGTGAAGGCTGACTGCCACATCGCTGAGCGGAGCGACGTTCAAGTTCACCGGGTCGCTCAGAATCACCATTCCCGGCCCAATCGTGCAGCCGGGTTTGCCGTTGAAAGAAAGCGGCCGGTCCGATCCCGCAACGATCTCGGAGTCCTTGCTGCGAATGCCGATATGCGCCGCGCCGACGGCCAGCGGCTCGCTTCCGAAGGCATTGGAAAGCTTCACCCGCAGCCGGCTCCCGCCGATGCTGGTGCGCACGATCATGCGCACGGTCTGATTGCTGAAGCCTCGCGCGCCCGCCGGCGCCGGCGCAGCCGTGGTTGGCGCGGTGGGCGCCGCCGGTGGCCGGGCCAGCAGTTCCGCCGTTGTCCACGTGGCCACCCAATGCTCCTGACCTTTCTCCTGAGCCTCGATGCAGGTGAAATGGCCGAGCTGCACCAGAATCAGAAACGCCACCACTCGCAGTTTCATAGGAATTCCTCTCGTTTGCCGATTATAGCTGCTCGCGCTCATAATGGACCATCTCTGGTTTCCAGCAGGAGGCTACCATGTTGACCAGGCGTGAGGCTTTGGTTGGAGCGGTCGTGGGCGGAGCACTGACGGGCGGTCGAGTGAGCTTCGCGAAAGCATCCCAGCCGGCCACGCCAGTGAGTTTCGCCGTCCCCGCGCATGCCTGTGATTGCCATACGCACATCGTCGGCGGCCCGGACCGATTTCCGTTTTTTCCCGGCCGCACCTTCACGCCCGAGACGGCCCTTCCCGAAGAGTTGTCGGCGCTCGATCGCGCGCTCCACATCGAGCGCGTCGTGATGGTCACGCCGAGCTTTTACGGGACCGACAATTCCTGCCTGTTGTGGGGAATGAAGGCGCGCGGCGCCGCCGCCCGCGGCATCGCCGTGATCGACGAAAAGACGCCGGAGAGCGACCTCGACGCCATGGGCACGGCCGGCGTGCGTGGCGTCCGCCTGAATCTCCAGACCACCGGCCAGGTCGCCCCTGCCGTCGGCCGCCAGCGGTTCCAGGCGGCGGTTTCCCGTTTGAAGCGCCGCGGCTGGCATATTCAGGTGTACGCCAGCCTGGCGGTGGTCTCGGGCCTCAAGGATTTGGTTCTCGACGCGCCCATGCCCGTGGTATTCGATCACTTCGGCGGCGCCCGCGCCGCACTCGGGCTCCAGCAGCCGGGCTTCGCCGATCTTCTCGAGCTGGTGCGGTCGGGCAAGGCCTACGTCAAGATTTCCGGCGCTTATCGCGCATCCACCCAGGCCCCGGATTATGCGGACGTCGTACCCTTCGCCAAAGCGCTCATCGCCGCCAACGCCGATCGCATTGTGTGGGGTACGGACTGGCCGCATCCCGACACGGTCACGCCTCACGGCCGCCAGCCCACCGATGTGACGCCGCTGCTTCAGATCGACGACGGCCGCCTGCTGAACCAGCTTGCCGTGTGGGCGCCCGACGCCGCCATCCGCCAGAAGATCCTCGCCGACAACCCCGCCCGGCTGTATGGGTTTTGAGTAGGTGCGTCATGCTGCGACCCTCCGCTCGCTTACGCTCGCGGCTCAGTGACAAGGCGTCTCACCGAGCCGCGAGCGTAAGCGAGCGGAGGGTCGGGAGCGGAGGCCAAAACCAGCGAACGAATATCTGAAGTGACGTAATGCTTATTTGTCGTACTGGAGCATCGAGAACACGTCGTACCCCGCGAGCTTCTGGCGCCCATTGAGGAAGGTCAGCTCGACCACGAATCCGAGGCCCGCCACCGTGCCACCCACGCTGCGTACCATTCGCGCCGCGGCCGCGGCGGTTCCGCCCGTGGCCAGCAGGTCATCCACAATCAGCACCCGGCTGCCGCTGGTGACGGCGTCCTTGTGCATCTCCAGGCTGTCCGTGCCGTATTCCAGGTCGTAGGTGACGCGGACCACTTCGGCGGGCAGTTTTTTCGGCTTGCGCACCGGCACAAAGCCCGCGCCCAGCGCATAGGCCAGCGCCGGCGCAAAGATGAACCCGCGCGCCTCGATCCCCAGGACCAGGTCGACCGGCGTCTGGCGGTAATGTTCCTTCAGCCCGTCGATGACGGCGCGGAGCCCGATCGGGTCCTTCAGCAGTGTGGTGATGTCGTAGAAGAGGATGCCCGGTTTAGGAAAGTCCGGCACCTCGCGAATCAGCTTCTTGAGATCTTCCATAAAAAAAGCCGGGGCCAGACCGAACGTTTTTCGGTTTTTCGTTTTTCCGAAAGCCCCATGGCGAACGACCCGTATTGTTGCACGCCCGACGCTGCCGGTTCAACTGGATGCAGCCAGGGGCCGGGGACCGGCGCGCCTTTTGGCCAGCCCTATTTGGACCAGCTCCAAACGGTGTGAATCTCGGTCTGCGACCGCAAACGCCACACCGCCAGGCCGGCATGCGAGACGCGTACCACTCTGCCCATCCGCTTCACTTGAGCATCGAAGTCGGGGTGGCGGAGAAACCGGCGAATGAACGTGGCGGCCTCATTCTGCCCGACGCTCATCACAACCAGGCAATAGTTTCGATGGCGTAGCTCCGGCAAATAGAAACCCGCATCGCGGGTGAAGAATGTGATGTGCCGCTGCTGGCGCAAGAGAACGGCTATTTCGTCGTCCTTCATCCCCTTGCGGCCGACATCGACTCCAATCTGCTTCGTCGCTATCCGGGAAGCTTCCAGCAGGAGTCGCTGGCCGTCGAGAATGTTCTCATCCAGAATGATCAAGCCTGGACCCGTTGGAGCACGTATTCCGGCGCCGTGTACTGGGCGGAATGATCGCGGAACGCCTGGCTCGCCAACCGAACTGCCTCCGAAATGGCATCCAGGGAAACGTCGCCACGCCACTCCTCCACAATCGTTTCCCAGGCAATACCCCCCGCCACCTGCTCCATGATGTCAGCCACCAGGATTCGGGTTCCCCGAAACGTCGGCTGGCCATGGCAGATCGCGGGATCGGCGACGACATACCGTCCGATCATGCGCTTGGCCATCTGGTGCTGCTTGCGCTTCGCCACTGTGAGTACCTCACGCACAATTATAGCCAGGCCAACCCCGATAGGTCCCCATGGACGCCGCAGGTCCATTTCAGCGACGGGGTGCCAAACCCCCGAAATTCGGTGGACGTCCGGTCTCGGTGTTTCATCGTGCAACGAGGGAGGGGACTATGCACTTGTTTCTTTCTGCCGCACGTGACCGTTTCCGTCACATGCCTGGCACAGACGGAACGGGGATAGCGCGTGCTCGAATTCCCAAGTGTACCGATTTGGCTTTGATTCGCTCACTGGAATCTCGAAGTCCGGCTTGACCCATTCCACCATCTGCAAAATTGCCGTGAGGTGAGATTTGTGGATTCTTGCGCCAACAATGATTTCTGCGATTGCATCTAGAGAAAGCGCAAAATCGCGAGAGTCAGTTAGCGCCAAGCGCCGGATGCAACGCCATTCTTTTTCAGCCACCCATGCACTCGGTTTGATGCGAAAGAGATCGAGTGGTGGTTCGTCGCTAAACGGCATTGATGGCGGCGTCGGTTGGTATATAACCTCCAGCGGTCCTGAGTCATCTGAAAATGGTGGCACGGATGTGTGCAGGCCAAGGACAAACCCGGTGTTCTGTGCTGCATAATGCGCCCACATCAATTGCGAATCGGGATCTTCGGTCATGCAAAAGATTCCGACGGTTTTCAGGTCCTTGAGGCGTCTGCCTTTCGGACGCTTGTCGTGAAGCCTTAGATCACTGTCAAACGTGTCATTGAACTGCCTGAGATCGCTGAACCTGATCGACCAATTGTCGAAGATGTCCACTCTCTCAGGTGGGTAGTATTTGTAAAGGACCGGCGGTGCTGATCTGGAAGGTGTCATACATACGATTTCCTGCCTGTCAGCATATCACCGCTTTCCCCTTGCCGATTTCCACCAAACGCCTATACTTAGTCCAAAACTACCCGGATCGGCTCCCGCCTATCACCCCCAGCAAAAGCGCGCCCGCAATGCCCAGAAGCGTCATCGCCGCGCCAGCATAGACGCTGGCCGGGCGGTACCGCATCGTAACCACATGCGCCCCGCGAGGCGTCCATACCCCTCGCATGGCCCCGTTCACTTCGAAAATCGCGGCGGGTTGCCCATCCACTTGCGCCCGCCAGCCCGGGTAGAACGTGTCGGAAACGACCACCATCCCGGCGCAGGCCATGTCCGCGCGGATCGCCAGCCGGTCGGCGCGGTGCTCCACCAGCTCGACCCGGTCCGGCGCGCCGCACGTTTCCACGGCGGGAGCCTCCTGAAGCACATACGCCTTGTTATGGAAGCTGGCCAGATCCCGCACCATCAGCCGGCTTCCGGCATCCCGGTCGGGCACCCGCACCAACTCGTGGACGGCCCAGGCGCGCGGAAACGCATCCGGCCGCTGGTAAACCCGCATGCCGCTCCGGCCCGCGAAAACCTCCGGTCCGGCGTCGGGGACGGGCTTTGCGGAAATCGTATAGGCAACGCCCCAGAGCCTGCGGCCGGTCAGGCTGAAGTACTCGGAATCCGGCACGTTGTTGGTGACACTCGCCAAGAAGCCGCCGTACATCTCGACGTCGTGCCAGGCCCCCCAATTCGGAGCGAAGGCATCATCGGCCACCTCGGTCCGCTGGAATCCGGGCTGCCGCCGCAAGAAAGCGGCGATATCTTCATTGGCGTGCAGCCGGTCCAGCCACGTCATGGGGCCTTTTTCGGACCGGTCGGCGAGACTGTACTGGGCGCCATTGCCCAGCTCGAACAGCAGCAGCAGCACCAGAAGAACATTGGCCTGGGTGTGCGAGAGCGTTGCGTGCCGGCAGGCATAGACCAGCACCGCCAGGAGCAGCGCCACGAACCCCGTCACGATCACGCGGTCGTCGGGCGGAAAGGACAGCTTGTTGGCGAACAGCACCGCCTGGGCGATGGCCAGCGTCAGAATTCCAAACGCCAGCGCCGTCAGCATCACGCGCTTCGACCAACGCGAGGATGCCGCCGACGACAGTTGGTCCGCGCCGAAAGCCGCCAGCACCGCCGCTCCGAACTGAAATAACAGCACGGCCGCGGAGGGCGAACGCAACTTATCGAGCGCCGGGACGATGGCATAGAGGAAACCCTGAAAGACGCTGTTGTGCCCCAGCGCGTAAACGATGGCGCCCAAGCCAATGGCGAAGAGCAGCCGCACGCGCGAATCCCGCCAGCAGGCCGCGACAGCCAGGCCGGCCAGGGCCAGCGCCACCACGCCCAGGAATGGATCGTGGTGCGCGCGGACATCCGGAAAGACGATCCCAAACAGGCTGTAGGCCTTCAGATCGAAGGTCGCATGCACGGAATAGGGCACCGGCTGGTTCCACAGCAGCGGCTCCGCCGCGCCCACCCAGCGGCGGGCCAGCTTGCCGTACTCGATCACCGGCAGGATTTGGAGCGCGCCAGTGAGCGCCGCAAACAGCACACTCACGACGGCGGCGCGCGCCAGGCGAGCCTGCGGACGGCCGGTCCGAAAAACGAAATAGAGCCACGCGCCGGCGAATGCCAGCGCCGTCAAGCCCGGAATCTGGTGATGGCCGCTCAGGAATGCAACCCCCAGGAACATGCCGGAGAGAGCCGCGTTGCCGATGGTCCGCGTTCCGCTGGCCGCGCGCAGCAGAAACAGAAAGACCAGTGGAACCCACACGGCGCCATTCATCATCTGGGGCCAGTCGGCGCTTCCCAGGAACCCGGACAGGCTGAAGATGAGACCGCCGGCGAGCGACGCCGTCCGCGACCGGCCCAGATCGCGGCATAGCCAGTAGCAGAATGCGGCCGCCATCAGGTGGATCAAAATGTAATACCACTGCAACGCCGTGGTGGCGATGTGGCCGCGGCTAAGGGGAAGCCAGAACAGGATCCAGTTGAGCGGATAGGCCGCGCCTGGCTGCCCTTGACCGAGCAAGGGCTGTCCCGACCAGACGTACGGATCCCAGAGTGGAACGCGGTGCGCATGCCACTCGTGGGCTTGCGCCTGGAACCACGGCAATACCTGCTCGGCGAGATCGGGACCCCTGGTCCAGTCGAACTGCCTTGTGAGCGAGAGCTTCCAGTAGAAGCCCGCGACCAGCACGAACAGAACCAGCCCCATCCGCCAGCGGCCCAGCGAGTGAATGGCCGCTCTCAACCTGGCGTTCATGATTTACCGCCAATGTTAGCACGCAAGCGGCGCTACTCGACGCGGAACCGGCCGTACTCATGCACCGCGGCTTCCTGCTCTTCCACCCCGTACACATCGGCCCAGCGCGGCCCGCGATGCAGCAGGCCAGCCAGTTGCGAGAGCTTCTCCTCGGACCCCGCGGCGTACACTTCCACGCGCCCATCGTCCAGGTTGCGGGCGTACCCGGTCAGCCCCATCTCGGCCGCCGCGCGTTGCGCGAAATAGCGGAATCCCACGCCTTGAACGCGCCCGCGAATGAGCCACCGCCGCGCCGCAATCCCTTTCGCAGCCATTCCGCTGGAGAGGATACCACGCCGGCCGACCCCTGCTACATCATCTGCGACAGCAGCGTGCCGATGTCCACCGGGTCCGGCGAATTGTAGGCGGAGTGCGCCTGCTCCTTTTGCGCTGCCAGCGCCTGTTCGGCCGCCTGTTCCATGCCGGCGGCGGCCGCGGCCACCATGCGATCCTGGGTGGACGGGTCCGCCGGGGCGTTGGCGGCGGCCTCGATCACCCGGGCTTTCTGGATGGTCGCTTCCGGGCCGGACGGATCGGGGGAAACATCCAGGCTGACTTCTCCGCTGGTGGCATAGAGCTTGCCGTCCGGCCCCACGGTATAGCCATAGGATGGGCCGCCGGTGGCGTACGGGCCCGCGGCCGCCAGGTGGGCTTGCTCGTGCGCCCGAACGTGGCGGTCGGTAACCGCCAGTTGAGCCACCACGGCCTGTTGTGCGGGAGAGAGTTGCAAGGGCGAGGCGGCGGCAGAAGTCTTGGCAGTGGGACGCGGGAAGCTCCCAGGCTGGGATGCCGCCGCCAAGGGGGAGCCGACAGCCGATGCTGATGCCACAGACACTCTTCCTGTCTTATCGGCTGGAATGCGAAATGCACGTGCCACGGACCGGCGGCAAGACCCGCATCGGGCGTTCCGCCGCCGGCGCTACACCGGCGGCCGCCGCTTGTGCCAGTCCGTGCGGGCCTGGAACTCCTTGCCGACCGCCAACAGCAGGTTCTCCGAAAACGGCACTCCCACTACTTGTAACGCCACCGGCAGGTTCTCCGCGAATCCGCACGGCAACACCAGCGCCGGCAGCCCCGCCAGGTTCCCCGCTTGGATGATTGTCCGGAATCCCGGATCTCTGGGCGCCGTGCCGGCAGCCGGTCCCCCGCGGTCCAGCGGCTGATCGATCTTGGTTGCCGGACCGCTGCGACCCGGCGACAGCAACACATCCACTTCCTGGAACAGCCTGGAGAAGGCCTCCTGGATCTGCCTCCGCACGCGCATGGCCTTCAGGTAATCCTTGGCCGGGACGTCGAGGCTCGCCTTGAGTCCCGCGATCTGCGCCTGGTCCGCCAGCTCGTCCACCTTCCCACTGGTGATGAGCGGCTCGAAAACGGAGGCTTGCTCCGCCGCCAGGATGGTCGAGAGCACCGCGCTGTACGGGAACTGCGGCAGCTTGGTCTCCACCAGCCGCAGGCCGGCTTGCCGCAGCACGCCCAGCGCCGCTTCAAACGCCGGACGCGCCGCGGGTTCGGCCCATTCCGCGAAATCCACGGGCGCATAGCCGGCCTTGAGATCCTTGATCGGCCGCGCGTATTGGGGTGTGTAGTAAAAGCTCTTGCCCGCCGAACCCGGGTCTTTCCCGTCCTTGCCCGCGATCACCTGCAAGATCAGGCCGCAGTCTTCGGCGCTGCGCGCGAACGGGCCCAGTTTATCCAGCGTCCAGGAAAGCGCCATGGCGCCGTGGCGGCTCACCAGCCCGTACGTCGGGCGCAATGCCGTCACGCCGCAGTAAGACGCCGGCGTCACGATCGATCCGGAGGTTTCCGATCCGATGGCGAACGGAACCAACCCGGCGGCCACGGCCGCCCCCGGCCCGCTCGAAGATCCGCCCGACCAGCGCGTCAGGTCCCACGGGTTCAGCCCCGGGCCGGTGAGCGAAGCCGAAGCATAGCGGTATCCGCCTCCGCCCGCCAGCTCCACCATGGAAAGCTTGCCCGCGAGCACCGCGCCCACGCCCGCCAGTTTCTCAATCACCGTGGCGCTGTAATCGAACACCTGGCCGGCATAGGGTTTCGCGCCCCAGGTGGTCGGCTGGCCGGCCAGGCTCAGCAGGTCCTTCACGCCGTATGGAATCCCTTGCAGCGGCCCGCGCAGGCGCCCGCGCTTGATGTCTTGATCGACCTCCCGCGCCTTGCGAATGGCCTCTTGCGGCAGGGGAAGCGCCAGCGCGTTGTAGCGCGGTCCGAGCTGCGCCAACCGGTTGGAGAAGGCTCGAGCCAGTTCCTCGGCGGAGATCTCCTTCGACTTCAGGCGCGCGCCCAGCTCCGGGATGGTGGCGAAGAACACGTCGTTGCCGATGTCCGCCATGGCGCGCCTCAGGCTTTGAACTGGAAAGCGGGTTCGGCGGCCATGGGCACTTCCTGCCTGGCCAGCGCCGTGCCGTTGGCCTTGACCCGGTCCCTGGCCGCCTTCAGCTCTTCGTCCGGAGTGGCCGGAGGCGGGGACGGAGTTTGCGCCAGCGCCGCCGCCGAAGTCAGCGCCGCGGCCAGTTGCCGTCTCGTGAGCGTCATATTCACTTGAAGTGATGTTCCAGGGCTTCGATCGCCGCCTGCTGCATCGCCGGCCGTGGCGCCGATTCGCCCGTCCAAATTTCGAACTGCCGCACCGCCTGCTCGATGAACATATCGAGCCCCGGGACCACCGTCTTACCCTGTTCCCTGGCCCGCTTGATGAGCACCGTCTCCATGGGATTGTACACCATGTCGAAGACGACGTCCGCCGGAATGGACCCGTTGAAGAAGCAATCATTGACGTGCGGGTACATGCCCAGCGGCGTGGCATGCACCACCGCGTCGAACCGCCGCGTATCGAGCTGTTCGCGCGCCAGCGCCTCCGCCCCGCAGACCTTCGCCAGCGCGCGCACGCGATCGGAATTACGGCCCACCAGCGTAATCTTCGCGCCCGCGTCGGCCAGCGCGCACGCCGCGCCGCGCGCCGCGCCGCCGTTGCCCACGACCAGGATGGACGATTTCCCCAGACGCAGCAGGCGCGCCAGCGGGCCGGTGACTCCCGCCGCGTCGGTGTTCGTCCCACGCCACTTGCCGGCCTTGCGCCATACCGTGTTGACCGCGCCGATGCGCCGCGCCAGCGGGTCCACCACATCCAGGTACCGGATGATCTTCTGCTTGTGTGGAATGGTGACGCTGAAGCCCGCGAGCGGCAGCTTGGCGGCCATGGAGAAGAAGTCGCGCAAGTACACCGGCGACACCAGGAACGGCAGGTACACCGCATCCAAGCGCCGCGATTGAAACGCGCGGTTATGCACCGCCGGCGAAATCGAATGCCGGATGGGGTCGGCGATCACGCCGTAAATCTTGGCCGACTTCCCGAGTTTTTCCACGCGGTACAGGCGGCGCAGGTATCGCGCGCTGACCTGCCCGGCCGCCGTGCCTTCCGCGAACATGGGCGCGGCGTAAGTGAAGACGCCTCCGAACACCGGGGACAGCACACGCGTCGGAAACCCCAACTCGCCCATGGCCAGCACCACCAGCCGATGCTTGGGCAGCGCCTTGGCGGCCGCCAGCACGCGCACGTTGTCGGAAGGCTTGCGCGCGGTGGTCACCACCTTGTAGGCGTCGGCCGGCACCTGCATGACGCGGCTCATGATGGTGTCCAGGGGCGGCGTGGCCTCGTAGTTGTGATACGAAACAATTACTTGCGCGCGCCCGCGGAACTGGTGCAGCCGTTCGGGAGCCACCTCGGCGGTTTCGATTTCGATATCGACGGCTTGCGCCCCGTTCTCGACCGCGCGATCCAGCACGGCAAACTGGTCTTCGACGCTGCCGTTGAATTTTCCGTGGTTCTGGCGCCGCCGGCAGGTGGCCAAAATGATGGAGTCGGGAAATTGCTCGAAAAACCCCCGAATGGCCTCGACGCCCTTCCAGGGTTCATCGAGAAAGTCCAGGCGGAATTCCAGAAACGTCTCACCCGCCTCAGCTTCACGCCGGGCGTGGTCCACCAGTGTTGCAACGTCCGGCAGGCCCAACGCAATGCAAATACGCGGGAGCGACCTGGTCTGCGCCATCTTCGGTGAGGAATCCTTAGAATAACATGGCCAGCGCGGGAGCCGGGCACGCCCGGGACAACCCCACCGGCGGCAAAGACCGCCGGCGCTACTCCGGATTCAGCAGCCGCACTTCGCCCAGCCCGAGCTCGCGAATGCCCGCCTCGATTTTGGCGCGGTCTCCCACCACCACCCAGATCAGATGGTTCGGTTGAACCACCTCGCGGGCGGACTTTCCGATGTCGGCCAGCGTCAGCGCGCGCACTTTGCCGGCGTAGGTCTGGTAGTAGTCTTCCGGCAGATCGTACCGGACGAGATCTTCGACGGAGTTCATCACGCGGTCGATGGTTTCGCGGGAGCCGGGCAGGCGCAGGGTCTCGCTGGCCTTCACCCGCGCCAACTCCGCGTCCGTTGCCGGATGCTCTCCCAGGATGCCACGCAGCTCCTTGGCGATCTCGGTCATCGACTCCTTGGTCTTGTCGGTCTGAACGGCAGCATAGGCCAGGAATGGCCGCTGGCCGCGCGCGCTCACCAGCAGGGTCGACGCCCCATAAGCCCAGTGCTTGTCCTCGCGCAGGTTCATGTTCAGCCGGGCGCCGAAATCGCCTCCCAGGATGTTGTTCATGCTCTCGATGGACACCTCGGCGGGATTGTTCTTGGGGGGCGCCACATTGCCCGCCAGAATCAGCGACTGTTGAGCGTCTGGACGATCGATCAGGTACACCACGGACCGCTCCGCCAAAGCCACGGTGGCGACGTTTTTCTGGGGCGCCTCACCGGGCTTCCAACCCGAGAACAGCTTCTCGAGTTTTGGCCGCACCTCGGCCAGAGTCGTGTCGCCCACTACGATCAGCGTCGCGTGGTTGGGATGGAACCAGGCCGCATGAAACTTGGCCATATCTTCGCGGGCGAGCTTGGAGACGCTGGCGGCGGTGCCCGAACCCGTCCAGGGTTCCGAATAGGCGTGGCCTTTCCCGTAGATCAGGCCAGGGAGAACGCGCAACGCCATCTGTACCGGCTCGGTCTTTTCGCGCTCGATAGCGGCCAGTTGCTGTTTTTGCTCGCGCAGAAAATCGGCCTGCGGGAACGATGGGTTCAGCGCCACGTCGGCGAAAATATCGAGCGACGCGTCCAGGTTGGTCTTGAGAGCCGAGAGGCGCGCGTCGATGCTGTCCATGTTCGCGCCCACGTTCAAGCTGGCGCCTAGCTGCGCCAGTTGCTCGCCGATCTCGAGCGAGGTGCGGGCCTTGGTGCCCTGATCGAGCAGTTTCGCAGCCAGCGCCGCGGCGCCGGGGACTGCGAACTGGTCGGCGGCATAACCGGAATCCACCAACAGGCTGAAATTGACCAGGGGAATCTCGTGCCGCTCGGCCAGCACCACTTTGAGCCCGTTGGAGAGCGTGGTCCGCTCCAGTTTGGGCAGGCGCAGCTCGGGAGGCTGGCCGGTGGCGGGAGGCTGGTTGCGGTCCACGGCGGTGGTGGAAGCCTGGGGGTCGCCGAACGGAAAGACCTCCGAAACATATTCGCCGTCGGACAACCAGCGTTGGGCGGCGGCCTGAAGTTTGGCGGGCGCGGCTTCGCGCTCGCGGCGCAGTTTGATCTGGTAAGCGGCGGCGTCGCCCAGATAGACCTGGCTCATGGCCAGCACGTCGGACTTTCCACCGAACCCGCCGATGCGGTCCACGCCGCGAACAAAGTTGGCGAGGTACTGGGTGCGGACCCGCTGCACTTCCTGCGCGGTGGGTCCCTCGGCGAGGAAGCGCGCCAGTTCCTCGTCGATGGCCTTCTCGACCCGCGCCAGCTCCACGCCGGGACGCGCGGTAGCCTGAATGACAAACTGGCCGCCGATCTCGCGCGGGTTAATGTAAGCCGCCACGTCGGTGGCAATCTGGTCGTCATAAACCAGGCGCTTGTAAAGCCTGGAGGTCCTCCCGTTGGAGAGAGCGTCGCTCACCATGTCGAGGTAGTCGGCGTCTTCACTGCCGAACTCGGGCATGTTCCACACTTTGTAGACCCGCGCCTGGGCCACGCGGTCCTCGAACACGGCCCGGTGCGCCCCCGTCATCTTGGCGATCCAGACGCGCTGCCGGGCGACCGGCGGACCGGGCGGTATCTCGCCGAAATACGTCTCCACCTTCTTGCGGACGGTCTGCGGATCGACGTCTCCGGCCACCACCAGCACGGCATTGGAAGGGCCGTAGTAGGTCTTGAACCACTCCTTCACGTCGTTCAGCGATGCGGCGGTCAGGTCCTCCATGGACCCGAGCGTGTTCCAGGAGTACGGATGGCCGCTGGGGTACGTGTCTTGTTGCATCAGTTCTTCCGCCAGGGCATAAGGCTCGTTTTCGTCCTGACGCTTTTCGTTCTGGACCACCCCGCGCTGAAGATCGAGCGTTTTCTGGTCGATGGCGTTCACCATGTACCCCATGCGGTCCGATTCCATCCACAGCGTGTAATCCAAAGCGGAGACCGGCACGGTTTCGAAATAGTTGGTGCGGTCTTCGTTGGTGGTGCCGTTCAGGTCGGTGGCGCCCATACGCTCCATGGCGTCGATGTAGCGCCCATGGAAGTGCTCGCTGCCGCCGAACATGAGGTGTTCGAACAAGTGGGCGAAGCCGGTCTTGCCGGGGTGTTCGTTCTTCGACCCGACGTGGTACCAGACGTTGACCGCCACGATAGGCGCCTTGTGGTCCTCATGGACGATCAAGGTCAGGCCGTTTCCCAGGACGAATTTCTGAAAGGGGATATCGACGTCCTGGGCGCAGGCCGCTAAAGACAAGAAAACTAGTGTAAACAGCGCTCGACGCATCAAGCCTCCTCCAAAGGAATGTAGCACAACCGGCGGAGCGAGCCTCCGGAGCGGGCGGTAATGGGTCCTGTTTCAAATGGGTGCAAGTGGTTGTTTTTTCTTACAGTTGGACCTCTAAAATGGGTTCGTTTGGTAGTTTTGCCTGGAGCGCATGGAAACCTTCGTTCAGACGGCGGCATGCAGATCTCCCTCTCCTTCCAGGAATAGCACGGGGAGGGGCTGGAGTCTGAAATCGGAGGGAGTTAAATCATGGGAAAGGAAGGGGTTATTTAGGGGGAAAGGTTGTCAACGAATAAGGTATACGCAGTTTGCGGCGGCGGGAGCGCGCGAAAGCGGAAGTCTCTGTCGGCAGCGCCATTTTGCGGCAAACTGGTACCGAGGATCAGACGCGACCAAGAGATACTCGTCAGCGATCGAAGGAGATCAGACCAAACAATGGACACAAATAGATTGCGGGCATGGTGGTTTCACCGCCAGGGGCTGGACGGAAGGTTGCGGGGCAAAAGCGCGGCTACGGTGCTGGCCGAGACGGGGTGGGCACGGTCGGTGGGGGGCGCGGCGCCGTACCTGACGCTGTTTTCGCGCGGGCGGGTATCGCGGGAAGCGGCCGATGCGGCGGCCGCCAGTCTGGAGATTCACGAACTGCCGGCGGCGCGCGGGTGCACCTATGTCGTGCCGGCGTGCGACTTTGCCCTGGCGCTAAAGGCCGCATGGGGGTATGGCGACGCCGACCTGAAAGCCGCTTACAGGCTGGGGGTCACCGACCTGGAGATCGGGAAGCTGTGCGAAGCGGTGCTGAACGCTCTGGAGAAGGGCCCGCTGGATCCGGAGGAGATTCGTCAGGCGACCGGGAAGGCATCCCGCAGCTTGGGCGAAGAAGGCAAGAAGAAGGGGCTCGCCACGACGCTGCCGCTGGCACTCGGCAAACTGCAAACTGCGGGTGAAATCCGGCGCGTGCCGGTGAATGGGCGCCTCGACCAGCAGCGATACCGGTACTGCCGGTGGCAATCGAACCCGCTGGCAGGCTGCAAGATGGAAACGGACGAGGCAGCGGCGGAACTGGCACGGCGCTATTTCCGGTGGATCGGTCCGGCTACGGTGAGCGAGTTCCAGTGGTTTTCCGGGCTGGGGGCTAAGGCTGCCCAGGCGGCGGTGGAACCGCTGAAACTGGAAGCGCTGGATCAGGGCGACGGGCGGCTGGTCCTGGCAGGCGACCGCGAGCGGCTGGAAGCTTTCCGAGTTTCGAAGCTGGCGCAATACGCTTTGGTTGCCAGCCTGGACGGACTGAGCCTGCTGAAACGGAACACGAAAGAGCTGATCGATGCGGAGGATCTGCGGAGCCCCTTGTTCCGGCAGAAAGGCTGCGCGGGCGAGAGCCTGAACGACCTTCCCAGCCATGGAATCTTCGATCGCGGACGGTTAATCGGGCTCTGGGAATACGACACCGAAAGGGAGTCGATCGCATGGGCATCGCTGATTGGCAAAAACAAGGATCTGGTAAATGCGGTGGAGGAAACGGAACAATACGTGAGGAGCGAGCTGGGCGATGCGCGCTCGTTCAGCCTGGATAGTCCCAAGAGCCGGATGCCGCGAGTAGAGGCATTGCGGAAGACGAAATAGCGGCGTCTTCTTTCGCCCCTGCGGGGCTGACTAAGCTTGGCTGGGGTCCCAGCGCTCGCGCGCTGGGCTACTCTCTGACGCCCCTGCGAGTCTGTGTGGCAACTACAGATTGAGGCCACCTATTGTGATGACCGCGCAAAGGGACCACAACAGGTTGCGCCTGGACGCAGCCATTTCGATGTTGCCACACAGACTCTGCGGGGCTAACGAAATAGAACTCACGGAGTGGCGGTTGTTCCGGTGGACGAAAAGAACCGGCGGCAAAGACCCGCATCGGGCGTTCCGCCGCCGGCGCTACGCGTTAAGATGAACGGGCAGTCAGGAGATCATATGAGGCGTTTGTGGATATTTGCGGTGGCAGCGGCTGGCTGCTGGGCGCAACCGGCGCAGGATTGCCAGCCGGCGCCTTCCAACGTGGGGGGTGCGGCGTACCCGTGCATTCATTCCGATCTGCGGGTCACTTTTCGGATGATGGCTCCAGAAGCGCACAAGGTGCTGGTGACCACCAACAATGCCGACAGTGGGATCGGGAAGGGCCCGGCGGAGCTGGTTCGCGACAAGGATGGCGCCTGGAGTGTCACGGTGGGGCCAGTGGTGCCCGGGTTTCACTACTATTGGTACGTCGTGGATGGGATCGAGGTGAGCGATCCATTTAGCGAATCGTATTTCGGCCACAACAAGGAACTGAGCGGCGTGGAAGTGCCCGAAAAGGGAGCGGATTTCTACGACATCAAGGACGTGCCGCACGGCGACGTGCGCATCCATTGGTATCACTCGAAAACGACGGGCGCATGGCGGCGCGCATACGTGTACACTCCGCCGGATTACGACCACAATGCCAGCGCGCGCTATTCCGTCCTTTATCTCCAGCACGGGGCCAACGAGAACGGATCAAGCTGGAGCCGGCAGGGCCGGGCCAACCTGATTCTGGATAACCTGATCGGGGCCGGCAAAGCTAAGCCCATGATGGTCGTCATGGAGACCGGCTACGCCAATCAACCGGCCGCCCCTTTCAGTGTTGCGCCCGCGCCCGCCCCTGGCGGCGCTGGCCGGGGCGCATCCGCGTTCGAGGGAATTGTCATCGACGATCTGATCCCCATGATCGACAGCACCTACCGCACGCTTGCGGACCGGGAGCATCGAGCCATGGCGGGGCTCTCGATGGGAGGCCAGCAAACCCTGCAAGTCACGCTTTCGCACCTGGACAAGTTCTCGTGGATCGGCTGTTTCAGCGCGCCCATACGCAACTTCGATGCCAAGACCGCCTATAACGGGGTGTTCGCCGATCCCGCGGCGTTCAATCAGAAAGTGCATCTGTTCTGGATCGGCGCCGGCACTGCCGAGACCGCCATGCATGACGGCGCCAAGGCCATGCATGAGGGTCTCGATAAGGCGGCCATCAAGAACGTCTTTTATGAATCGCAGGGCACGGCCCACGAGTTCCAGACGTGGCGCCGGGACCTCTTTGATTTCGCCCCCAGGCTTTTCCGGTCCGGAGACGCGGCCGCCGAACTCTGGAAGTTTGACCGCATCGACCAGATCGGCGGCCATCCGACCACCGTTCTGGGTCACCCGCGCGTCATCGACTCGCCCGTGGGCAAGGCGGTGGAGTTCAACGGCGTTGACGACGCCCTGTTTGTGGACGTTCATCCGCTGGCGGGGGCCGAGACGTTTACTTGGGAGGTGATCTTCCGGCCCGATCCGGGTGGGGCGGAGGAGCAGCGCTTCTTCCATTTACAGGAGCGGGACCCCAAGACGGGAGCGGACACGGCGACGCGGATGCTCTTCGAGATCCGCGTGATCGATGGCCGTTGGTGCTTGGACAGTTTCGCTCTGGCGGGAGGCCAATCGCGGACGCTGCTCAATCGCGAGCGTCTGCATCCGCTGGGGGCCTGGTATCGCGTCGCCGCGGTCTACGACGGACACGAGTTTAGAAATTACGTGGATGGTGTGCTGGAAGGCGCCGGCGAGCTCCACCTGGTGCCCCAGGGGCTAGGCCATTCTTCGGCCGGCGTGCGCATCAACAAGGTGGATTACTTTAAAGGCGCCATCAGCCTGGCGCGCATGACGCGAGCCGCGCTGACGCCTGCGGAATTTCTGAAGCTGCCGGGACAACCGTAACCGGCTGAAGATTGTAGCGAGCCTTCTCTTACAATGGAAGTGGTATGCCGCTTCCGGTTACTGTGCGCGCCCTCCAGTACCGTAATTACCGGCTGTTCTTTTCGGGCCAGCTCATCTCCCTGATTGGCACCTGGATGCAGAATGTGGCGCAAGCGTGGCTGGTTTACCGGCTCACCAGATCGCCGGTGCTGCTGGGTGCGGTCGGGTTTTCGGCGCAGATCCCGGTGTTCCTGCTGGCGCCCGTCGGTGGTATCGTGGCCGACCGTTACAGCCGCCACCGCGTGGTGATTGGCACTCAGACGGCCGCTATGCTGCTGGCTTTCGCGCTGGCGGCCCTCACGCTCTCCGGGACGGTGCGGGTTTGGCACATCTTCGTCCTTTCGGCGTTGCTCGGGGTGGTGAACTCCTTCGATATTCCGGCGCGCCAGTCGTTCATAGTGGGCCTGGTGGCGAAGCCCGACCTGATCAACGCCATCGCGCTGAACTCCTCGATGTTCAACGCCTCGCGCGTGGTAGGGCCGGCGATTGCGGGCGTGCTGGTGGCCAGCATCGGCGAGGGCTGGTGTTTCTTCGCCAATGGCGCGAGCTACATTGCGGTGATCATCGGGCTATTGATGATGCGCGTCCCGCGGCATCAGCCGGCGGCGCAGCCGGGTTCGCCGGTTTCGCGCATCGCGGAAGGGTTTCGCTTCGTGATTCAGCACCCGCCGGTCCACGCCTTGCTGATGCTACTGGGCGTGGTGAGCCTCACGGGAATGCCGTACGCCGTGCTCATGCCGATCTTCGCGGACCGCATCCTGCACGGCGGCGCGAGGGCGCTGGGCACGCTGATGGGAGCGACGGGGATCGGCGCGCTGGCGGGCGCGCTGCTACTGGCCAGCCGCCAGAACACCAGGGGGCTGGGGCGCTGGGTGGCGTTCGCGGCGATGGGATTCGGCGCGGGGCTGGTGTTGTTCTCCCTTTCGCGGGTCCTCTGGCTCTCCGTCGCCATCCTGGCGCTGGTGGGCTTTTCGATGATGATCCAGATGGGCTCCTCGAACACGCTGCTTCAGAGCATGGCGCCGGACCGGCTGCGGGGGCGCGTGATGTCGGTGTACTCGATGATGTTCATGGGGATGGCGCCGTTCGGCGCGCTGCTGGCCGGCGCCGCGGCAAGCCGGCTGGGGGCGCCGCTGACGGTAACCGGGGGCGGCGCCATCGCCATGGTGGCCGCGAGCATTTTCTGGATGTGGTGGCCGCAGATCCGCGTAGGCGCGCGCAGGCTGATTGTGGCGCAGCAGATGGCCGGCGGCGATCCGCCCCAGGAGATGACTGGCGGCAGCCTGGAGCTGGAGCCGGCAAAGGAGTAGGGCACGTGGGGCAGGATGCCATCCTGCGCGCCGATTGGGGGTGCCCTCTGGGCCCGGCGCAAGCGGCGGGTTAGCAACCCGCCCGCAGGTTTCCAACCTGCCCCACAATCCTACTGGCCGCCGCGGCGGCCGCCGCGGCCAGCGGCGGGAGCCGGCGCCACGCCTACGCCCAGGTGGTCAAAATTCAGCATGGCATTGAACAGCAGGAAATAGCTACCCTGCGTCTCATTGCGCCACATGGGATTGTTGGCGAACAACAGCACATGGCCTTTGCCGCGCGGAACGTCCACCACGACGGCTTGATTGGCCAGCTCAGAGCCGCCCGCCAGCATGCCGGAAACCAGCAGGTCTTTCTCTTCGGCGAAGCGGACCACCACGCGGGGCCTCAGCTCCGGTGGTAACGGAGCGCCGCGGCCACCGGGCCCAGAGGGCGCCCCGCCGCCGCCGGCATCGCTCAGAGGCGGCTCCTCGCCCGGTTGGCCGGGGGCCTGAGGGCGCGGCGGAGAAGCCATCTGCAAGGGGCGTCCTTGCGGAATATCGGGTTCGGTCTGGGTGCCGCGGCCGCTCGGGCGGTTGGGGCCGGTGGCTGCGCCAAAACCGCCCGCCATGGCCGCACCTTCACCTGCAGCAGCGGCTGCCGCGCCGCGGCCACCACCGCCGCCGGCAGCGCCACGGCCGCCGGGCCCAGAGGGCGCCCCGCCACGGCCGCCGCCGCCGAATCCACCAAATCCGCCGCCCGCGGCCACCGCAAACACGGGCGACTGGTTGAAGTACACGGCCAGCCTGTCGCCATAGCCATACGCAATGGGGCTTCGCTGATCCGCGATCACGGAGCCGATGACGCTGCCGCGCGCGCGCAACTCCGGCGTGCTGTTGATGGTGATGCCCTCGATGATGCCGTAATCGATGGGAATGGAAGCATTGCCGGTGATGGTGATGAAAAGGCCGCCTGCGTCGATGAAGCGGGCCACGTTCACCAGCCCCTCGAGCCCCATGCCGCCGCGCATGTCGTCGGTGGTGTCCGGCGAGCCGCCAATGTTGGGCGTGAGGTCGGTTTTCTTCCACGGAACGGGATCGCCGCGCAGGGGCGTGCCGTTGACGATGCGCTGCGCGGTCCCGCCAACCGGGCCGAACAGGATCACGTCCCATTGCTCGCGCAGGTTGGGCGTGTCGCGCAGCTTCTGGTCGGCAATGTACTCGTAGGGAATGTGGAGGCGGTCGAAGGCTACGCGGAACCAGCCCTCGTTCTGGGTATTCGTCCAGGTATGCACCAGCGCAATCCGCGGAGCCGCAAGTTCGTGCATGGCCACCTTGGGAACTTCGGCCGATGCATAGGCCGCGATGCCGAGAGCCGACGCGGCGGCCTCGAGACGCGCGCGCAGATCGCCCGGATTGCCGTCCGTCCTGATAATGAACGAGCCGGCGTTGAAACTGCGGTCTTCGGCCTTGAAGGCCTCTTCGGCGGCGAATATTTTCACGTTCTTCAGTTGGAAGCGGAAGGTTGCCAGGGTGTTGTCGGCGTTGTGGTTGATGAGGTACGCGGCGGCCGAAGCCGGTCCCGCGATTTTGCCGGCGGGCTTGGCGGGATCGGCCACCAGCGTCATGGACGCTTGCAGAATGTCGGGCCTGGTGACACGCACTGTGGTGATGTTGTGCAGCGGGCCTACTGTCCAGCCGGTGTCGTCGTACGGAGGCGGATCGTTGACATTGTAGTACTGCGTGTCGAGCAGCATGTCGGCCATGCGGCTGTAAGGCTGATCCATGCGGACCACGTAGCTGCCGGCGGGAAACTTCCGATTCTTCCCATCCTGCGCAACGGCAACTTCGGTATCACGGGTGAGACGGTCGACCTCGACGCCCTGCAAGCGCAGCAGGTTGACCACCTCGGCGCATTCGCCGGGGCGGGGATCGTCGCCGGGAATGACCCATGCCACCGGCCCTTCATTCTTGGCCTTGTCCACGCTCCGCTGGCTCTTCAGATAAAAGTTGCCGAGAAACTCCTGGCGATTGGCAGCCACATTGTTCATCGAGAACAGGAGACCGCTCTGCTGGAGATTGATGTTGTTGCGGATGGACCAGTTCACGCGGGGCAGCGGCGGATTGGGGCGGTACCAGGTCCGGCTGGTGGCATTCCCCGGAACGGTGCGTTCACTGGTATCCGCGCCGCCGCCGCCGAAAGTCTCGTAAAACCGTCCGATGGAGTTGTGCCCGTTGGCGACGTAGAACATGTAGTTGGGCGCCCATCCGTCGTAGTACCCGTGCGTCCACACCCCCGGCACGCCGCGCTTGGTCATTTCCTCGATGTCCACGTAGGCCATTTTCTGCCACTCATCGATCACCAGCGGATCGAGCCACGCGTTGTAAGGGCCCATGCCGGTGGAGACATACAGGAACGGCTGGGATTCGTGCAGATCGTGGAGGACGGTGGGGTGGTAGTCGAGGAAGGCGCTCATCATGGCGCGGCTGAGCGCCAGGGCCATGCCCAACCCATCCCGATTGTTGTCGTGGGCCACGTACCGGCCCCAGTAGATCTGGGTGGGCGCCGGCTTGCCCGGGTTGGCCTTGCGATAGTTGTACACGTCTACGGCGCGGTCGCGGCCATCGGCTTCGGACACCGGCGTGATGAGCACGGTGGAGTTCTTGCGGATGTTCTGAACCAGCGGCGACTCCTCCACGGCCAGCCGGTACGCGAGTTCCATCAGCATTTCAGGCGAGCCGGTCTCGGGCGAATGGATGCTGCCGGAGGCCCAATAGAACGGCAGCGCTTCGGCGATGAGTTTGTCCGCCTCGGGCCGCGGCGTCCGGCGCGGGTCCGCCAGCCGGGCGGTGAGTTCCTTGAAATGGTCCAGCCTGGCGATGTTGCCTTCGTCGGAGACCGCCACCAGGAGGATCTCGCGGCCTTCTTCCGAGTGGCCGATGGTAAACACCTTGACCCGCTTCGAGGCTTTCTCAAGCTCCCGCATGTAGCGGTAGATGTCCTTGGTGTAAGTGAGCTTGTTGGGCGTGCCGATGGCGTATCCCAGCACCTTCTCGGGGGTGGGCACGGTATCGGAAGCGGGCAGGTGGTCCACCAGCTCCGTCAGGAAAAACGGCTCGGTGGTGTACTCGCGGATCTTGGCCGTGTAGCCTTCGTCATTTTTCTGGGGCGCGGCGGCCGGGACCGTTACCGGCGCTTTGGCGGGTTTCTTGTCGGCGGCCGAAAGCGTCAGGGCAAGAAAAAGGCAAATCGCGATTCTACGCATGATCTCGATCATCACATAGAATCAGGGGCCAGGGAGCGGAGGTCGGGGGCCGGGGGTCGGGGGCCAGGGGTCGGGGAAACAGGCGTGCGGCACCGGTCGAGGCTTATGGGTTTCTGGTTGTGGCGCTCCCACTGGTCGATGGCGTTTGTGCGCGGCCATCCCTGGCCCCTGGCCCCCGGCCCCTGGCCCCTTCATGGGGCCTGGATCGATTGACGGCCAGCTCCGGATGTTCCCGCACCAGCGTGTTGGCCATGTGGCAGGCGAAGCAGACTGGCGACGCGGCCGCCAGCGTCTCAAACAACTTGTCGGCGGGAACTTCGCTCCATTCGACCGAGACCCCGCCGGCTGCCAGCAGCGCCGGCTTGCGCCCGACCCACTCAATTTCGCCGAAGGGTTGGCCGCACCACGCGCAAACTTTGCCTTCGTACCACCTGGTGAGGATGTTGCGAACCAGGCAATCTTCCGGCGAGGCTTGGATCTGGCTCAGACATTGCTGCCCGCACCCGGCGCGCTCCGGCCAGCGGGAGCACGAAGACAGCCGCAATTCCGGCGACTTTCCGAGCGCGGTGGCCGCGGCATGGCGGGCATCCACCACCACGCCCGCCGGTTTCTGGTTCTCGGGACAGGTGATCACGCGCCGGCCGCGATACTTCCACCAAGCGTTCGCCAGGCGGCCCACGGCGATGCCCCCGAGCACCACCGCGATCGCCAGCACCACCGTCTGAACCGGCATAAGCGACTCCAATGAGGATTGCAACACTCAGGCCAATGGCAGGAATCCGCGCACCGACACCTAAGCTGTTGTTTCTAAATGCCGCGCGGTACGAATCGCCGAGCTGCCGCGCTGCGGATTGGGGACATATCCACAGGCTCTGGGTGCTTTGCCCCTAGAAAGGAACTGGCGCGGCTCTCCGGGCGTCTATTCTGGCGTGAAGTTTCGCCTCTTCTGGGCCGTGCTGCTGGTGTGCCTGGCGGCGCTGGGCGCCGCTTCGAGCGATTATCTATCGGTCAAACGGAAGTTCGACTTGATCGACAGCGGCCACTTGAAGGCCGGTTCACGGGTGGAACTGAGCGTTCGCGAGCTGGATGCCTATGCCGAGCGGGAGGCCCCGGAAGGTGTGCGAAACACGCGCCTCGAGTTGGCGGCCGCGGGCATGGCGACAGGCACCGCCATGGTGGATTTCGGCAAGCTACGCCGCGGGCAGGGATACCGGACGGGGTGGCTGATGTCGAAGCTGCTGGATGGCGACCGCCCGGTGAAGGTGACGGCGCGCGTCCTTTCCGGCGGCGGCCGCGCCACGGTGGACCTCCAACGGGTGGAGATCTCGGGTGTGGCGATAGACGGCTCGACGCTCGACTTCCTGATTCAGAACGTCCTGCTCCGGCTCTATCCGGATGCAGTGGTGGGCCGTCCCTTCGAGCTGGGACACCGCATCGAGAAGCTGGAGGTCGAGCCGGCAGCCGTGGCCGTGGTCATCGGACGGTAGGCGCTTACGGCGCCAACATCGACAAAAACTTGTCGATGTTGAGAAGTCAGAAGCCAGAAGTCGGAAGCCGGAATCACCCCGCGCGTGATGCGCGTTCCGGCTTCTGACTTCCTCGACTCCTGACTCCTGTGGCCCCGCAAGGGCCACTTTTTCGCGGCGCAGTCCGCGAAAAAGCTTAGCACTCTTGGGCTTACAATGAAGCCGGACCATGAAACTCTCTCGTCGGCATCTCCTCATGACCTCAACCGCGCTGCCTCTTTTCGGGGCGGCGCAATCCGTTCGTTCCGCAACGCCCTGGTACCAGAACATGCGGCGCTGCGGCCAGGTCAACTTCAACCAGCAGGACCCGCAAAAGTTGGACATCGCGCCATGGGTGGACTACTGGAGCAGCCTCAAGCTGGACGCTCTGCTGCTCAACGCGGGCGGCATCATGGCGTTCTACCCCACCAGGATCGCGTATCACCATCGCAGCCAGTTTCTGGGCGACCGCGACCTCTTTGGCGATTTCGCCAAGGCGGCCAAGTCGCGCGGCATCCGCGTGGTGGCGCGTCTGGATTGCAACCAGGCGTTCGAAGAGGCGCTCAACGCCCATCCCGAATGGTTCCGGCGCCAGGCCGACGGCCAACCCGTGCGCCATGCCGAATCGCCCGAGTTGTTCGCCACCTGCATGTTCACCGGCTACTTCACCGACCAGATGACCGCCATCATCCGCGAGGTGAATTCCCTCTACGACGTGGACGGCTTCTTCACCAACGGCTGGCCAGGAGCAGGGCTTCCTCCGCCGTGCTCTTGCGAAGCCTGCCACCGCCTGGCCGACCGGCGCAGCCCCGCCTTCCTCGAGCAACACATGGCGCGCGTGCTGGAAGTCTGGAAGTTGTGGGACGCCGCCGCACGGGAGAAGAAGCTGGACAGCGTCTACGTGGGCAACCTGGGTGGCGGCATTCGCGCCACCACCGACCTGCGCAAGCTCGCCGGCGTGGCGGCCTGGTTCAACGCCGACCACCAGGGCCGCAGCGGCGCCACCCCCATTTGGGACTGCGCGCAGCAGGGCCGCGTGGCGCAATCGGTCATGAAGGGCCGCACCATCACCAACGTCACCGGCTCTTACGCCAACTCGCAGCCCCTGTGGCGGCATACCGCGAAATCGCCCGTGGAGGCCACCATGTGGATGGCGCAAACCACCGCCAGCGGCATGGTGCCCTGGTATCACTGGCTGGGCGGCGCGCCGGAGGACCAGCGCTGGCGCGCCCCCGGCCGCGATTTCTTTCAATGGATCGCCAAGTACCAGCCGCACTTCGTCAACCGGCGGCCGGTGGCCAACCTCGCCGTGGTTTTCAGCCAGCGCATGAACGCGTCCTACAATCCACCTGGCGGCGGGATCGCCAGCGACTTCCTCCAGGGCATGTATTATGCCTTGCTGGAGGGCCGGTTCCTCTTCGACTTCGTGCACGAAGACGATCTCGATCCAAAGACGCTGAAGAAGTACACCGCTGTGATCCTGCCCAACGTGGCTCTGTTGACCGATACCCAGTGCCGCCAATTGCGCGAGTACGGGCACGCCGGCGGCGGATTGCTGGCGACCTTCGAAACCGGCCACTACGACGGCGCCGGCGCGCGGCGCCAGGAGTTGGGCCTGGCGGACGTGTTTGGCGTCAAGGTAGCCGGCGACATCCAGGGGCCCAAGGGCAATTCCTATTACGCGCGCATCGAGCGGCGCCACCCCATTCTTAGCGGCCTCGAAGAGACCCAGGTGCTCCCCGGCGCCGAATACCGCCTGCCCGTGAAGACCCGTCTGCCGCAGATCCTGACCGTGGTGCCGCCCTATCCCGCGTTTCCGCCCGAGATGGTGTACCCCCGCACGCCCAGGACAGACGAGCCGGCCATCGTGATGACCGAGGATGGCCTGAGCCGCCGCATCTGGCTGCCCGGCGACGTGGACCGCAGCTTCTGGCGATCGGGCAACGGCGACTTGAGCCGCCTGTTGCAGCAGGCGGTGCGGTGGGTCTCCAAGGACCGCGCGCCGGTGAGGGTGGAGGGCAGCGGCCTGGTGGAGCTGTTCGCGTGGGAGACCGAGCCGGGCTTCGCCGTCCACATCCTGAATTACACCAACCCCAACTTTGCGCGAGGTTGGTTCCGGGAGACCTATCCCCTGGGCCCGCAGACGGTGAAGTTGGAGTTGCCGGAAGACGTAAAGGTGCGCAAGGTGCAGGCGCTGCGCGCGGCCGCGGAACTGAAATACAAGGTGCGCGACCAGACTCTCGAGTTCACCCTGCCGGCCGTGCGGGACTATGAGATTGCCGCGGTGGAGGTTTCGAGGTAGAGCGCCCATGCAGCTCCTCCCGGCTCCAGCGGATTACTCCGCCTGTCCCTCTGTCTGGAGCGCGCTCGATCCGGTCGAGGAACCGCCGCTTGGCTTTCTCCGAATCCGCAGCCAGATCCATCATCTCGCGTATCGCTTCGGCCATCAGGCTGGCCATCGATTGGTTCCGCGAGGCCGCGTAGACTCGGAAGCGCCGGAGCAGGGTCTCTGGGAGGCTGAGCGTGACATTCTTGTAGAGAGATCTATTCACAGTTTTCAGTGTAGTGTGGCGCGCGCACTCTTGCCTCCCGCGACAGACGACAGACGGCGATCGTCTGTCCCACCTACGTGATGTGCGCGCCGCGCGTTCCCACGTACAGGGCGTACAGAGACTGGCTGGCGGCCATGAAGAGGCGGTTGCGCTTGCTTCCGCCGAAGCAGACGTTGGCGCAGATCTCCGGCAGCAGGATCATTCCAATGCGCTCGCCGGCCGGTGTGAAGATGTGGACACCGTCGTAGCCCGCGCCCACCCAGCCCGCGCCAGTCCAAATGTTGCCGTCGACGTCGGCGCGAATTCCGTCGGCCAAGCCCGCGCCCTTGCCCGGAATCGTCATGCTCGTGAACTGCCGCTTGTTGCGCAGGGTCTTGCCGTCTATGACGTCGAAGACCTGAATGTCCTTGGGGTCTCCGGAATCGCAGATGTACACCTTCCGGTAGTCCGGCGAAAAGCAGAGCCCGTTGGGCTTATCCAGCTCGTCGGTCACTTTGTCCATCTTGCCGGTCTTGGGTTCCACGCGATACACGGCTTCCTTGAGCTCAGGCTTGGCCTGGAACCCTTCGTAGTTGCCCAGAATTCCGTAAGGCGGGTCGGTGAACCAGACGGCGCCATCGGGATGCACTACCAGGTCGTTGGGGGAATTGAGCGGCTTTCCCTGCCACTTGTCGGCGATCACTGTGACGGCGCCATCGGGCTCGAAGCGCGCCACGCGCCGCAGGCCGTGCTGGCAGGAGACCTGGCGCCCCTCGAAATCGAAGGTATTGCCGTTGCTGTACTCGGATGGCGAGCGAAAGACGCTGATATGCCCGTCTTCCTCCAGCCAGCGCATCTGACGGTTATTGGGGATGTCGCTCCAGACCAGGTACCGCCCGGCGCCGTTCCAGGCGGGGCCTTCGGCCCACCGGGCGCCCGTCCACAGCCGCTCGATAGCGGCGCTGCCGATCATGTATTTCTGAAACCGCTTATCCAGCGCGATAACGTCGGGATCGGCATAGCGGACCGGCTGCCGGCCGCTCCAATCGCGTTGCGTCCGGGCCCACGCCGCCGGGGCGACCGCCGCGGCGGCGAGGAATGATCGCCTGTCGATAGTCACGGCGCTATTGTATATCAACCCGCGAAATTGGGGGGCGCCGATTCCCAATCGGCGCGCCGGATGCCATCCGGCCCCACACGGTTGTCATACTCTTGGAGAGTGCCGGTCCGCCGTCTGTTTGTGTTCGAGGACGCCTCCCGCCGGAAGCAGGTGGAGATGCTGTTGCGCCGTCTGCCGCCGATTTCGGGCGCGCTGGTGAGCATCCAGAGCGCGCACGCTCTGGGCGACCGGCGCGGCGCGGTGCACGCCGGAGCGTTTGTGCGGGAACGCCGGATCGCGTTCCATTGCAGCCGGGCGGAGTTCCCGCGCATCTTCGTCCACGAGCTGTTTCACTTCATCTGGGCGAGACTGGGCAACCCGGCGCGCCACTCCTACGAGCGGGTTGTGAAGGGGGAATGGCGGGCGGGCCGGCGCGGCGAGCTGGGCTGGTCGGCGGAGTGGCGAAAGCGCGCGCTTGGCGAAGGCGATGTCCAGCGCCGCAGCCGCCGATGGCGGGAGTATTGCTGCGAGAGCTTCTGCGATACCGCCGCGTGGCTGTATTCCGGGGCCAGGCGGCACCGTGAGTTTACGCTGCCAGGCAGTTGCCGCGCACGCCGCCGCGCCTGGTTTGCCGAAAGGATTGAATCCGGACGATTGTCGATATAATCGGATCAGGGAAAGGAATCGGTGTCCGCAAAGCGCCTCTGGTCCGCACTGGCAGCCGTGCTCCTGGCGGCGTTCTTGATTAGGGGCTGCTCTTCCGGGCCGCGCACGGCGAAGACCGCGCCGGTCAAGCCGGACAAGGACCGCCATCAGGCGCCGGACTTTGCGCTGAAGGACGTGAACGGCAAGACCGTTCACCTCTCGGATTATCACGGCAAAGTGGTGCTGCTGGATTTCTGGGCCACCTGGTGCGGCCCGTGCAAAATCGAGATCCCCTGGTTCATGGACCTGGAGCGCAGGAACAAGGACAAGGGCTTCGCGGTCCTCGGCGTTTCCATGGATGACGAGGGATGGGACGTGGTGAAGCCGTTCCTGTCGCACCTGGGCGTGAACTACCGGGTGGTGATCGGCAACGACGAAACGGCCCAGCTTTACGGCGGCGTGGATGCGCTGCCGACGACGTTCCTCATCGATCGCGGCGGGAAGATCGCGGCGGTCCACGTGGGTCTGGCGGATCGGAAGGATTTCGAAGATGGTGTCGAACAGCTCTTGCAGTCTCCCGCGCCGGCCGCTTCTAGCCGCGCTGCTCTCGCTGCCTTCTCTCCTGGCTCAAAGTAGCGGATACCTGACGGTAGACGAGCCTCAGAAGGTGGTTGGCAAGCGGAATGCCGCCGTCCAGGCGAAGATCGCGGTGTCCGTGCGCCCGGGGTACCACGTCAACAGCAATACGCCCACCGATGAATATCTCATCCCGCTGAAGCTGACGTGGACTTCGGCCGGCGCCCTCGAGGGCGGATCCGTGATCTACCCGAAGCCGTCCATGGAGAAGTATGAGTTTGCGGAGAAGCCGCTCTCGGTCTTAACGGGCAACTTCGAGCTGGTGGTGAACTTCAAGGTGGCGGCCAACGCGCCGGCAGGCCCCGGCGCGGCGGTTGGAAAACTGCGCTATCAGGCGTGCAACGACCGGGCCTGTTTCCCGCCCAAGACGATCGAAGTCACCGTTCCGTACCAGGTCCAGTAAGGGCCGGGCATGCCCGGCCCGCGGGCGGGCGTACCTCGCCCGGGCTCAGGCGTTCCTCGGCCGCGGCCGATTTCAGAAACTGCCCTATGGACCGCGTGGCCTGGCGAATGCGGTGCTCGTTTTCCACCAGCGCGAATCGCACGTGGCCCTCGCCCAGCGGCCCGAAGCCGATGCCCGGCGAGACCGCCACCAGCGCCTTCTCCAGCAAAAGCTTGGAAAACTCCAGCGAGCCGATTTCGCGAAACCGCTCCGGCACCGGCGCCCATACGAACATCGAGCCACGCGGTTTCTCGACGGCCCAACCGGCCCGCTTCAGCCCGGCCACCAGCACGTCCCGCCTCTTCTGGTACACGGCGCAAATCTTGCGCGTGTCTTCTTCGCACTCCCGCAGCGCGATGATGGAGGCAATCTGGATCGGCTGGAAGACGCCGTAATCCAGGTAGCTCTTGATACGCGCCAGGGCGGCAATCATCTTCGCGTTCCCCAGGCAGTACCCCACGCGCCAGCCGGCCATGTTGTAGCTCTTGGACATGGAAAAGATCTCCACGGCCACCTCCTTGGCGCCTTCCACTTGCAGGATGCTGGGCGCCTTGTAGCCGTCGAAGCCCAGGTCGGCGTACGCAAAGTCGTGCACCACCAGGGTGCCGTGCTGGCGTGCCAGGCGCACGATCTCGCGGAAGTAATCCAGGTCCACGCACGTGGTGGTGGGGTTGTGCGGGAAGGAAATCAGCAGCAGCTTGGGTTTTGGCGGCCCGCCGCGGTAAAGGTCCTCCAGGCGATTCAAGAAAGTGGCCGCGTCGGGCATGGGCAGCATCGCGGCTTGGCCCTCCGCCATGATCACGCCGTACTGGTGGATGGGATATGCAGGGTTGGGCGAAACCACCACGTCCCCCGGCCCGACGGCGGCAAAAAGCAGGTGCGCCAGCGCGTCCTTGGCCCCCATGGTGACGATGGCTTCCTTGTCGGGATCAAGTTCCACGCCGTAGTTAGCTTGATAGCGCCGGGTGATCTCCTCCCGCAGCCTGGGAATGCCCCGGGACTGCGAATACCGGTGGTTACGCGCGTTCCGCGCCGCTTCGATGAGCTTGCTCACGACCACGCGCGGGGTGGCGCCGTCGGGGTTGCCCATCCCCAGATCGATGACGTCGATCTGTGCCGCGCGCGCCTTGGCGCGCATTTCATTGATGACGGCGAAGACATAAGGCGGCAGCTTCCGGATGCGATAAAACTCTTCGGGATTCTCGGGCATTATGCCCATTTTACGATAAGCGTTGCTGCCCGCCCGCGATTTCAGAGAAGGGCGGCAGGAGAGGCGATCGGCCGGTGTCGTCTGTCAAGCAGCCGTGGTCAGGCGAGGCCTGACGGACCACAGAGGGCGATGGTCTGTCCCACGTCAGCGCCCGTGAGGCATGTTCTTGAGCTTGCGCACTATGTCTGTCTTGCGTTCTCTTCCATCCAGGTCTTGGATGAGGACGTGTCTCCTGGTAGCCGCGAACCGCATGGGCACATGCAGTTCCAACATGAGCGGCTCATCGGAAACCACCAGGTACCGGACAGCGCCCCCTTGCACCCGATAGAGAAACTGGTTACGGAAAGTGTTGTGGCGGACTGAGACAGTCTTCCTCGAAACCAATTCGCCTTCCTGCCAAACCGGACCCGTGGAAACGGCTTCGGCCGTCCACTGAGTGAGGCCCAAGAGGGCGATACCGGTGAGCATCCCCCATCTTGTCATCTCAATACTCCTTGCTGCCTCTAATTATAAGTCAATGCCGGTAAAAAGGTTCTATTATCTTATGGCTATACGGATATCAGGTGACACGGGCCTCCCGCCGGGCAGACCTTCGAGGCCGGCGCCAGCCTTCCGTCCGGCGCCGGGTCCCCGGGTTTCCCGCGCGTGGCGGTCCACTTACGCCACGGGCTGCTTCTTGCGCGGCCGCGAGACGCGTTTCTTGGCGCCGGGTTCCCCGCTGGAGGTCTTGCGCGGCGCGCGAGGGCGGCGCTGGGGCTTGGGCGGACGCTCGGGAAGCGGAATCTCGCCGGTGGCCGTGGGCTGGCCGGGCACCAGGGGCTGCGGCTCGTCCACTTCTTCCTCGTCAACCGCGGCCACGGGTTCCGGCTCGGGCGGCGGCGCGGGCGGATGGAACTCGGAGCCGAGATAGACGATGAGACCTCTCTCTTCGTCGGCCTGGTTGCGCACGAGGCCTTTGTCCTGCGCATAGTTCAGCAGTTCGCTGAACTCCTGAAACCCGTACTCGCGCCAGTCGAAATTGGGCTGCTCCTGGCGCACCCATTCGGCCAGATCGTCGGCCAGCGAGCCGTTGTCCACCTCCAGGCGGTGCGTTTCCAGCACGTCGCGCAGCAGGGGGATGGCCTGCTCGGGCTTGTGGCCGGGCTTTTCGGGGACGGCGCCGCCCCTCATGCGGATCATGTAGCGGCCTTCGCCGCCGGTGACCTCGACGAAATCGGCCTTCTGTAGTTTCTCGACGAAATCGGTGAATGAGCTGGCGCCGTAAGCCTTCTCGTTGAAGGTTGAGTCGAGCTGCAGCATGGTGGATTTCAGCAAGCCGAGCTGAGGGCGCACTTCGCGCCGCTCCAGCACTCCCAGCGCGCGCTCGACCAGCGGCATGGACTGGGCCAGATCGAGCGCCACGCGCCTGTGCGGCTGGCGCTGTTGCTGCTGCGGCCTCTCGGCATGCTGTGGTGGTTGCTGCTGCTGTTGTGGCGGCTGTTGTGGCGGCTGTTGTGGCGGCTGCTGTTGTGGTTGCTGCTGGTGCCCGGAAGACCGCGGCCGCGGCTCGTCGATGATGGATTCGTAAGCCACGAACTCGTGGCAGTTCTTCTGGAGAATGGTGCTGGTGAAGGCGCGGCCGCCGACGACGAAGATGCGCTTGTCGTACTGCTTCAGCTTGTTGACCAGCGCGATGAAATCGCTGTCGCCGCTGACGATGGCGAAAGCGTTGATGTGGTCGTGGGTGAAGGCCATCTCGAGCGCATCGAGGGCCAGGTTGATGTCGGCGCCGTTCTTGTCGCCGCGCGGCGAGGGATCGCGCTGCACCATCTGCACGGCGTGCTCGGAAAGCGCGCGCGTGGCCGATTCCTGCCTTCCCCAGTTGGCGTAAGCGAACTTGGTGACGATTTCTCCGCGTTCCTTCAGCGCGTCCAGCACGGCAGCCACGTCGAACTCGCGGTGCAGGGTGGACTTGACGCCGATCTCGATATTGTCAAAATCGATGAACACGGCGATTTTGAGTTTTTGTTCCATTGTGAATTCCTTAAATCCGGCCCTCGGTGCCGCGGACCGCGAGGTCCGCCGCGCCTGGAAGGCCGCGGGCCCGCTGGCGGGCGAACCGTCCGCCGGCGGTGTAGCTACGTTCAATAGCCTCATCAGTAGTTTATCCTAGTTCAGCACCGTAGGGGCCGGGCATGCCCGGCCCCTGCGACTTATGGGGTCCGCCGCAAGCGGCCCGCCAGACCGGCGCCGCGCTCGAACTCCTCTTGAAGCTGCCGCGTCCGAAGGTTCTCGCGCATGTGCTCCAGCTTTTGAATGTAGACGGCCAAGGCGCGCTCGATGTGCTCGGTATTGGTCGCCAGAATGTCGCGCCACAGATCGTACGATCCCAGCGCCAGACGGGTCATGTCCTCCAGGCCGGGGCCGGCCATCTGCCAGTGCGGCGCGGCCAGCCGGTCCGCCACCGTGGCCGCCAGCGCCGTGGATGCCAGTTGCGGAAGGTGCGAGGTCAGCGCCACGACGCGGTCGTGTTCCTCCGCGTCGAGGACCTGGATGCGCGCGCCAATGCGATCGAGCCAGGAGCGGAAGTCGCGGGCCGCCGGCGTGGCCAGCTCGGACGGTTCGTCCGGCGTCAGCGCCCAGGTACGGCCGCGAAAGAGACCGCCATCGGCCGCCGCCGCCCCGCGCCTCTCTTTACCGGCCATGGGGTGCCCGCCCAAGAACTGGCAGCGGGTAATGGTTTGCCGCGCCAGGTCGACGATTTCGCACTTGGTGCTGCCGGCGTCGGTGATGAGCGCATCGGGGCGGACTAGAGGATCGAGATGCCGGATGGTGTCGAGAATGCGGCCGATGGTCTGGGCGAGGAAGACCAGATCGGCCTGGCCAACGGCTTCAGCGAGCGGCGCGCCACGGTCGATAGCCCCCGCGGCGACGGCGTCGGCGATGGCGGGCGGGGAACTGACCCCGGTGATGGGGCCATCAAACCCGGCCTGGCGCAACGCGAGGCCGAAAGACGAGCCGATCAGGCCGGCGCCGACGATGGCTACGCTTTTCATCGGAACAACCTCCGCTCCCTCACGGTCGCGGCTCTGGAAGGCTGCGGCCCACGGCGGGGGCGATGATTCGCAACTGGCCCATCAGCTCCTCGAACTGCTCGGGGCGCAGCGACTGCGCGCCGTCGCTCAGGGCATGGTCCGGATCGGGGTGCACCTCCACCAGCAGGCCGTCGGCGCCGGCGGCTACGGCGGCGCGGGCCATGGGCACCACCTTGTCGCGACGGCCGGTACCGTGCGAAGGGTCGGCGATGATCGGCAGGTGCGAAAGCTTCTTCACCACCGGGATGGCGGAAATGTCCATGGTATTGCGCGTGTAAGTCTCGAAGGTGCGGATGCCGCGCTCGCACAGAATCACGTCGTAGTTGCCGCCGGCGAGAATGTATTCGGCCGAGAGCAGCAGCTCTTCAATGGTAGCGGAAATACCGCGCTTGAGCAGCACCGGCTGGCGCTGCCTGCCCAGCTCGCGCAGCAGGTTGAAGTTCTGCATGTTGCGCGCGCCGACCTGCAGGATGTCGGCGTACCGCGCCACCAGCGGGATCTGGGTCTGGTCCATGACCTCGCTGACCACCAGCAGCCGGTGGCGGTCGGCGGCCTCGCGCAGCATGCGCAGGCCCTCCTCGCCGAGACCCTGGAAGGCGTAGGGCGAGCTGCGCGGCTTGAACGCCCCGCCGCGGATCACCTGGGCGCCGGCGCGGGCCACAATTTCCGCCGACTGCTCGATCTGGTCCCGGCTTTCGACGCTGCACGGGCCGGCCATAATGGCCACGCGTTCGCCGCCGATTTCCAGGCCGCCGATCTTCACCACCGTGCCGCCCGGGCGGAAGCTGCGGCTGGCCAGCTTGTAGGGCGAGGCGATGCGGTGCGCTTCCTTCACGCCATCCATCACCTCGAAGATCCCCAGGTCGACTTCTTCCTTGCCGCCCACACCGCCCAGCACGGTGTGGATCACGCCGGTGGAACGGTGCACATCGAAGCCCATCTCCACCAGGCGGTCGATCACCCCCTGGATCTGCGGCTCCGTTGCGCCTTGCTGCATGACGACTACCATTTATTTCTCTCCATCCGATTCCATCCACACGCGCTGGATGATGCGCATCTCGTCGATGATGCGCTCGAAGATGCGGCGCACCGCCTCTTCGGTTAGCGGCCCGTGATTGGTCGCGGTGACGTTGGCGAATACCTGATCTTCGCGTTTGGGCTCATAAATGGGCATTTGCGTCTGGCGCTTCACGCGGCCGATGTCTTCGACCACGCGCGTGCGCTCGTTGAGAAGCGCCACGATGCGGCGGTCCACGTCATCCACCAGCACGCGGAATTCTTCCAGCTTCTCGCGCGCCTCGTCCGGGGTCATGCGCGTGCTCCGAAGCCGCGCTTGAGCTCGCGGACGAAGGATTCGAGCTGAATCTCGAGCGAGGAGTTGTCGAGGTTGCGCTCGATCAGCCGGACCAAGGCGCTGCCCACCACCACGGCTTCCACCTGCCGGCCCAGCTCGGCCACGTGCTCCGGCTTGGAGACGCCGAAACCGACGGCCAGCGGCAGATCGGTGACGGCGCGCATCGCGCGGATCAGCGGAGCGACCGCGTCTGAAAGCGAATCACGCTCGCCGGTGACGCCGGTGCGCGAAACCAGGTAGACAAAACCGGTGGAATATTGCGCCACCAGTTTCAGGCGGCGCGGGGTGCTGGTGGGCGCGGCCAGGAAGACGGTATCGAGGCCGTGGCGGTGCATGGCGGCGGCATAATCGGCCGCCTCTTCCACGGAAGCGTCAGTGAGCAGACAGCCATCGATGCCGGCGGCGGAGGCGTCCCGCGCGAGGCGGTCGAGTCCGTAGCGAATCACGGGGTTGAGGTAAGTGAAGAGCAGCAGCGGCGTTTCGCTGCGCTC
Source organism: Bryobacteraceae bacterium (assembly GCA_049510555.1). Classification (GTDB taxonomy): domain Bacteria; phylum Acidobacteriota; class Terriglobia; order Bryobacterales; family Bryobacteraceae; genus Fen-178. Next base: position 64,758 of record JBEKYW010000021.1, read on the forward strand.
GCGGATCTGCGCGCCGATGGAAAGCACCGTCTTGAGCGAAGTGCCGGCTTTGAGAGCGCGCTCGCCGGCGCGCTGGATGACGGGTCCGTCGGCGATGGGATCGGAGAACGGCACGCCCAGCTCGATGAGATCGGCTCCGCCGCGGACCAGCGCCTCGACCAGCGCGGGGGTGCGGTCCGGCGCCGGGTCGCCGGCCGTGAGATAGGCGATGAGGGCTTTGCGGCCGTCCCGCTTCAAACCGTCGAACATAAGCCCGATGCGCGTCATGGCTGGTCGAGTTCCTGGAAATTCTCGCGGTAGATATCGATATCCTTGTCGCCGCGGCCGGAGACGTTCACCAGGAAGACTTTCCCTTTGGCGGCGGGTGCGCGCCGGACTGCCTCGGCCACCGCGTGCGCCGATTCCAGCGCGGGAATGATGCCTTCCGCGCGCGAGAGCAGGCGCGCGGCTTCCAGCGCCTCGGCGTCGGAGGCGGTGGTGTACTGGGTCCGGCCCCGATCGTGCAGCCAGGCGTGCTCCGGGCCGATCATGGCGTAATCCAGGCCGGCGGAAACCGAGTGCGTCAGTGCGATCTGCCCGTCGTCGTCTTGCAACACGTAGCTGCAGGCGCCTTGCAGGACGCCGGGCGCTCCGCCGCGAAAACGGGCGGCATGCTCGCCCATGGCTTCGCCGCGGCCGCCCGCTTCAATGCCGATCAATTCCACGGACGTGTCCGGAAGGAAGGCGTGGAAGATGCCGATGGCGTTCGAGCCGCCGCCCACGCAGGCAAAGATGGCGTCGGGCAAGCGGCCTTCCCCTTCCAGGATCTGGCGGCGCGCTTCCTCGCCGATGACCTTCTGGAAATCGCGCACCATCATGGGGTAGGGATGCGCGCCCAGCGCCGAGCCCAGCAAATAATAGGTGTCAGCCACGTTGGCCACCCAGTCGCGCATGGCTTCGCTGATGGCGTCCTTGAGGGTGCGGCTGCCGCTCGAGACGCTCACCACCTTGGCCCCCAGCAGGCGCATGCGAAAGACGTTGAGGCGCTGCCGGCGCATGTCCTCCTCGCCCATGTACACCACGCATTCGAAGCCCAGCAGCGCGCAGACGGTGGCCGTGGCGACGCCGTGCTGGCCGGCGCCGGTCTCGGCGATGATGCGGCGCTTGCCCATGCGGCGCGCCACCAGCGCCTGGCCGAGACAATTGTTGATCTTGTGCGCGCCGGTGTGCAGCAGATCTTCGCGCTTGAGCCACAGCCGCGCGCCGCCCAGGCTTTCGGTGAGCCTCTTGGCGAAATAAAGCGGCGTGGGGCGTCCGGCGTAGGCGCGCAGCAGCTCGCCCAGCTCGGACTGAAATGCGGGATCGTCGCGCGCGGCCAGGTACGCCTTCTCGAGCTCCTCGATGGGCGCCATGAGGACCTCGGGCACGTAGCGACCGCCGTAGGGTCCGAAATGGCCACCTCGATCGGGCTGCGGAGTCATCGGCCGAGCGCCGCCCTGGCCGCTTGCAGGAATTCGTTCATCTTCCGGTGGTCCTTCTTGCCCGGCGCGCTTTCGAGGAGCGAGCAGGCATCCACGCCCCAGGGATGCGCCAGCGCCACGGCCTGCGCGACATTGGAGGCATCCAGCCCTCCGGCCAGGATGACGGGTTTTGGAGCCGCGACCGCCAGGCGCCAGTCGAAGGGCCTGCCGGAAGCCGGACCATCCAACAGCAGAGCTTCAGCCGGGCAATCGCGGAACCGCGCCAGATCGAAACCTTCGCTCACGCGAACGGCTTTCCACACCGCCAGGGATGCCGGGTACTCGGCGCGCGCCTCATCCCCGTGCAGTTGCGCGACATCCAGCGCCGCGATGCGGGCGATTTCCTCGACGCGCGCGCGCGCCTCGCCGACGAACACTCCCACGCGGCGCACGCCCGGCGCCGATCGAATGCCGGCGGCGCGCTCCGGCGCGAGGTAGCGCGGGCTGCGCGGATAGAAATTGAAGCCGATGGCGGTGGCGCCGCCCGCGATGGCCGCGGTGGCGTCTTCCTGGTTGGTGATGCCGCAGATTTTGAGGATCATGCCGCCACCAGTTTCTTCAGGGCGGCGGCGGGGTCGCCCGACTTCATGAGGTGCTCGCCCACCAGAAAGGCGGTGTAACCCGCGGCGCGCAGCGTGGCGATGTCGCGCGCGTCGTGGATGCCGCTTTCGCTGACGCGGACCACGCCCGGGGGAATGTGCTCGGCCAGGCGCAATGATGTTTCCAGAGTTACTTCGAAGGTGGTGAGGTCGCGATTATTGACTCCGATGAGGTCGCTGCCGGCGGCCAGGGCGATATCCAGCTCGCGGCGGTCGTGCACTTCCACCAGCGCGGCCATGCGGTAGGACGCGGCAGCTTCGCGGAAACCGCGGATTTCGCCCTCGGTGAGGAGGGCGGCGATGAGCAGGATGGCGTCGGCGCCGTGGGCCGCGGCTTCCACAATGTGGGACCTGGCGATCGTGAAATCCTTGCGCAAAACGGGAAGCGAGACGGCCGCCCGCGCCTCTTCCAGGTCGCCGAGGCTCCCCTGGAAGAAGCTTTCGTCGGTGAGCACGGAGAGCGCCGCCGCGCCGCCGCGCTGGTATGCCGAGGCGATGCGTGCGGCGTCGAAATCGGCCGAGAGCACGCCCTGGCTGGGCGAGGCCTTCTTGACTTCCGCGATGATAGCGGGCGCATGCGCGCCGAGGGCCGCGCGAAAATCGCGGCGCGCGGCAAGGCATGACTCGGCCTGGCGCTCCCACTGGTCAAGCGGTGCGGCGCCACGCGCAAGCTCTTCGCGCTTCCTGGCGACAATACGGGCCAGGATGTCTGGAACAGTGCCGGTCAAGGGTGATTCCTAATGGTATCAGACGCCTTGCTGGCGTATCGAATCGGGATAGACAGTGAGACCGCAGGCCCGCGCGGCATTGGCGAGTTGGCGGTCGTGGGTAAGGAAAAGGATGCTCACGCCGTTCGATTCCGACCATAACATCGCCGTAACCAGGTGGATGGCGTCGAGGGTCTTGAGAGAGCCGCCGAGCGGGCCGCCGGCCCGTTTCAGGATGACTTTCGAAAGTGGAACCTGGTCCACGGCAGCCAAAAGTGCGTGCAACTCCTCGGTGCGCAGGGCGAAATCCTGTTCGGACATCGCCTGGGCGGCGCAAAGACGATGCAACGTCCGCCGGACTTCTACTTCCAGCAGTTCACTGGCAACCAGCGCCCATTGCGATAGGCCTGACACGGCGCCCGGTTCACGAAGCAGCCTGCGCAGTAAGACGGAGGAGTCTAGGTAAGCTCTCCCGCGATCCATTTGTCGTACACGTCCTTCCTGGTGTCCGCGAAAATTTCATCCAGCAGACCTGGCGGGAGAACCGGGGCGCTCGGATTTGCATCCAACATGCGCTCTACCTCCGCCATCGACCGCGTGGCGGGGATCACCCGCAGCAATCTGTATGCAGGCTCCAGGGGCGCCAGCTTCGCCACTGGCGTGTTGCGGTCCTTGATGACGATCTCCCTGCCCTTCCGCGCGGCGCGAACGTAGTAGCTGAGGTGCGCTTTCAATTCGGCGATGCCGACCTTGCCCTTCATGCACCTATTATGACCACTTGTGGTCACTTAATGCAAGCGCGGGTTCGTCCGGCGCCGGCTCAACCTTGGGCGGCTCCTGGGCCGGCGGCGGGAACGGGAAGCACATCGGGAGCCAGAATGCGCGCGTCCATCCAGCCGGCATCGCGGAACGCGCGCGGCGACGGCGTGAAGACGATCTTGTAGCTGGTGTCATCCAGCGGGGCTTCCGCAGCATGGGCGCTTTGCGGGTAGACCAGAGCCAGGTACTTCAGGATGGTATATATGTCGCCCTCTTCGGGCTGCCGGAAATCGAAGCCGTGGGAGCGGAAGTGGATGGCCGCGCCCCGGCTGGAGAGGCGCCACGCCAGGAACGCGCAGCAATCGATGGCGTGCTCGAACCAGGCGTCCAGCGCGGGCGGGATGTCGCGGTCCAGGAAGATCTCGACGGTCTGCTCCTGCTCGCGCGCAAATTCGCGGACCTGCAGGCTGGCGGTGTGGGCCGAGGCCTTCCAATCCACGTGGCGGGCGCTCTCGAACGCCTGGTAAGGCCGGATGCGGTAGAAGTCCTTGCCCAAGCCGCGGTAGTGCGTCTCGATTTCTCCAGCGATGCCCGCCAGCAGATTGTCGAAGCCGGGGCGCGGGTCGATGGAAGGGTAGATCACCATTTCACGGCGCAAGGTGACGCGCGCGGATTTTTCCAGGAAGCCGAAGGGGAACGAAGTCGAGAATGCGAAGCTGTTCTGGCGGTAAGCGCCGCGCTTGGGGAAGCGCACTTCGACGGTCTCCTGGAGCGTCGCGCCGCCGGCGATCAGCGGGAAATACACACCCGATTTCAAAACCGGGCTGGCCGGGTCTCGAACCCCTTCCACCCGGATGGAGAACGAGGGCATGAACCACTTCTGGTTGCGCACGAAGAGCTTGCCGGGGACGGTGCGCCCGGCGGGGACGTGCTCGGGCACCAGGAAGTCCAACTGAAGCGCCGCCAGGCAAAGGCGGCTGACCAACCCGGAGACCAGCAGCGTGGCCAGCATGGCCGCCGTGATGAGAAACAACAGGTTGTTGGCGGAAATGACGGCGCCGAAGCCGACCGCCAGGATGGCAACGGTGAACAGCAGGCCCGCGCGGGTGATCTTGTACCGCATGCGGCGGTCCAGCGTGCGGCGGAGTTGATCCCAGGTTTGGCGCACGGATTGATTTGATTGTAGCGCCGCAGCGCTCCTGCTCCGTGCGAGGCCGGGCTGCCACAATCATTGGCAGTGAACGACCTGATAGAAGTAGGTAAGCGGTTTTCCGGTGATGAATTGGGCGGTGGCGCGCTGCCAGGCCGAGTAGGGCAAATAGCCGGCTTTCTCACGCCGGCGGGAGGCGCACGCGGTTTCCTCAACCCGCGAGGTCAGCCTCCCCGGCGAGATGTCTCGCTCATTGCGGACGATCCAGACGGATTCAGCTTTGGCGGCGCGATCGAGGATGCTCCGCTCGTCGGACTCCACGATGAAGAGTAATGGCGCCGGAGCGGACACATAGAACTTCAGCGCGTATCCGTCGGTGTTGAAGGCGTCTACGATTATCAGGTCCTTGGCGGTCGCCCTGCGATTCAACTCGGCCGCGATCTCACGCACAGGCGCGGCATAGCCCTTGTTCAGGTAGTTTTCCTTTCGGAAATAGTCCCGCGCCGATGCCGCAAACGAGAGCAGGATCAGGGCCGCAACCCAGCGTCCTTTCCACGCCATTTTCCGAAGGCCGAAAGCTGTCGCGAGGGTCAGGAAGGGAAGAAGCCAAAGCAGCCGCGCGGGGATGAAAGGATAGGCCACCCAGCGGGACACGCCGAGGAATCCGATGATCGCGGCGATGACGGCCATCGCCGTCAAGGAACCGGCGAAGCGGGCCGACAGCCACGCGCCATACCAGGCCACGGCAAGGATCACCGGCACCAGAAGAAGGGAGAGAAAAGGAAAGGACTCCCCGATGCTGAGAGAGACCGCCCCGTAGCCGGCCTTCACTACTTGTTCCGCGAGCGGTGAGCCCGTGATGGTGTACCGCGAAAAGAAGTCCGGCGGGCCACCCCAGCGGGCCATGGCGAAGGCGAGTGTCGGAAGCCAGGGAAGGTATCCGCAGAAGATCGCTGCGAGGAAGATGACGAGCTGGCGCACGGGGAGCCGCCGCCGCCCGGCAATCGTGAACGCCGCGAGAACCGCAATGCCCGGAAGATAGTGGGTATATAGGAGCAACAGGCAAGCCAGGAAGGCGGGGACGGAGCGCTTCCGTGTCCGGATCCACGACCAGAGGAACGCGACCGCCGCCAGGGCGAGACACATCTGCATGGCATACGATCGGGCCATTCGGCCATACAGCAGCAGACACGGCGAGAAGGCCAACAGGCACAGCGCGAGGATGCGGTAGCCGTTCTTCCAGCGCCGGACCCACAGCCGGTCCAGCAGCAGCACCGCGGCGAGCGCCCAGACGGCGGAGAAGGCCCGGAGTCCCGAGAGGTCGTGCCAGGGCCAGAGGCGCAGCAACAGATAGTAGAGAGGCGGATGGATATCCGCCTGAAGCGTTTTGATCATCACCGGCAGAGGCTGCCGCATGATTCCGTAAGTGAAGAGTTCGTCGGTCCAGACCGGCAGGCGATCCAGGCAGGAGAACAAGGCCATTGCCTGCAGGGAGAGTATCCCCACCAGAACCAGTGCCCGGCGAAAGTCTATTCTTGGCTTCATTACCGGCCCGTGTGATACACCAGCATACTGCTTTCCGCTCGCGCGGCAGTGTGGCCGGATCGCGGGGCTTCCCCCGGCATGACCAGCCCTGGCTGGCCGTGAATTGACCGCGACAGTCGGTCATAATGGATGTAACCGGTGGGAAGTGCGAGGCTGTCTATTCCGTTTCACCATCGGCCGAGCCGCACCATGCCGTTCAGGGTTCAGCGGGATACCGGAGCTTGGCGATGGGCATACCTGGCGGTGCTGCTGTGCGGGTTCGCCCTGGCGGCCGATCCGCCGCTCGTCCCGCTCACCGTCTGCGAGATTCTCCACGACCTGCCGTCCAACGAGGGCAAGACGGTTGCCGTGCTCGGCCGGTACTCCTTCCGCGAGAACGGCCGCTGGATGGGCGAACAGGTCTGCGACGCCGGCGCGCCGGTCCCGCCTCTGCTGTGGCTCGTGGAGGACTCGATGGACGGCCCCAAGCCGCCCGGCGATTTCGAACTGGACGCCGTGGCGCTCCGCCGTAAGCTCGCTGGCATCCAGCAGCACACCTCGCTTGGCAAATTCCGCTTCGGCACTGCGGACTATGACCGTTGGGCGGTAGTCTATGGCCGCGTGGAAACGCGCAAGGCCGAGGCCGCCAGGCAAGCCCCCGCGGACCTGGTGTTTCGCGGTGACGGGGCGGTGGTGTTTCTGAAGCTCCAGCAGTAAGGACTTACCGGAGCAACTTCTCCAGTCTCTCCAGGCCCTCGAGCTTATCCGGCTCCGCGACGCACAGCGACCCGTTGCGCCGCCGCAGTTCGTCGTGGACCTCTTCCACCGCCTTCCCAGCCGGGTACGCTTAACCGGAGGTCCCGGCATAGAACGGCGCCATGGCTTATGATTGTCTCTGGCCGGAGGTCCAAATGCTGCATCTCATCGTGAGCTGGTTCGTGAGCGCTCTGGCGCTCTGGCTGGTGGCGCAGATCATCCCTGGCATCAAGGTTCGCGACTTCGGCGCGGCGCTGATTGCCACCATCGTCATCGCCATCGTCAATGCCGTGGCGGGGCCCGTGTTCCGCTTTTTCGCATGGCCCTTGATCTTCCTGACGCTGGGTCTGTTTCTGCTGGTGGTGAATGCCTTGCTGTTGAAGCTCGCATCGCTGTTTACGCCCGGTTTTGCGGTTCACGGCTTTTTTTCGGCCGTCGCCGGCTCCATCGTGCTCACCATCCTCAACTCCATCCTGCGCCACATCGTGTTTCACACGGAACCCTCGTGGACTACGCTATAGAAGCCCTCGCGCCACAAACTCCCGTGGAACTCGCGGAGACGCTCTGCGATGCCGCCGTGCGCCGGCACACCATCGCGCTCGCCGGCAATTCCACCAAGCGCCGGATGGCCGGACCCATCGAGCAAGCCGACGCCGCCATCAGCACGTCGGCCCTAAAACGCGTCATCGAGTACGAGCCGCGCGATCTCACCATCAGCGTGGAAGCCGGGTTGCTTTGGCGCGATCTGACACGTATGCTGGCCGCCAACCGGCAGATGATTCCGCTCGATCCGCCGTTCGAAGACGCCACCGTGGGCGGCGTCATCGCCTCCAACTCCAGCGGCCCGCGCCGGCGTCTTTACGGCACGGCGCGCGACCTGGTGATCGGCATGCAGTTCGCCACGCTCGAAGGCAAGCTGGTACAGTCCGGCGGCATGGTGGTCAAGAATGTCGCCGGGCTGGACATGGCGAAGCTCATGATCGGGTCGTTCGGCACGCTGGCCGCCATCGCCGTGGTCAATTTCAAACTCCAGCCGGCGCCGGAAACAGAGCGCAGTTTTCTGCTGCCGTTCGATTCGCTCGCGCGCGCCATGGCCGCGCGCGACCAGATCCTCGCCAGCGTGCTTCAGCCGGCCGCCATCGACCTGCTGAACCCGGCAGCCGGGATGGCTTTCGGGGATCGCGCCTGGCTGCTGGCTGTCCGCGCCGGCGGCAACGCGGCCTCCGTGGACCGCTACGAATATGAGTTGGCGCACATCGCCGGCCGCCTGGCGGTCGAGAACCCCTGCCCGGAGACCCTGTGGCGCGACGTGGAAAGCTTTACCCCGGCATTCCTCGGCCGGCACGCCGATGGCACGGTGGTCCGCGCCTCGTGTACGCTGAAAGAGCTGGAAGTCGTCCTCGCCTCGTTCGAGGGTCCGGCGCTGGCGCGCGCGGGTTCGGGAGTCTGTTACGGCTACTTCGAGCAATCCGAGGCCGCCGCAAGCTGGCTCTCCGAGGCCGTCCGGCGCGGCTGGCGGGCCGTCATCGAGTTTTCGCCGGAAGAGCGCCAGCAGACGCTCGAACTGTGGCCGTCCGCTGGCGGCGATTTGGAAATCATGCGGCGCGTCAAGAACCTGTTTGACCCCGCCAACCTTTTGAACCGTGGCCGACTGTATCGCCGTATCTGAAAAACCCGGTGTGGGGCCGAGGCAGTTCGATCTCGACCGCTGCGTCCACTGCGGGCTTTGCCTGAACGCCTGCCCGACGTACCGCGAGCTGGGGCTGGAAATGGATTCGCCGCGCGGCCGCATCTACCAGAT